>CAZXSA010000387.1:0-3752 GCA_964642815.1 uncultured Planctomycetales bacterium | reverse complement strand
CCTCGTCGTTATCAGCGACGCGCTCTAACCAACTGAGCTACGAGCCCGGGTAATACCCCATCCTTTTTCAAAACCGTCCGCATCATCGCGTCTTGCCGGGCCCGTCGCCCGCATCTGATAAAAAAACCGCCAGCTTCACAGCTGGCGGTTCGCCTTCATTCAAACGATACCGACCGCTGCCCGCTAGGTGAAACGTCCACAAACGGCTTTAATGTCTCGCTCTTTTCGCAAAAAGCTTGTTCCCATATCGAACGGCCTTGGCTCAACGGCTGTGCCGATCCTGGCAATCCCCTACTTTATAACACGCATAGTGTACACGGACACACACGCTTGTCAACAGCTTTATTATACACTGTTTTTCTATCGGTTGCCAAAGCTTTCCTCCTTCAACGACCGAAGGGCCCTTGCCCTCGTAATCTTCAAGGACCACGCGGGAACATGTCATAAGATGTTGTATAGAAGAACTTTACAATGCTGAAATAATCAAAAAAGATCCGCCCATGCCGCAACGAATCGCCGGGCAAGCCTATTTTGCCTGCTCAACGCCTCCTCCAAATCGCACCCCGCGATCCGTCGCTGGTCTGCCTCGGATAGAGCGGCGATTTCGTCAGCCCATTGATGATGCCATTGACGGGCAATCCGCAGGTCGGCTTCAATATGAAATTGAACCCCGTAGACCTTGCGGCCCATGCGAAAAGCCTGGTTTTCATATCTTTCCGATCGGGCCAGGTGTACGGATTCGGGTGGCAAGTCGAACGTATCTCCATGCCACTGAAAGACTTCCTGCGGATCATCCATGAGCTTGAATAGGGGGTCAACCTTTCCTTCGGCGGTAATTCGCACGCTATATAAACCGATTTCCTTTGGCCGTTTGGAATAAACCCGCATACCACAAGCACGGGCAATAAGCTGGGCACCCAAGCAGATGCCAAGTATCGGCCGATCAAGAGCAATCAGCTCCGCCAACAATTCTCTTTCGGTTGCTAAAAAAGGATACCGATGCGTATCATCCACGTTCATGGGACCACCCATGATTAGCCAGGCATCAAATGCATCTTTTGTAGGCACCGAATGCCCATTAAACAGCTCCAGATTCGTGATATGGTGCCCAGAATCAACCAAGGCCTCCTCGAAAATGACGGCCGGCTCACACCAGAAATGCTGCAACACTCCCACCTTGGCCATCGTGATTCTCCAAATTTAATAAATACAAGTACTTAAATATAAAGCACTCAAGAAACTCTAGCCATCCTTTCTTTACTAGGCAAAACATGTTCCAAAGTCTTTTATTCGGACAATATTTTTGTAATAGAAACTTAATTAAAATATAAACAAATGATAATCAGCTTATGATTTACGTATTATTACATAGGTTTAACAAATGATACATATTAATATGGGAGAATATTATTCAAGAAAAATGGCTAAAAATGCAAAAACTACGTAGTTTTACGTATTGCAATGGTCCCATATTATCGTAAACTGGCGATTCGCAAATTGGGCCTGATGGATATTTCTTCTTGTCATAACACGTTTCGGCCCACTTTTTTCATCTTGACGCCCTTAAGAGTGCTATTCGAAAGCCTTGGAATAAGCGGAGATTTTTTCAGCTTGAAGTATAAGAGCGACCGTTCCGCCTAGGCCACCTTGACGAGCCTGAAAATCGTCTCGGAGAGACACCCAATTGTCTTGAAAGCTCGGCAAGGCCTTGGTAATCGCGGCGAAATCGCCCGGTCTCGGGAAAGAGGCAGGGAACTTTTCGTTCGATAGCCGATCGGTCAACACATTTCTTCAAGTTGTCAATTTTTCGTCACTACAAGCGGTTTGTCATCGCATAGACCCCGGGGCGGGGTTGTGTGGAAGAGTTTCATTTCAAAAAGGAGTGTCAAATGAGGACCAACCATTGGATCAGGAAGGGAATTGGTATGGGCGTGTTGATCGTCCTGGCGGGAATGGTGTTCCCGGCTCAGGCCAGCACCACGATCGGCATCACCGGGGATGGACGGTTTTTCACCATCAACGGTACACCCACATTTTTGAATGGTGTTAGTTACTACGGCGCGCAAACCATTACCACCGCCAGTTACGTCACCCAGGATCTGGATGATATGGTGGCCGACGGATACAACTGGATTCGCGTTTGGATGTATTGGACCGATCCGGTCACGGACGAGGACGTGTCGGTGATGACCGACAGCGGAACCGTCCGCGCCACCTACATGAACCGGTTGAAAACGCTCATCGAGGCGTGTGACGCGCGGGGTATAATCGTTGACTGCAGTTTGACCCGGGACGGCAACAACTCTTGGGTAGGCCCCACCAATCAGACGCAGCACTTGGCGGCCGTTCAAACCCTGGCAACGGAGCTGTACTCCTACACCAATGTCTATTTCGATTTGTCCAACGAGTGTGACGTGCAGGACGCCCGTTATGTTTCGCCGAGCGACCTGGCCGCCCTGAAAAACCGGGCCAAGCAGTACAAACCGGGCGTGCTCTGCACGGCCTCGCAGACTCCGAGCAGCGCTTCGGATTTGTATAACAAATATATCAGCCCCGGGTTGGATTTCATGACGCCGCACCTGTGCCGCACTTCCGGCTGCCCTGCTCAGACGTTGGGAACGGTCAAGGATTTCATTACGTGGATGGGCTCCTATAGCGTGCGCATGCCCGTGCACCTGCAGGAACCCTTCCGGCGGGGTTATGCCGCCTGGCAGCCGGGGACGAGCGATTTTCTGCGGGATTGCGTGGGCGGTAAAAATGCCGACGCGGCCGGCTGGTGCCTGCACAACGGCGACAACTATGATAATACCCCTTTCCGCAGCTTCCGGATGACCAACAGCAACGGCCGCCTGTACAGCCAATGGGAGACGGCCGAACAGAATGCGTGTGACCAGATTGACGCCCATATCGGCGGTACGAATCCGTTCGTGCGGCTGTATCAGGCCGAATGGGACGAGCAACTCAGCAAGCAGATCGGGCGCAGCGACGGCGACGCGCGCTCGGCCAACGTGGCTCAGGACGCGACGGGGTATCTGACCTATGGTCCCTATACCAAGGCCTTTGCCGCGGGCGGATATCAGGCCACTTGGCGCATGATGATCGATAACAACACGGCCGACAACGCCAATGTCGTTACCATTGATGTAAACGACGCGGACGGCGGCGGGGTTCGGGCTACCCGGACCATCACTCGTCAGGAATTCACCAGCGCCAGCACCTATCAGGACTTCACCCTGAACTTCACCCACACCAATGCGAGCCACCGGCTGGAGTTCCGGACGCTCTGGTATGACAATTCATACCTTAAGGTGAATTACATCAAAGTCCATCAGCAACCCACCGCGCCGGTGATTAACGAGGTTACCCCTGATCCCCAGACTATCAGTGTTTATGCACCGTATACCAAGCAATTGTCCCTTTCCGCGGGCTATCCCGAGCCGACGTGGAGCGTGGTTACCGCTCCGGCCGGTCTCACGGTGAACAGCAGCGGTTATGTTTCCGGATGGACTCCGGACGCGGACGATATCGACGACGAAATCACCATCACCATTCGGGCCACCAATGCCCAAGGTTACGACAATGAGACCTGGGTGGTGGAAGTGAGCGATTTGATCGCCACCTACGAAGGCGGCAGCGGCTTCTCGCATTTGTGCGGTTCGTCGATCAGCAACGACGACTGGCGCAAGACCACGTCGACCAACAACTGCTACATGGGCTACGGGCCCTACACGACCAGTTTGCCGTCGGGCTGG
>CAZXSA010000386.1:0-3755 GCA_964642815.1 uncultured Planctomycetales bacterium | reverse complement strand
GGATTCGGCGTGGGTAATCTGATCCCCGCGGTTATCGAGGCTGGTGGGGGCGAGTTTGTTGCCCTCTGCGACATCGATACCGCCCATTTGGATAGCGCGTTCAACGCGCTCAAAAACAAGCAAACCGCTCAACCGAAAACCTTCGCGGATTATCGCGAAATGCTCGACATGCCGGGCTTGCAGGCGGCCATCATCGCCACTCCGCCGCACTGGCACGCCTTGCCCTTCATCGCCGCCTGCGAGAAAGGCTTGGATATCTACTGCGAAAAGCCGCTGGCCTACGATGTCCGCGAAGGCCGCGCCATGGTCGAGGCCGCCCGCAAACATAACTGCATTGTCCAAGTCGGCTTCCAGCGACGCCAGAATGACGTGGCCCATGCGGTCCGCGACTATATCCGCCAGGGCCGCGCCGGCCGCATCGTTCAGGCCGAATGCCATATCAACTTCGCCTGCAAGTGTCCGGTTCGCGAACCGAAAGCTCCGCCGGCCACCCTCGATTGGGATTTGTGGTGCGGACCTGCTCCGCTGATACCCTACAATGATGCGGTCGGCCACCGCTTCTGGCGTTATGAAAAAACCACCGGTAACGGCCACCTCGTGGACTGGGGTATCCACATGATTGACCTGGCCCGCTTCATGCTCGACGAGGGTGCGCCTCTTACCGTGCAGGCCGCCGGTGGACTTTACGAATTGAAAAAGCAGATCAACACTCCCGATATTCTTACCGTCCATTACGAGTTTCAGCGCTGCCCGCTTACTTGGCGGCATCGCATGTGGGGGGCGGCCGCCTATCAACCGGAAAACTTCATGGCGGTAATCCTTTACGGCGAAAAGGAAACCATCGTCGTGACCGACGAGCAATGGCGCACCGTGCCCGAGGATAAGGACCAAACGCCCCTCATCGTAAAGAGCACCACCTCCAACGAACTCCGTAAACGCCACATGGCCGACTGGCTCGATGCGGTCCGTACCCGCAAGCCCCCTTGCACGCCGGTCGAGGAAGGGTATAAATCAACCCTTTTGGTGCAATTGGGGGCCATCGCCTGCGAGGTCGGCCGCAAAATCACCTGGGACGCAGAAAGAGAAACCATCCCTGATGATCCCGCCGCCGCGCTGCTGAAACGCGAATATCGCCCACCCTGGAAACACCCATACGCGGGTTAAGAGAAAGGCAGGCATCCACGTCGCTCCGGACAAAGGGGCGGCCGGTTGCATGAAATACTTATGTCAACATCGCCGACCGATTGGGGTACCGTTACGGATAAAGTCGTCCCGGTAAGGGCGCACCGTTTCGATGTTCCCGCGATTATTTGCCTTGCGGCTGCTGCCGTGTGCTGGGGAGTAATCCCTCCCATGGTTAAGTACTTGACCCGGCCGGGTCTGGTTCCGGATGGTTTCACCGCCAATATGGTCCGCTACCCGATTGCCGCCGCCGTTTATCTGCCCTGGCTTATCATCAGTATTCGTAATGGGTTGGGACGTTTCTGGATCGCGGCGTTGTTGCCCGCTTCATTCAATATCGTAGCCCAGGCACTTTTTGGTGCCGCTCCCTATTACATGGATGCCAGTCTCATGGCTTTTCTTTCCCGCCTGTGCGTGGTCTGGTCCATTCTGGGTGCGTTCTGGCTGTTTCCCGAGGAACGCCGTTTGGCCGGCAATCCGCGCTTTTGGATGGGGGCCGGTTTGGCTATCGTGGGTTTTATCGTGATGTCCACCCTTGGCTTGCGCATTGGTACGGGAATAACCATCGCCGGCGTGCTGATTATATTTTTCTGTAGTTTGACCTACTCGATGTATGAACTGTCCGTGCGTTACGTCATTGGGAATATTCATGCCTTGCGTGCTTTCGCCATTATCAGTGCCTATACCTCTATTGGGTTGATTGGTCTGGCTCCCCTTGGCCGTCCGGAAGCCGTGCTTCACCTGCCTCGCTTTGCCCTTATCCTGCTGATTGTCTCCGCGATCATCGGCATCGGCTGCGCCCACGGACTATACTACATCGCCGTTAAAAGGCTCGGAGTGGCCGTCTGTTCGCTTTTCCTCATGGTTACTCCCTTTGTCAGCCTGTTCTGTGCATCCATTTTCCTTGGCGAGCGCCTATCGCTTGGTCAACTCATCGGCGGGGTGCTGCTGACGTTCGGATCCATGCTGGCGATTTGGACCCATCAACACCTGCCGCGCGACACATCGTACGGTTCCCCGGACACCTTGGAGAGAGAGTCCCTCATGCCTCTTGGTGACAGGGAAAACTCAGACGGTTGATGAAGCGGAATACCGCCCGGCTACCTTCTTTTCGTGACGTTACCCTTGTTTTACTACTATCTGAACCGGTTTATAATCGGTATCCGACCGTGTGACGCCGGGCCGTCATTTTTTGTGTTTCGGCATATCGAGGGGTAGGGGGATCATCCTCCTTGTGTCACAATTACCAGTCAAACAAAGATTTTCCTTTGTCCTTGCCCAAAACTGGTGCCGATAACTGATTTGTCCGTAATTGGACAACCCTTGTGGAAGAGTTCTGTACCCTGTCTCGACGTAGCCAGGAATGAATGGAAAACCCCTGGTAATCTCAACAACGAGGACAGTCATGATACAGCAGTACCAGCCGAGGGAAAAACGGAACGCCATGATGTTTCTGTTTTGTTTACCGCTTTTTTTCGGGGCGGTTCATGCGGCGTATGCATCATCCTCAGATGGCCCGGAAGCCGCGGGATTTACCGTTCCCGAGGTAAGTCTGGAACCGGCGGGAGTTACCTTGGCGGCCGACTCCGCCCAAACCGCGCCGGCACCGGTGGAAACCGCCCCGGCCCCGGCGCAGCCCAAGAGCGTTCCGTATAATCTTCTGACCGCCTCCAAGCTGACCGGCGACTGGTTCGGCGCGCGTACCGTCCTGAAGGATGTGGGCGTGGATTTCTCGCCCATGTTGGTCACGGTTTACGAACAGAATTTCAGCGGCGGGGTCAATACCCATAACGCTCACGAAATCGCCGGTAAGTGGTTTTATAATCTGGAACTCGATTTCCAAAAAATGTTGAAGCTGCCCGGTGCCTCGTTCTTCATGCGTGCGCAGCAAAGCTGGAATGATGGCATTCAATCCGACGTGGGCTCCCTGGTGGCTCCGTTTTATTCCGCGGGGTCCGACGGAGATTACTTCTATGGAGATCACAATTGCATCTTGGTGGATAAATGGTGGTATCGCCAACGGTTGTTCGATGATCGTCTTGAATTCCGCTTGGGCAAGATTCTGAACGTGCTGGATTTGTTCGATAAGAATGAATATGCCCAGAGCTACGTGACGCAGTTTTCGTATCGCGGTTTCTCGCACAATCTGACCATACCGACGGCCAAGGGTGTCGGGGCCTATGTGAAAGTCTGGCCGGTGGATTGGCTTTATTTTCAGGCGTCAGCCTTGGACGCGGACAACCGCGCCACCCGCACGGGTTTCGATACCGCCTTTCACGGACCGGCCCATTTCGTGGGTAATTGGGAGTTCGGTCTGACTCCGAAGTGGAAATTCGGCGAGAAAACCTTGCCGGGTAATTATCGTTTTGGCTGGTGGTACAACCCGCGCGTACGTGCCGAGTACATGAAAACATTGAGTGGGGCGCTGACCCAGCGCTATAAATCCGGGGATTTGGGTTTCTATATGAACATGGACCAATTACTCTTCAAGGAGAACGATAAACCCGGGGACAAGCAAGGCCTGGGGGCCTTTTTCCGGTATGGATATGCCCATGGGGATATCAACCGGATCA
>CAZXSA010000385.1:0-3767 GCA_964642815.1 uncultured Planctomycetales bacterium | reverse complement strand
TCGGCCATTTTGGGTGTGTAGCGTTGCTGATGAAGCTTGGTCCGATAAAGCTCGCGCCCCTCCTCGTCCAACCCATAAGGTACTTGAAAGCCTACGGCCCCGGCCGCCGAAGTATGCTCGCCGTCGATGGTCCCAACAATGGTGGTACCCGCGCCAAGAAAACCGCGATCCCGGCGCGAATAGTAATTGAAGATGCCGAACTCCGTCCGCCGCAAGGCGCGGGATAAATCATAGGTAGGGGCGATCGCGGGAGCCAGCAGGATCGCGCTGGCGATCTTGCGTTGAGGCGGCAAGGCTTCCAGAGTAAGGACGGCCAGGCCGCCGCCACCCGAGTGCCCGATCAGGTGAACCGGTCGGCCGGGGTATTTATCTTGATACTCGACGATCATCTGGGCCACACGCCGCGCCTGTCGCAGATTGCGCGATTCGGCCCGCATGGTTACGGGAAAAAGAAGCAAGGTGCCGGCCGTCCAGTCGTGGATTTTGATGTAGGAACCGACCCCGCCATCGTCAAGCCCCTTGGCGATATTCACATTGAGAAAACTCTTCCCTTCGATGCCCGGTAGGACGACGACATAACCTTTATCGAGGCGGTCTGGTGTACGAAGGTTTGCGGTGCTGCATCCGGGTAATAACACCGTGGGAATCAACACCCCGACGGCCCCGATCAGCGTAGTGAGACACCCACGGGCCACAATCCAGGCGGATAAGGTTTCAGGAACGTCCTGTTCGGGTAATGCGTGCTTTTCCATGAGTCTGATTCACCTGCAAACGGCGGTCTGTCAGCGGCGTTAAGGGGCCAGATAATACCGGTAACGGGCGGCGATAACAAGCCGAACGCCGTCCAATACACGGATAGCTCTTCTTATCGGTCAGGGTGCCGTCTGGATAATAGAGGAGGTTTTTGAGCGGGAATGATTTGCCGCATGGATCGATTCCGCCGACGTATCCGCGAACGACCATACCCAGGAAACACCGGTAAAGCCCCGAGCACGGGCGTTATTTGTCCGGACAGGGTAAAAACGGCTCTCATCGTGGCCGCGGAAGAGCGTTTGTTGACAGTGGAGTGGCCGTAAAAAACCCCGTGGCTCCCACGAGGGGAGCCACGGAGCCGTTGAAAGGGGACACGACAGCTTCCAACATATTTGTAGAATTCATGACCATGAAAAGCAAACGATAATCGTGAAAAAAACGCGGGTTTTCGGCAAAAGAATCGGAATGGGGTTAATACCCACCCGAGTGTGTATCCTGAGTGTATTTATGCCACCGGCAGTGCACGAGGATGTGTTGATTATGGGACACGAAAGATGCTCTTCAATCCCCGATTGTTTTGCCACAAGCCACGAATGATCGGTCGTCATCAGGAAAGGCGGCCGCTACGCAGGAATGCAATAAGCAGCCAGATGCCCATGATGCCGGCGACGATGAACCCGACAAGCCCGAGAACCTGGATGGGTTGGCCAAGGAATGTTTTTGCGTTGGTGCTGCTGATCACCCAGGAGCTACCCACGATGATCGATCCGATGATGACCGAGAACCCAAGCCGGTTGCTGGCCCGGTCAATCTCGTTGGCCAGATAGTCCAGGTTCTGATGGCGGATGTTGACCTGCCATTTGCCGCGGGCCATGCGTCGGGAGATATCCCGAAGCAATCCGGGGGCACTCTTGATGATATTGACCATGTGCCAACCGGAAATCAACGCCGATTTGGCCAGCCGAGCGGGGGTGAGCCGCTCCATGATGAGAGTCCGGAGTTTCGGTTTGACCAGGGAGACCAGATCGAGCTTCGGGTCGAGCTGCAGGCAAATCCCACCGATGCAGATCAGGGCCTTGCCGAACAATACGAATTCGCGCGGCATGGTCACGTCGTTGCGGCGAATCAAATTGTTGACCTCGTAATACATGGTCTGCATGTCGAAGCGTTCGAGCGGCAGGCCGTAGTATTTCTCGATCGCCTCCATGAACTCGCGGCGAAGCTGGGCTCGGTCGGTCTCCTCGCCAAGGGCGTTCATATCCGCGAGAACTTCGACGATGACCTCCGGCTCCCGGTTGAGGGCGCCGGTGAGAGCGATAACCAGGTGGCCAAGCTGCACGTCGTCGATGCGGCCGGTCAGCCCAAAGTCGATGATCCCGATATGCGCGGGCGGATCAATGAGTAAATTGCCGGGGTGTGGGTCGGCGTGGAAAAGGCCGATCTCGAAAAACTGGCGAATGAAAGCCTGCATGAGTCGGGAAGCCAGCAACGGACGGTCGATCCGCGGATCCTCGGCCTCCAGGATCTTTTGCATGCTGATCCCCTCCAGCTCCTCAAGGGTCAGCACGCCCGGCCCGGTCAAATTCCAGTAAACCCGAGGTGCGCGAAAGTTCGGGTCCGGCCCGTAAGCCTCTGAGAAATGGGAGATGGTGGCTGCCTCGTTGATGAAATCCATCTCCCGTAGCAGCTTGGCCTCGAATTCGTCGACAACCACCTTTGGCTGGAAGGGCATCGCCTCCGGCATCATGCGCTCGACCAGATCGGCGATCCAGCGGAGGATCGTCATGTCCAGCCGGACGACATCCTCGATATCCGGCCGCTTGACCTTGACCACCACCCGCTGGTCGGGCTGGCCGTCGGGGCCTTTGAGGGTGGCTCGGTAAACCTGGGCGATCGATCCGCTGGCGAAAGGCCGGCTTTCGAATGATGCGTAACCGTCTTCAACCGTGGTGCCCAGGTCGGCGGCGATCATCCGCTTGGCGATGGCGGTATCGAAGGGCGGCACCTGGTCCTGAAGCTTAATAAGTTCCTTGATAATGTCCGGCGGGATGAGGTCCGGCCGGGTCGAAAGCATCTGCCCGAGCTTGATGAAGGTGGGGCCGAGTTCCTCGCAAACCCGGGCCAGACGCCGGCCCAGGGTCTGTTCCGGATCGACGGCGGGTTTGGCCGCCATTTGGCGCCAGCGTTTGGGCAGCGGTACGTAGCGGTCCAGATGCAGATTCTGCACCAGGTAGCCGAATCCATGGTGGCTCAGCACCCGGGCGATGGTTTGCACCCGCTGTATACTGCGAACCGTTCTGGGTAATCGGAATGGCACGATCCAAAGGATACTAAAAACCCGCCAGGGGTCAAATGGGGCGATCAGGGTTCAGCCGTCAGCCCTCAGCCGTCAGTAGTCAGTCATGGGTCGCCAGTTCGCTAATCGAGAGGGAGGGATTCTCCGCCCGGCGTTCCATCAGGCCGACGCTGAAGGCTGATTACTGAAAGCTGATTGCTGAAAACTGATTGCTGATTGCTGAAAGCTGATTGCTGAATGCTGATTGCTTTTCTCGGTCCGGTCTTCCACATCAAGGGCAGGATGCTTGTTTGAATAGGTTTCGCTTGACAAGCCCGAGGTCTATTATGTTAATGGCGTTATCGGCATTGACATCGCACATGTAGTTGGACGATGTTACGGGTTTGCACAACTGATTTTTGACCATGGACAGATCCAATAGATCGACCGGCGCAATCCTGTTGATTTCGCCTTCGATCACGCGGATGGAAACGCTATTCTTGCCTTGGAGAGGATTTCCCGAAGTGTCCGCGATACCTGTCAGGGTAATTTTCAGGCAACTGTTGCCGGCCACCCCGCTTATGTTTATGGCCATCTGATTATCGATGACCTCAACGCTGTCGCAGGCGCCGCTGGAAAGCAACACATTAGCGCAGCTTACGGATGTTTCGGCAGGATCGCCGGCCATGGCGGCGATGGGTTTGCTAAAGGTGAGGATCATTTGCGTCGGTCCTCCGAG
>CAZXSA010000384.1:0-3802 GCA_964642815.1 uncultured Planctomycetales bacterium | reverse complement strand
CGAATTTCTGCCCGGCCAGGGCGGGAGCGATTTCCGCGCAGGCCTCGGTCACCGCCGTCGAGGTGCGCCAGGTGACGGCCTGTGTCGTACACGGGTCGGCATCCCAGGTAAGGATAATGCGATCAGGCTTGACGTTTGCTGGTTCGGCCTGTACCGGGGCGATGCGCCCCATGCAGAAAACGAGTAGCACCAACATGGTTACAACACATGTCTTTCGGACAAATGGATTGAATAGCCGCTGGTCAGGCATGGCGAGTTCCTTTCTTTGCTTATCATTTGTGTTCGCGGTTTGGGGATACGGATCGTCTCCTTTGGATAATCGAGTTTGCCCATACCGGAAAGGGATACTCACCCGGCGCGGGTACGCGATTTACTCCCTGTGTTTGCCAACCGTTTGAAAAATCACCATCAGTTGCTTATCCACTATTCAAACACCAGAAAGCCGAGCATGTCCGGCCAGCCGTCCAGGGAGGTACCTTGCTCGTTGCCCCAGACGGTGTACAAGGCGCCTTCCACGTGGCGCCAACGCATCAGCCCTAGGCCCCAGACGGTACCCGAGGAGGGGGGAGTAACTTTCTTGATACTGTTGACGGGGATACGTATCTCGATCTGCCAGGCGTTGTCCTTCAGCACGGCTTTGCGCTCGATATCGAGATTCAGCGAGCCGGCATTACCGCCGCCGCGTTTGCCGCCCCAGCCGTCCCATTTGGCGCCTATCGCGTTGAGCATGATCTGCATGTAGGACGCGAAATCCAGGCGAGGGTCGAGGTAAATCCCGATACAGTCATCATCCCAGACGCTACGGTCGTCCTTATCGACGTTCTTGCGGATGCGGGCCATTTCCGGCTCGATGAGTTTGACGCCGAAATACAGGTTTTCGCTGTCGTGAGCCACGGCAAATTCGGTTTCCTGCGGTTTCTTACTCTCATCGAGGAATACGGTGTTCTTGAAGGAAATCCGATTCTCCCAACAGGATTCATTCAATTCGCCGTCGATGACCGGCGGCTGATCCACTTTGCGGGCGAGGACCCAGGGCTTGTGCCCGGCCCGGACCGAAGCGGGATCGACCAAGGCCTCGGCATTGGCCCGCCAGAGGGATTTCGGGGTCCGCGTGCTCAACTTGTCCATCCAGGCCTTGGCCTCATCCGCGCGATTTTCCTTGACCATGGCCTGGACAACGGTAAAGACCCATTTCGGCCAGTTGCGGGCGTCCGGATGTTCGTCGGCCAGGCGGCCGTAACCGGCCAGGATTTCCTCCGCGCCGGTATCCTTATCGGTGACTTCGTCCATCAGGGCGGCCAGATCGTCCACCGAGACCCGGTCACGGTATTGCGTCCAGAACCGGTCCATGACCGCCTTGGCCTCCGCGATCTTGTTTTCGTCGCGCAGTTTCTTGATCTGCTCGACGGTTTTGCGCTGCATGGACTCGTTCACCATGGCCAGCGGCGTGCCTTGCCCCTGCGGTTCGCAATGCGGGCCGATTCGCCCGGAAGGTTTCATCCGGAACACGCGTACGCCGTACGCTCCGTAAGTCAAATCGATCGGGCGAGCACCGCGAATCGGTTCATGACCTTCCGGCGGCGGCCAGCCGTCCATCGAGGTGAAATCGCTTTTTTGCATGCTCCAGGCCTGCGGGTGGTCGGTCATGATTTCCCGGATCACGATATTGTCGCCCCAGCCGAAGGAGAAGCGCACCTTGGCCTCGCGCGGCTCGCAGTTGGCGGTCAGCATCCAGACTTCCCCGCCGACCTCCTTGATCATCACGTCGATGCGGGCGCCGGGGTTCTCGATGGTCGAATGGGTCAGCAGCGGCGAATCGGCCGGCGTGTTTGGGGCGAACAATACCGGTTTGAGCCGTTGAATCTCGCTGACGCAGCGCAGAATGCTCGCCCAGTGATCGGGATAATCGTTCCGAACGCCGATAGCATACCAGGATATGCCCTTGGCCCCGTGAATCAGGGCTAGATAGACATTCAGGCGATTTTCCACCCCGCTGATAATCGGTCCCCACGAGGGATTTACCACCAACACGGGTTTCTTGTACTCGACCGCCTTGTACGCCGCATCGACGGCGAAGCCCTGATACGAATAAGGCTGGCCGACGATGTTCGGGTAGGGGTCGATCGAGAACACGTCCACGATCTTGGCCGAACGCGGGTAGTAGGTCGGATAAAGATCATTGAGCATGGTGAAATGATGCGGATCGTATTGATGAATGAGGGCGGCCCGGCGTTCGTCGGCCTGCATGGTCGGCTCGCTATGGCCGGCCTCGTCGGACATCAGGTATCCCAGCAGGGCGGGGTGATGCATGGCCGCCAACACCTGGTTGCGAGCCCGTTTACGATCGGCCTCGGTGTCCACGTTGGGTATGTGGCTGATGATTTTCAAACCCAGATCCTCGGCACGATCCATGATCGCCAGCCGGGCGGAGTCCGGGGCCACATCGTAGCCCTCGAGGGTCGAGGTGAAACCCCAATCCGCGTATTGCTGCTCGGAGTAACTATAGTACATATAGATGGGGAAGAAAGGTTTCCCATCCACGGTGATATTATTACTCTCGTCGCTGCCCACATGATGCGTCGGTCGCGGGGCGCTCAGCCCCGCCCCGATGGCCTGCACTTCGTTAAAAGCCACGTACGGCGAGCCGGAATCCTCGGTCTCCATGACCTCGATCCTCAGATAGCGCAACCAAGTCGGCTCCTGGAGAGGGATTTTATGCCAAGGCGAATCCGCGTTCAGATTCAATACGGCAACAGCTAGTTCCCTCAGGGCGTTCCGATCCGTTCCACCGAGAATCCGCAGGCGGGTCGGCCGGCTACCCGGCCCGGCGTTCTCCGGAATAATACGCGTCGGTGTTTTCTTTCTCGCGTCGGATGATTTTGCGCTGTTGGTGGCTTCGACCGGCCCGTGATGAATGCGCAGATAGTCAATCCGGCTCAGACCCGGCACATAGCGGACGCGGCCGTTCAAAGCCAAGAGAACCCATTGCTGATTCACCGGCTTGCCGGCTTTGGATATCCAACTCGTGTCCTCCAGGTCGTCTACGAGATTCTGTCCTTCCGATATCCAGTAATCCTCGTCCTCGTTGCCGTAGAGGCTGGACGCGGCCACGAAATTGAGCCGTTCCTGCTGATCGACTTGTTTCGGTTCGGCGTCCATCGCGGGTTCGAAATAAATGTCCCCATCCTTCGCCTCAAAACGCCAACGGGCTCCCGGCACTTCATTCCGAGGCCACTGGCCGTCGTGAACGGATGGCGTGTTCCAGAACCGGCCTGCGGGATTATATTCCATGCACATGATCTGCATTTCAGGATTATTCTTGTTGATCTTCTGTTTGAAAAAGACAGTTCGACCGTCAGCCCCGATGACCGCATCGTAGATCAGGGTTTGCTCGACAGGAGGGGTGAACACCGCTTTTCCCCAGGAGCCGTCGGGTTGCCGCTGGGAGATCCAGGGCCCGCGCCAGAAGCGGCCGCGATGAGAAACGAAGAGAAGCCAATGCCCGTCGGCGGACAGGCTCGGTTGGGTTTCGTCGTACTCTGAATTGATCAGCGAGCTTAAGCGCTCCGGCGAGGAGAACGCCTGGCCGTCCCATCGCGAAGTGTAGATGTTGAAGTCCCCTCCATCACGGTTCGAGGCGAAATAGAGGGTATATCCATCGGGCGACAACCAGGGATCGCGCTCGATGCCCGGCGAGTTCACCTCCGC
The DNA here is from genome assembly GCA_964642815.1 of uncultured Planctomycetales bacterium. GTDB lineage: Bacteria > Planctomycetota > Phycisphaerae > UBA1845 > PWPN01 > JAAYCU01. The sequence continues at coordinate 94 of CAZXSA010000384.1, read as the reverse complement.
CAGCGGTTTCATCTCGGCCGAAACGAGGATCGCCGGGAGCAGGCACAGTAAAGCGCCGATGCTGATTGATCGATACGACATGTTCATGCCTCCT
>CAZXSA010000383.1:0-3838 GCA_964642815.1 uncultured Planctomycetales bacterium | reverse complement strand
ACGAGAAGATTTATCTTGACGAGGAGACATTTCCAAGTACGTTCGGCACCGGTTCGGAGGATTATTATGGCTACGCCTGGTGCTGCCCGGAATTGTTTTACCACGCTTACCACAATCAGACGCACGCCAGCGCGCCATCCAATTACGGCGATGCATCGGTCAATCGTTTCCACATTCTCGACGATATGCCGTTCCGCACGGCGTTTCGGTTTGACATGGAGAATTGGCACACCATGCCCGCCGTACTGGTGAATCGCGCGGCGGTGAGCTACTGGTACAGTCTGGGCGGTCCCGCTTCGTTTGAGCCGATCACTCCCGCGATGGTTGTGTATCGACCGTTGCCGGAATTGGAGATTTACCGCGTGGCCGGCGTCATCGAGGCGGAGGATATGGAGGTTCTGGCCAACGTGGAGCGCCTGCACAAGCAGGTCCGCGAAAAGCCCTGGAGCAATGAAAAGCATCTCTGGTGGGACGCGGACAAGCCCGGAGACCGGTTGCCGCTGGCCTTCGAGTCACCTGTCGGCGGCCGCCGGCACGTGTTGATATGCCTGACGCGGTATAATGATTACGCTCAGGTTCAGCTTTATATCAACGATCGCAAGGCGGGCGAGGTCATCGACCTGTACGCGCCGGGAGCGGAAATCACCGAGGAAATCGACCTTGGCGAATTCGACCTGAACAAAGGCCGTAACCATCTCACCGTGGAGATCGTCGGGGCCAATGAGAAGGCCAAGAAACGCTACATCATCGGGATCGATTACATTCGAATCAAATGACGGGCATATCCTTGCGAAGTACGAGAGGAGGCTGGATATGATCGGGCAGGCACACTCCTTGTTCGGGCGATGTTCTTTGTGGGCGATCATGGTACTGATGCCTCAGAGTGCGTTGGCCATCCCCGAAGTTGAGCAGATTCTGCGGCAAATCGGGACGGATCGGGGGATTTGTTGCATTCTTGATGATTCGACGGGTGAGTTGGCGATCGGTCTGGCCCGAGTCAGCGATTTGATTGTTTACGTGCAATTGCCGGATGACCGGGACGTGGAAAAATGCCGTCAAGCGGCGGAAGCCGCGGGCTTTTTGGGAACGCGAGTATTTGTTGAGCAGGGCGAGCCGGATCGAATTCATCTGGCCGATAATCTGGCGGACGTTATTATCGTCTTGGATGCTGCTCCGGAGCGTGAAGTGTTACGGGCTTTACGTCCTCTGGGCAAGGCCTTGCTTGGTAACCGGGAATTGACCAAACCGCTGCCCGAGGGAGTCGATGAATGGTCGCATCCCAACCACGGACCGGACAACAATCCGAGGTCAACGGATCGAATCGCTCGAGCACCTTACCTTACCCAATTTCTGGCCAAACCGCATTACGGCCCCGTACCCACGAATACCGTGGCGGCGGCGGGTCGCCTTTTTCGCGCGTTCGGTAATATCGCTTTCAAGACTCGGGAAGAACCTTACCTCAATACTCTGGTTGCATTCAACGGTTATAACGGCACAATCCTTTGGACGTATCCGCTGGTGCCCGGGATCATGGTGCATCGCAACACGATGATTGCAACGCCGCGGGTTTTGTATCTGGCGGATGACCGATCATGCAAATTACTGGATACGGCCACGGGGCGGCTGGTGGATGAGATTACCCCTCCGGTGGAGGTGGCCGGTGGGACTTTCTGGAAATGGATGGCGATGGAAGACGATGTGCTCTATGCCCTGATTGGAGAGCAGGAGTTAAAGGACGCGGTTACCAAATGGGGCAAGGAGGGACGAGGTTGGTCATGGGATGCCGTATCCAAGGGCTACAACCAAGAGAAATTTGAGTGGGGTTTCGGCCGTACGCTTCTGGCAATCGATCCAGGGACCAAGCAAGTGCTCTGGCACTACCGCGAGGATGAGCCCATCGATGCCCGCTCGGTGTGCATGAGAAACGGCCGACTGTTCTTCCACCGTTTCGGGTCATATCTTGGTTGTCTCGATACGAAGACCGGAAAAATCGTATGGCGTAAAAACCAAACCGACGATCCCCGATTATTCTCGGCGCTTGGCGATTATCTGGAGGGACGGCAGGGCTGGGAAACCGGCTGGCGTTCAATGGCTTACGCGCGATGCAGCGATAAGGCCCTGTATCTGGCCGGCCCGCAGTTGACCGGTCTGACCGCGCTATCCGCCGCCGACGGGAACATTCTCTGGACCAACCCTTACGACAATTTTCAATTGATCCTGGTCGACAATGTACTCTTCGGTATCAGCGGCGGGCCGTGGCGTACCTGGGAGGACGATAAAGGAGGCAGCAAGAGCCGGAAATTTGATCCGCTGACCGGTACAGTACTGGCTTCGTACGACCTGATGCGGCGTGGTTGTACACGGGTGACGGCCTCGGTGGATTCCCTGCTGTTCCGGGCGATGGGTGGGTCCCAGCGCATCGATCTGGCCACGGAACAGCGACAGTATCTATCCCCGATGCGCCCGCCGTGTTTTGACGGGGTTATCGTGTCCAACGGCCTCTTGTATTGGCCGCCTTTCTGCTGTGATTGCCAGTTGAGCCTTTACGGTTTCACCTGCGTGGGGCCGGCGGAGGATTTTGATTTCGGGCAACGGGCCATTGATCCACAACGGTTACATAAGGGGACGGCGGGTTCTCGCCCAGGCATGGAGCCGCTTACCGAGAAGGACTGGCCGGTTTTTCGAGCCGACAATCAGGGCACTGCGGCGAGCACGGCCGATGTTCCGGCCGACAGCGTGGAAACCTGGTTTTATCGTATTCCGGTTACCGCGCCGACCACCACGATTACGGCCCCTACGACCGGATACGGAAAGGTCTTTTTCGGCGGAAGCGATGGAATGGTACGTGCCTTGGGGGCTGCTGACGGACAATTGAAATGGAAAGCCTGCACCGGCGGAGCGATTCGGCTGCCTCCGACCCTTTGGAACGGCCGCGCCTATATCGGGTCGGCCGACGGTTGGGTGTACTGCCTGAATGCATTGAATGGTGAGCTGATCTGGCGGTTTCGGGCCGCTCCGATGGAGCGAAAAATACCGGTGTACGGCTCCCTGATGTCAACCTGGCCGGTAGCCGGCGGGGTTCTGGTTGAAAAAGGTGTCGTCTACGCGGCGGCGGGTATCGTCAATTACGACGGCACGCACGTCTATGCCCTCGACGCGGAAAGCGGCCGCATTCTATGGCAGAACAACACTTCAGGCATGTTGGATCCTCAATCCCAGGCGGGCATCAGCGTGCAGGGGCACATGCTGATTAACGACGGCCGGCTCTACCTCGCGGGTGGCAATGCCATTTCGCCGGCGGTTTACGATCTCGCTGACGGCCGGTGCTTGAACGGCGGCTTTGCTTCCGTACGCCGGTGTGAATCCATCGCCCCACGTGGCTGGGAACTCTACAAGGTCGGCGATAAGGTGGTGGCCTGTGGACAACCGTTTTACGGTGATCCGCGAAACCCGGTGTTTGATGAGGTGGTCTATCCGAAAGCTTTGATTACGCTTGCCGGTGATCGACATATCGTCTGGCAGGATAACGAGCGAATTGGATGTTACAACCGTATCGCTCAGGATGTTTTGAATGGATATGAGCCTTACCGGGAAGATCGCGGTTTCAAAATCGTGCCCTGGGGGAAACTGGATGTCCCCAAGCCGCCCTTGTGGATGCATTTCACTCCGAACAGCAAAGCCGTGGCCGTCTGCCGAAACGCGGTGGTGGTGGCCGGTGAGTCGGAAGTGGTGGCTCTGGATATCGCGACCGGGCACAAACTCTGGTCAGGTGCGGAGCATTATCGGTTTCGTCCGGTACCCTGGGGTTTGGCCGTCGATCGCGATGGTCGGGTATTTG
>CAZXSA010000382.1:0-3839 GCA_964642815.1 uncultured Planctomycetales bacterium | reverse complement strand
TATCCATGGCGGATCAACCCAATGCCACATCCCTGACCAAGTCACTGGAAGCGATGTCGTTTGTAAGGATTTTTCGCACGTTCCGGATGGCCATCGCCCCCGGCAAGCTGGGCTTGGCCTTGCTGGGCTTGCTGCTGATGGGATTCAGCGGATGGCTGCTGGATCGGATCTGGCCGAGCGGGTGCCAGCCGGTCGGCGATGAAATCGCCGCCTATTGGAAGGTCGGCGACCTTCAGGCTTGGCGTGCCGAGCAGAAGGAGTTACGCCTTCAACGTCTCACGGCCCTTTATCAGGAGTTGGAGCTGAAAACCGACAATCTGAGGAAATACCTTGCCGACGACCCGAACGAGGCGATTGACGAGGCGATCGACAAGCTGAGCGACACCTACAAGGATCGTAAAAAGCTTTTTGAGACGGACCTGAAGGACGCGAAGGGCGACGAGGCGAAAACCACCGAAGTTCAACAGCGTTTCGCCGCGGATGCGCGATCGCTCAACGCGACCCACGAGGAGCTTCGCCGGTTGCGGAATCGCGGGGTTTTCGAGAGTTTTGTCGGTTATGAGTTAAACCTCGTGCATCAGTTGATCAACGCGGCCTGCCGGCTGAATTTCCTCGGCGAATTTGACGAGGTGATCGATGGGGGGCGGGCGAACGCGGGCAGTGAAATGGCGGAGATGGCCCGCAGGTTATTGGGGGAGACGAAGAAGGAGCCGCGAGCGACGGGGGTCATCCCTTCGTTGATTTTGATGGCCAGGGGCAAGATGTGGATGGCCACCAAATATCCGCTGTTTTTCCTTTTGTTCATGCTGTGCAGTCTGACGATCTGGTCGATTCTCGGCGGGGCGATCTGTCGAATGGCGGCCCTGCATTTCGGCCGGGATGAGCGCATCGCGCCGAAGGCGGCGATTGATTTCGCCGGGCGGAAGTTCCTGGCCTTCTTCGCCGCGCCGCTGCTGCCGATGCTTATGATCGTCGGCGTGGGCGTTTGCCTCCTGTTCGGCGGGTTGGTCGGGGCGATTCCGTACATCGGAGAGTTGTTCGCGGGAATTCTGATGATTCTGGCCCTGCTGGGCGGGTTTGTCATTGCGCTGGTTTTCGTTGGCGTGGCGGCCGGCGGTTCCTTGTTCTGGCCGACGATCGCGACGGAAGGTTCGGACGCTTTTGACGCGATTTCGCGCAGCTACAGTTATGTCTACTCCCGGCCGTGGCGGGCGGGATTCTACGCCTTGGTGGCGACGGTGTATGGCGCGATCTGTTTCCTGTTCGCCCGGTTTTTCCTGCTGGTAATGTTCAAGGCCACGCGCTTTTTCGTGGGGATCGGGATGGGTGCCGCCTCGGATCGGCCGGGGACGGGGTTGGCCGACGCCTCCAAACTGGACGCGATGTGGCCCAATCCGACCTTCGATAATCTGATGCCCACGGTCCCGGCTTTCGGCCTGGAGGGCTGGGAAGGGGCCGGCGCGGTCTTCATCAATGTGTGGTTGATTTTGACGGTGGGGCTGTTGTTCGCCTTCCTGGTTTCGTTCTATTACAACGGGGCAACGGTGATCTATTTCCTGCTGCGGCAGAAGGTCGACGCCACGGACTTGGAAGAGGTGTTCGAGGACGAGAAGGAAGAGGAGGTCGCCGTCGAGGAACCCTCGGCCGCCGGTGAGTCGTCGAAAGCGGCCGAACCGGGCGCGACCGCGGGTGAAAAGAGCGAATAATACGGGCTCGGATAAACCCGGCGTGGCCTCGGAGGCGCTCTCCTGACCGCTCTTTCGGGCTAAAAGCACGGGTTTGCACGCCCGCGGCATGCTATTGTTAAATAACAGAACGGCCGGTTCCGCCGGCCGTTTTTGTTGGTCGGTTTACGAATCCCGACCGATCGTTTACCTTGGAGGTTGGTCTGGATTCGGAAGGTAACAGGAACGGAAAGATCAAGGATGAGTAGTGAATGGGAAATTGTAAGGTCCTCGGGTAAATGCGCGGTGACCCAGCGGGATTTCGCCGAGGGCGAGGCTTATTACGCGGTATTATTGGAAAACCCGGAGGGTTTCGAGCGAAGGGACATTTCGCTGGATGCCTGGAGCGGCCCGCCGGAGAACACTTTCTGCTATTGGCGGGCTCGGGTGCCGGTGCGGGACCGAAAGCGCTCAGCCATAGCCGTCGATCAGACCATGTTGGTACACTTGTTCAACCGCCTGGAGGACGAGGAAACCCCGCGCAAGCAGCAATTCCGTTTCGTGCTGGCCTTGCTGCTGATGCGCAAGCGGCGGTTGAAGCTGGATAAAACCATTCAGGAAGGGCCGGAGGAGTACTGGATTCTTCGGCTGATGGACGATCAGAGTGAACATCGCGTATTAAACCCGCGATTGACCCACGAGGAAGTGGACCGGCTGAGCGCCCAGTTGACGGCCATTCTGAGCGGCGAGGTCGAGGCGATCGAATCGCTGGAAGAGCCGGAGCCCGTATCCTCGCCCGCGACAATCGACGAAGCGCCGGCGGGAGGCGAAGAGGGTTGCCCGCCGGGCGATAAGGACGAGCCAAGCGTCGCCGAATGACGCGGAAGCACCGCTTTATGGTTTATGTGTTTCACCGAGCAGAGGGGGGGCGGTCGGTGGATGAACGAAAGGAATTCCTGATGTCTCGGGTAGGGGCCCAGTACCAATCGAAGCGGTGCGTTACGCATCGGCCTGCTCGTTGGTCGTGGTTGTTACCGGTGATGGCGTTGCCCGTGCTCGTCGGTTGTCCACCGGTAAAAAAAACGGGGCAGCTTCCGCCGGACCGCGCCTCCCTGCCGGAGGTGATTTCCCGGGTCAACCGCAACAGCGCGGGCATGGATTTCATGCTCCGGGCCGGGAACGTGCGGGCCGTGGGGAAATATCGCAAGAGCGGCAAGCTTGAATCTTTCGATGCCGGGGGGACACTTCTGTTTCGCAAGCCTCGCGACCTGTACCTGAAGCTGAGTTACCTGGCCGGCGCCATAGAAATCGGCTCGAACGACCAGGAATGGTGGGTCTGGAACCAAGTGGATAACCAGTACTGGTGGAGTCGGCACGGTGACATCATCGAGGACAGTGGGCTGATGGGCATCCCGATCCGGCCGGATCATCTGGTGGAGATTCTCGGCCTGAGCAGTCTGCCGATCGACACCGCCGGTCCGAACGGTCCGTTGTTCGACGTGCAGACGGAGCGTTTCGTCCTGGGCTTTATCGACCGAAGTTTCGCGGGGCAGTTTTATTACACCAAATGGATCGCGATCGATCGTTATCCTCCTTATCTGATTCGGGAGCTTTATTATTTTCGCCCGAACGGATACCGCGAAATCGCCGCTTTTCTTTCCGATCACGGCCCCATCGACGGTACGGGAGACAGGGTGGTGATGGCCCCGCGCAAGATCCGCATCGAATGGTTGGCCGACGAGAGCTGGTCGGAACTGAGCTTCGGTGACATGCGGCGTTTTGGCGAGGAGCAGGCCCGGAAAGCGGAAAACGCCTATATCCTCGAATCGCCCCGGCTGCGTCGCCCGCGAGACCTCGGAACCATGGAACGCGTCGGCTATCCTCCACCGAGTCCCCAGCCGGCCACCGCGCCGATGACCGGTCCATCCACGGAGCCATAAATGCCTCGGATATTATCATCTTTTTTCGCATGGCGCATTATCGGCTTGTTCCTGGGTTTTTGCGGGAACGTCCTCGGCCAGGAAAGCGCTTTGCCGCAACCACCCACCGATTATCAACTGACGCTCGTCGGTAACGATCAGATTCTTTGGTTGATGGCGGGCCGTCGGGTTCTGGAGGAAACCGGGCCGCCCGATTGGGTCTGGTACCAGCGTTTGGCCTATCAGGATCGGCAAA
>CAZXSA010000381.1:0-3860 GCA_964642815.1 uncultured Planctomycetales bacterium | reverse complement strand
TGGCCCAGTGGAATCGATCCACGGCGGGTGAGCGAAACGCGTTGCCAGCCCGAAGCGCTAGCGAGGGACGACGGAGAGAAAGAGCGAGGGAGTGAGAGAGAGCAGCGCGACGCAGTGTCTATCCCTTCTTGATTCTGATAATTATCTAGCAAGCCTCCTGACTACGTTGTCCCTTGCTGGTCCGCCACGACCCGCCCAGGAGAGGCTTTGTTAGGCTCCGCGCCGGCGAGCGAGGTGAACTGCTTCGGGTTGGTAGAGTTTGCTCGCGTTCGAACCCCCGCTGGCGCTTCGGGCTGGTATTTTGATGACTCGCTAACTTGCTGCCTTGCTAACTCTCTTCCACCTCCTGAGTGGGTGTATCGAAAACAAATTGCTCGTAGAGCTCGGCGTAGCGGCCGTCTTTTTCGAGCAGGTCGAAATGGGTACCACTTTCGACGATGCGGCCGTGGTCGAGGACCAGGATGCAGTCGGCCTGCTGGATGGTGCTGAGGCGGTGGGCGACGACGAAGGTGGTACGGCCTTGGCGCAGGCGTTCGAGGGAACATTGGATAAGCTGCTCGGTGGCGGTGTCGACGGAACTGGTGGCCTCGTCGAGCATGAAGATACGCGGATCGGCCAGGAAGGCGCGGGTGAAGCAGATCAGTTGCCGTTGGCCGAGGGACACATTGGCTCCGCGCTCGCCGACCTGGGTATTCAGGCCGTCGGCCAGATTCATCAGGGCGTCGTAAGTGCCGAGGGTCCGGGCAGCGGCGACCACCTGCTCCTCGGTGGCTTCCGGTCGAACGTAGCGGATGTTGTCCAGGACTGTTCCGGTAAAAAGGTAATTGGTCTGCAAGACGAGGCCCATCTGGCGTTGGAGCGATTCGGCGACGACGTAACGGGTGTCGTGGCCGTCGACGAGGATGCGGCCTTGCTGGGGCAGATAGAACCGGGCGAGCAGGGAGATGATGCTGGTTTTCCCGCTGCCGGTGCTGCCGACGAGGGCGATCATGGTGCCGGGCTCGGCGGTGAAGCTGATGTCATGCAGAACGGGGCGTTTCGGGTCGTAGCCGAAGGTGACGTTCTCGAAGCGGACCTCGCCACGGATAATCGGTAAGGGTATGGCGTTAGGCTGGTCGGTGATGTCGGGTGGCGTGTCGAGCAGGGTGAAGACGCGTTCACCGCCGGCCATGGCGGCCATCAACTGGTTATAGAAATTACCGAAGTTGAGCACGGGGCTCATGAACCAGTCCCAATAGAGGAAGGCGGCGACGACGGAGCCGATGCCGATGGTTCGGTCGATGCGTCCGGCGGCGATGAGATAACCGCCGTAAAGAAGGATGATCGCCCGACCGATGAAGCCGACAAGATTGAGCAACGGTTGGTAAACACCATTGGCCCGAGCGGCGCGGACGTTGTTGGCGGTGTTCCGGTCCTGGAGGACGTTAAAGACGCCGAGGTTCCACTCCTGACGACAGAAGGCGGCGACGATACGCACGCCGGTGATGTTTTCGGCGAGGTTGGTGGAGACGCGGGTGAAGCTCTCGCGGGCGCGCTGGTGGAGAATGGCCGCCCGGGTACGAAAGAAGCGGTTAAGGATAAACAGAATCGGCCCGAGCCAGGCGACGGCCAGGAAAAGCCGGGGTTCGGTTTTCAAGAGCATGGCCGACGAGACGACCATCATCAGCGTACACTTGGCCACGATGTCGATGCCCCAGACGTTGATTTCGCGCATGCCGTTGATGTCGCTGGTGCATCGGCTGATGATGCGGCCGAGCCGGGTGCGGTCGTAGAAGCTCATGGACAGGGCTTGCAGGTGGTTAAAGAGTCGGCGACGCAGATCGAATTGCACCCTTTCGCCCGCGTTAGTCATGATCAGGATGGTGGTTCGTTGAAGGAACAAGGCGACGGCCAGGACGGCGGCCCAGATGCCGATGATGGCCATGAGATGACGGATGGCTTCGGTTTCCGTGGGCATGGGATCGAGTTGTCGGGCGATATAGTTGGTGGTGTAGTTGATGATCGCGGCGACGAAACGCGGCGATTGCATTTCAAGCAGGACCATGAACAGGCCAAGGGTGATGCCCAGGGCATATTTCCAGCGATGCGGCTTGAGGCAGGTCAGCAGACGGCGGATCATACGAAAATCGATCGGGCGATAACACTGCTCACCGTCGGTAGTGACGATCTCGGCGGCACGAGCGGAAAGGTCGTCGTGAAAAAGAGTTTTCATCCAGACGCGCAGCTTGCTCCGAAAACTCGTCAACAGGAAGTCGGCGGGGTGGTCAGAGTTTCGGTTCATGGACCACCTCCTGCTCGATCGTTTCCTCCGCGGAACGTCGTCGGCGGCGAACGAATTCGCGCATGCGATTCATGTGGGATGGGCTGAGGGCCTGTTCTTCTCCAGTGAGGTCGCCGTAAAGCTGCCCGTTGACGATTTGCCGGTAATGCCCTTCCTCAAGGAGCAGTTCGTCGTGCGTGCCCATCTGACTGATGCGGCCGTTCTCCAGCACGATAACCAGATCGGCGGTCTTGACCGTGCTGACTCGGTGGGCGATGACGAAAGTGGTGCGGTCGGCCATCACCAGACGGAGGGCCCGGCGGATGGCATGTTCGGTTTCCGGGTCGACCGCCGCGGTGGCGTCGTCGAGGATGAGGATACGCGGGTCGGCGCAGATGGCTCGGGCGATGGCTAGCCGCTGCCGCTGCCCGCCGGACAGGGTCGTGCCGCGTTCTCCGAGGATCGTGTCGTAGCCCTTGGGTAGATTGTTGATGAACTCGTGGGCTTGGGCTAGCCGGGCGGCGGCCTCGACGTTGCCGTTTGAAGTACGCGGATGGCCGTAGGCGATGTTGGCCTCGACCGTATCGCTGAAAAGATAAGTCTCCTGAAAAACGTACGCGATCTGGGTACGCAGACTGTCGAGCGTCGCGTCGCGGATATCCATGCCGTCGATCAGGATGCGGCCTTGCTCCGGATCGTAGAACCGGGCGAGCAGGCTGACCAAAGTGGTTTTGCCCGCGCCGGTAGGGCCGACGATCGCCACCACTTTGCCGGCGGGCACGGCAAAGTCAATGTCGTGGAGAACCGGCTTGGCCGGGTCATATCCGAAGCTCACATGCTCGAAGCGGACCGTGCCGGGGCCGGGGTCGAGCGGCCGAGCGTCGGGTTTCTGAATGACCGTCGGCGGAGCGTGGAGCACTTCGTACAATCGGCGGCCGGAGACGACGGCGCTTTGGTATTGGTCGTTAATAACAGCGATCTGCTGGAGTCGGTTAAGGATCGCGCCCATGGCCGCTCCGAGCATGAGTACGTCGCCGGCGGTCAGGCGACCTTTAAGGATCAGGATGCCGGCGGCCAGGAAAAGGGTCAGGTGCGAGGCGGCGGCAATCGAGCGGATGACGGGGGTAAAGTCCGCGAACAGGCGGATGCGGCGCATGACCCGGGTGAAAAATTCATCGCAGTTGGTGTTGTACCGGCTGATCTCCTGCCGCTCGGTGCCGAAGGCCTTGACCACGTGCACGCCGGCGATGTTTTCCGTAATAATCGAGACGTTTCGGTCGCCAACCTCCATCACGGATTGCAAGGCGGGTTGGGCTTTCCGACTAAACCGAAGGATATACCAGGTCCACAAGGGTAGGGGGGCGAGCGCCAGCAGGGCGACCCACGGCGAGCGGGATAGCAGCAGGGCGATGTACCCGCCGACGATCAGGACGATTTCGAGAGTGATCAGCACGGCGGAGTTGATGAAGGCCCGCACGTTTTGCAGGTCGCTAAGCGCGCGGTTGATCAACTCGCCGGTCGAAATGGCGTCGTGGAAGCCGAAACCGACGCGCTGGAGCTTGTCGTAGACGGCCTCGCGGATGTAGAAGACCATGTGCAT
>CAZXSA010000380.1:0-3863 GCA_964642815.1 uncultured Planctomycetales bacterium | reverse complement strand
GCGGAGGATAAGCAACGGTTGTTGAGCCGCGGCGAGCGGAACATCGTGGCCGTGGACCTGCCTTTCGTACCACCCAAGTCGGCCGGGCCGGACCACGTTTATGCCGAGGCGGCCGAACGGCTGAACGTTTGGCGCGAGGACGGGACGCTGATGCTCGAGGACCAGCCGGCCGTCTATGTCTATCACCAGATTTATGAGGCGGGTGGGCGGCGGTATACGCGAAAGAAGTTTTTCACCCGATTGCGGCTGGAGCCTTTCGGTCAGGGCGGCGTGTTTCCGCATGAACAGACCTTCGGCGGGCCCAAGGAAGACCGGCTCAAGCTGATGCAGGCCACGGGATTCCAGTTGTCGGCGGTATTCGGGCTGTACAGCGATCCGGACGGGACGGTGGCCCGTTTGTTGGAACCCGGCTCGCGGAAGCCGGACGCGACGGCCGAGCTTGACGGCGTTACCAACCGGATGTGGGCGGTGACCGATCCCTCGACTATCAAGGCTGTGCAGAAAGAGATGGGCAAGAAACCCGTTTACATTGCCGACGGGCATCACCGCTACGGGACAGCGCTGAACTATCGTGACCAGCTCTGCGCGGCCGGCGAACTGCCCATGGATCATCCGGCGCGTTTCGTGCTGGTCGGGCTTTGCGCGATGGAGGATCCAGGCGCTTTGATCCTGCCCACCCATCGGATTATCAGCGGGTTCGGCGATTTGAGCGTTGAGACGGTGCTGGCTGCCTTGCGTAGAGGTTTGGCGCTGGAGCCGACGGGCGGCACCCCCGCCGATTTCGATACCATTCTGCCGCAGGACTCGCCTTACGACCTGGCCGTCTGGGTGGAGCCAACGAAACAGATGTTCATGGCCCGCTTCAGTGAGCGGGGGATGCTGGACGAATTGGCCCCCGAGCAAAGTCCGGCCTGGCGGAGCCTGGATCTGGCGTATATCCACCGTTACCTACTCGATGAACTGCTCACCCGCGGCCTGCTTGGAGGAAACCCGCCGACGGTGCATTACGCCCGGTCCGGCGTGGACGCGGAAAGCCTGGTCCGCGAGGACAAAGGGATCGCCCTGATCTGCAAGGCCTGTACGATGACGGACCTGCGCGGGGTCAGCCAGGCCGGCGACCTCATGCCGCAAAAGAGCACCTTCTTCTATCCCAAGCTGGCCACCGGGCTGGTGCTGAATCCGTTGGAGTAGTTTTTTCGAGATATGTAAGAAATCGACCTGCCGGAGGCAAGTAAAAGAGGATTGTGTGATTGGGCAGCCCGTGCGGCTGGCCCGTGGGTTCTTTTTTACTGTAAATTACGGGAGGTTGCCATGAAATCCGCGAGATTCTTGCTTGCCGTTTTATTTACATTCCTTATGGGTATTTGCCCTGGATGTTCCAAAGAGGAGGATAAGGCAAAACCGGAAACCAATTTGCCTGCTGCCAGAGAGGAGGAAAACAATACCGGCATTGCTGAAAAATCCCCCGTAAGGCTGAGCAACGTATTAACCCTATGGGAAAACAAAAACCAGGATGAGGCCGTCAAGCAGTTTCTGGCTATTCGATGGGACGATCCGGCTGTCTTTGAAAATGTGGGTATGTTGAATATGTCGGAACAGAAATTTGTTTCACTCCCGGCAAACTCGCGGACTCAAATCCAGCAGAAAGCTGGTGACTTTTCGAAAATGCTTCGTGAACTGGCCAGGTATGTGCTCGCTACGGGGGAGACGGTGGCCGGATCGGGCGATACCGCAATGGCAAGAACACATTTTCAAGCGGTTCGTGCTTATGGAGAAGCCCTTTCCAAGCCCGATCAGCTTGCTCTTATTCAGATGACCGGCAACTCGATTGTGAAGGCCGCTGATAGCAAGCTGGCCGCCCTGAAATAATTCGCCGAACTCGTGATCGCAACGCTTCGCCATCTTCGTCCGACGGTTTACGTATCGTAAGACACGAAGTTGAGGTTACCTCACGCTCGCCCGACGGGCTTGACCTTGGTCCGACGGCTGGGCACGAGTTTAACGCAGGGCAGACCCTCGACTTTGACGCCGCGCGCCCGCAAGGCCTGAGCGACGCTGAGCTTGAAGTCGTCCGGCGCTGATTGCAGGGCGGCTTGTAGCGCGTCGAGCGATTTGCGGCCGGGCAGCCGTTCGAGGACCCGGCAGGCATCCTCGCGCAGTTCCTGGTCCGTCAGCAATGCCGCGACGGGGGCAACACACGCATCATCGCCGAGTTCGGAAACGGCCCAGACCGCCTCGCGTTTGACCGCCACCGGCTCATCGCCTCCGATCAACCCGAGCAACGCACTGACGAGAGCTTGCTGTTGTTCGACATTGCCGGGCTTTCCGGTGTGCCGAATCATTTGCCACAACTGCCGCTTCCCGGCACGCCGCGTTTCGTTGTCGTCGCTCTTGATCATCTCGGTAAAAGATTTGACCGCCGCGGCCGGATCGTTCGTGTTTATCTGGTTGTCTGCCATATATGAATCCTCATGTTTGGAGGTTATTGTTGAGTATCTTCGTTCCTTAAACTGAACGTTGCCGTCTTACAAGTGGTACGGATGCCGCTGCGGCCGCCCCATGAGACGCCGCGCCTGCTCGTCGTTGACGATCTCCTGTTTGGCCTGGTCCCACTCGATCTTGCGCCCAAGCAGAAACGCCAGATTGCCGAGCACGCAGAGATTGGAAACGCCGACGGCCGCCTCGATGTTCATGATCGTCTTCTTGCCGGTTTTGATCCCCTCGAACCAGTCCTCGTGATGCCCCGGGCTCTTGTAAACCTCCTTGGCTCCAGCGGGGGGCACCCATTCGCGGGCCTTGCGCTCGGCCCAGGTTCCTCCGTCGCCGCCCCAGTGCGTAAACGTGCCCTTGTCGCCATGATAAACGGCGCCATAGCCGGGGCGGATGATCTTATCCTCGCCTTCCTTGCGTTCCTCGGCGGGCACCAGCCACTGGTCGCCTTGTCTCCAGGTCAGAATCCAATCGGGATTCTTGAACGTGTAGGTGACTTCCATCGTGGTGGCGCAATCCCAGGCGCCAGTTTCGGCTTGCGTTCCGGTGGCCTCGACGGTGACCGGACCGGTGCCGTCCGCGCCCATCCACCACATCGCACAGCTCATGACGTGAGCACCCCGGTCGCGGATCTGACCCCCGCCGGACTCCATGACCCAGCGGAAATTGCCGTGTACGCAACGGGAGTTGTAAGGCCGCCAGCGTAGCGGCCCAAGCCACAGGTCATAGTCCAACTCAGGCGGTGGATCGCTGTCAGGCACCGGTTTGGTGTCAACCGGGCTGGGATAGTGGAAGCAGTCCACCCGGCTGATGTGCCCGATATTACCGTTGACCAGATATCGGTGGGCCAGATAGGCCTCGAGTTGCGAGCGGCCTTGCGAGCCGACCTGCGTGGCGATTTTCGCCTTCTTCGCCGCCGCCACCATGGCCTTGCCTTCCTCGATCGTGCAGGCGGCGGGTTTTTCGACGTAGACATGCTTGCCGCACTCGGCCGCATGCACCAACTGCACGGCGTGCCAGTGATCGGGTGTGGCGATAATCACGGCGTCGATATCCTTCCGCTCAAGAATGTAGCGGTAGTCGCGATAAACATCCGCCTGCGGCCCGGCCATCCCCGAGGCCTTCTCCAGTCGGGTCTCGTCAACATCGCAGACGGCGGCCACGTTACAGATGCCCTCTTTCATCCATTCGACCATCTTTCGCAAATGGCCGCCGCCCATTCCCCCGACACCGATGTGCGCAAGGGTAACCTTTTCATTGGCACCCACCCGCCCCGCGGCGCCCAGTACCCCCGAGGGGATAAAGTAAGGGATGCCCATGGCCGCTCCGGCCGCAGCGCCGATACCCTTCAATACATTCCGCCGGGTTGTGGT
>CAZXSA010000379.1:0-3870 GCA_964642815.1 uncultured Planctomycetales bacterium | reverse complement strand
CGTAGTCGGCGGGGTCGAAGGTTGAGGAAACCGCGACCTGCCGGCCGTCGATGTAAAGGATCAGGCGGTCATGATTGCGCACGACGGCCACGTGTTTCCAGCCCGATTCCAGCTCGTGGTCATGCGAAACGCCTCGGCCCGCCTCCAAACTGTACACGTGGCCCGGAAGATCGTATTCCCAGTTCCAGCTCCCGGCGAAAAGTTTCCCCTGATAAACGGTAAGCGCGGGGGTACGGGAGACCCCGGGGGCCCCGGCATAACATCGTGGCCATTTGGGCGGATGCTCGTCGGGAGCGTTGCTGGTGTAGTAGCGTTCACCGTGGGGGCCGGGGCCTGTCTTGGTATAGCTGTACTTGCCACCGGCTCCCTGCAAACCCAGGGTTTTCATGTGGGTCCAGCTCTGCCCGTCATCGTAACGGTACACCTCGCCGTTGGGCCAAAGGCTGCCATAAAGTTTGCCGTTGTATACCGCCAGGGCCATGACCTCCCTCGATCCTTTGTCGTCCGGAAGGGTGGCCAGCCGGCCGCAGTCCGCCCAGTTCTTACCGCCTTCATAACGGAGCACATGGCCGGGAGGAAACGTGCCCACGTAAAACTCACCCTGATAAGTGGCCAGCGACCAGGTCTGCGCGCAATCCTCGCCCGGACGGCCGCAATCGATCCATTGCCCCTGCCCTGCATAACGAATCAGATCGGCCTGCGCGGCGAAAAGGGATCCATGATAGACGCCCATGCTGCTCAAGGAAGTCCAGGGATCGTTACAATGTTTCCATTCCTTCCCACCCTCGTAAACATAGATGCTGTACTTGTCATCGAAGGCCAATCCGCCGTAGGCTCCGGCATAGAGTTTCCCATTGCAGACGGCCATGCATTCCACGCGCAAATGCTTGCCCAGATAGCCGCAGTCGATCCATTGGCCGCTTGATTCGTCCAGCCGGTAGATTTTGCCGGCCATCCGGTCGCCTTCGGTTGCATAGGAAACGCCGGCATAGAGACTTCCCTGAAAATCGGCCAGACACAACACATTGCTGGCGTCGCCGACGCGGCCGCAGTCCGTCCAGGTTGTTCCGCCCTCATAGCGGTACACATGACCCGGCGGGTTCCGATCGGTCCGCGAGCCATTGTTGCGTATGTAGGAACCGGCGTAGAGCCGGCCCTTATGCACGCTCATGCACCAGATACCCACATTGTCGCACTTTCCGCAGTCGGTCCAGACCGGCTCCCGGCTGTTATCCATCCCGAAGAAAACATTCCGTCGGTTCGCGGGGAAACGGTATTGATTATCGAGGACGGCAAAATTGAAACCTTTGCGAGTGGCCGGGTCGAATTTATCGAGAATGTCGCCGATGGTGTCGGCATTGGCTTCCGTGCAAATCCAGGCGGAGATGGTGAAGTCGCTGGTGCCAAGATTGAGCGTATCCTTGTGGCGAATGTCGATATAGGATCGTTTACCGTCGAAAGCGGCGGCCGTGTTGGGAATACCCTTAGGGCCGACGGTGAAGATGTCCGCCCATTGATTGCTGCCATCGTGATTGTACCCGGAGGAATCCGCGCAATTTCCCGCGAGTCTCCAGTACCCGATCAATCCGTCTTCCCGAAACGCGGTTTCGGCATTTGTCCAATCGGTGGCTTTCAGGCGATTGAGCAGGTCCACCCAGTCGTCGATCTTGGAAGCGACAAAAAGGCTGGCCGGCACGCCGGCGACTACGTCCCAATAGAGTCCACTTGCAAAATCCGACCTGGCCAATTGCTCGCGATGGTCGCTAAGTTTCTTTGCGGCCTGGATATTCTTTTCCATGGCGGCCAGTTCATCCTGATAGGCCTTGGCGTCCGCGGTCTTTTCAAGGCGACCCTTGATCGCGGCGGCTTCGATGAGATGGGAAAGGACTTGATATTCGAGCAGCACATAGCCTGTGGATTGATCGAAGCGGCCGATTCTGCCCAAAAACGTCTGCTCGGAGGTTTCCTGGCGAGCTTTTGCAATCAGTTCCTTGGCTTGGGAAAGATGGTTCACGACATTCGGCACATACTCCACGATCTTTTCCGGGTACGGCTGACCGGCCGGAACCATGTGCAGATTAATCAGCGGGTTCTTCGACCAGTATTGCAGGATCGGCTGGGCCCGCTCGACTTCCTCGTAGGCCCGGCGCATGGCGGCGGCGGCCGGGCCGTAGAATCGGGTGAAGTAATCCGCGACGATCGGTTCGATTTCCGCCTCCGCGTGCCACATCAATTCGGCCAGAGCATGGAGATTAAAACACTTCGTGCGTTGCCCCATGTAGCCCATCGGCAGCTCGAAGCCGGCCAGCCCCTGTTCCTTGAACCAGCGAAGATCCGCGGAGTAGATCGGCAGCGGCAGAGGGTGAAAACCGCCCAGCCCCCAGGTGCGGGCGTATTTTTCGTGGAACACAAAGGAGGCGTTATTTTCGGCACAGAGCTTGCTCCAGCGGGCGAATGCTTCGCGATACTCGGGTTTGGTCTGTTCATCCGTAAAGGGCACACCGAGATTCCGGCTGTGGGTGCAGAGGGTAACGGTGAGGCCGGGTAAGGGGCGGGCATGTTCCGGGGCGTCCAGGTGCGACCCGTAAGCGAAGTGGGTATAGCGCACGTTGGGTACGGCCTGTTTCAGTTCGGTGTAAATGCGATTGCTCAGTTCCATGACCCGGTCGGCCGAAGGGGTGTCCTTGCACAAGGGACATTCACACCATTGGCCGCCATCGTCCGGCCAGGGGGCGAAATACTCGATTTCGGGGTTGTCCCGCAGAAAGCGAATCATGTTATCAATATATCGGCGGACGGCCTGCTCGTTGCGGGTACAAAACTGGCCCGCATGACGGCTGCGTTGCCCGTCACGCATGGTTCGCCATTCGGGATGGGCCTCGAAATCCTCCTCGGAGAGAAACATGAACAGACAATGTCCGCCCATGGCGGGAATCATGCCGCGTTTGCGCAGTTCGGGCATCAGTTTTCGATACGCCGGCCAGAGGGTGTAGGTATTCGGCGTATGGTCGATGGCGAATTGGAAGATGTTCAGGCGGTTTTTAGCCAGCCAGTCGGCTAACCGGGGCATGTCGGCCATGATAGTCTCGGACACGTACGTACCGGCCGGCCCAAGATCATAGACCAGATATTGAAGCATGCGTACCGAGTAATCCGGTTTCTCCACGACGTTCAAATTGTCCCTCATCAACTTCAATACTTCGGATAACGGGCGGTGGGGAATGACCTCATCTTCCGGATCGAAGTAATACCAGCGGCAACCCAGTCGCTCCAGTAAATCATAGACGGCATAGAGCGTGCCTCGATCGCTACCGCCGCTGAGCAGCAGATTGCCACTGTTGGAACGGAGTACATAACCATCCTCGCCGAGCGAGTCTTTCAGGGAAACATCGGCGTTTTTCACGATCAGCAAGGGCATATCGCCGCTTGATTCGATGACGATCGGGATTTGTTCACCAGTGATCTTCTGGAGATATTGCCGAAGCTCCTCGGCGGCAAAACGCTCGACTTCGTTGGCGTCACGCTCGCTGAGAACGGCCGGTCCCGCGCTCGAGGTTTCGGCCATACCACCTAACAGGCCCACCACGATCAACATGCATCGTAGAGTTGTCGAGGTCATTTTGAGCTTATCCTTTCTATTCCAATCAGGAATCGGCATGTAAATGTAATCATACTCCTCATAGTTGTAAACATAACACATCTATGTCGCGAGAGGATCAAGCAGTGGTCTCAGCCCAGCTCGAAGCCGGAGCCAGCGAAAACCTGGAGCGTGTCGAGGGCGGGGTGATTGGTTGCGGGACGGACCATGCGGACGAGTTCGCGTTCAATGGTGAAGCCGCGGCTTTCCAACATGGCGTGGAATGGTTCGTT
>CAZXSA010000378.1:0-3906 GCA_964642815.1 uncultured Planctomycetales bacterium | reverse complement strand
GGCGGTTCCGTGTGGATCGATCCGAACGCGCCGCCTGCTCAGCGTTACAAGGCCCAGGGCAAGTTCTATGCGCCGCGTGAGAAAGACGACGACAACCCGGAGCCCGTGTTTCGCATCTATGCTTCGCCTGACGGTTTCCAATGGACCCTTTTTTCCGAGCAGCGGATCGGCAAGTGCGATACGCAGAGCAATATTTTCTGGGACGATCCGATCGGCAAATATCTGTTGTTCACCCGCTTTACACCTTTCGCCGGAACACCCGCCAAATGTCGGCAGGTCCGTCGGGTGGAATCCGCCGATTTGTTGAAATGGGAAAACGAAACGGTGGTGATGAAGCCCGATGAGATCGATTTGGCCACCTACGACACGCCGACGCCCCAGCCGCCGGTGGATTACTATGGGGCGGCGGTCTTTCGTTACCCGGACCCCTCGGCCGCGGACAGTCCGTTTATCATGCTGGCCCAGTCCTACTGGCATTGGCGGGAATATCCGCCCGAAATGCGCAGCGGTGGGAAGGGATTGGGCAAGAACGAGTTGGCCCCGGGCCTTCTGGACGTGCGGTTGGCGTTCAGTCGGGATGGGTTGAATTTCCAACGGTTGGGCGGACGCAAACCGTTCATCGGACTGGGGATGGCCGGGACGTTTTGCTCCGCGCGCACCTGGGCCATACCTAACCCGATCCGCGTGGGCGACGAATTGTGGATTTACTATTACGGCCAGACCCGCGATCATAACTGGTTCGACGACCCGGCGGCTCCCGGCTTCATGTCCGGTATCGACCGGGCGATTCTGCGGCTGGACGGATTCGTCTCCGCCGACGTGGATTATACGGGTGGGGAGATTGTGACCCCGTTGATTAAGTTTTCGGGCAAGCGGTTGGAGTTGAATTTCGACGGCGGGGCGGGCGGTAGTGTACGTGTCGAACTGCTGGATGAGCATGATAAACCTATCGAAGGTTATTCGGGCCCGGCGGCCGAGGCCTTGTACGGCAACTCGGTGCGCCTGCCGGTGCGCTGGGGCGATAACCAGGATGTCAGCCCCCTGGCCGGCAAGCCGATCAAGATACGTCTGACCATGCGGGACTGTAAGCTCTACGCGTTCCAGTTTGTGGAATAGTACGATTACCAGAATCGCACTTTTTCACATGGGAAGGGATCTGATGATCAGGTCTTTCACGTGGATGTATTACCTTGCTTGTGCATCGGTGCTGGCGGTTGGCCTTCAGGTTGGCCTGGCCGCCGGCCCGATCGACGTCGGTTCGCGCAAGCAACTGTTCATCGACCATAAATTCATCGCCGCCGGCCGGGGCGTAAAATTGACCATGAATCCTCCGGTCAAAACGAATCAGCCGGTATTGGCGGACTGGATACCTTGGGAAGGAGAGCCGGGGGCCGCATCCGGCAGTTATGCCAGTGTGATGAAAGAGGGCAACCTGATCCGAATCTGGGGCGCGGGCAAGAAGATTCTGCCGGCCAGTTATACGGAAGGCGGCCCGGTGGTCAGTCTGTTTTCTTACGCTGAGTCGCGCGACGGCATTCACTTCGTCAAGCCGGACCCCGGCCTGATCGCTTATGATGCGGGCAAGGCGGAGATGGGCAAATACGGCCGGCCGGTCGGATATTCCGTGTGGATAGACCCGAAGGCGCCGCCGAACCAGCGCTACAAAACCCAAGGAAAAAATTCAGGTGCTTTGTGTATTTACGCTTCGCCGGACGGATATCGGTGGACTTTTTTTGACTTGCAGGTTATCGGCAAGTGCGATACCCAGAGCAATATCTTTTGGGATGAGCCGCTGCAGAAATACCTGCTTTACACTCGGGCCGCGCCCTATGCCACCAAAGCGGAAAAAAACCGCGCGGTCCGGCGGCTGGAATCCACTGATGTAAAGAATTGGACCAACGAAGTAATAGTGATGAAAACCGACGAGGTTGATCTGGCCACCTACGATACACCGACCCTCCGGCCGCCGCTGGATTATTACAGCGCGGCGGTTTTCCGTTATCCCGACGGCTCCGCGGACAGTCCTTTTATTATGCTGGCCGATACATACTGGCATTGGAAGGAATATCCTCCCGAGATACGCAATATGGGCAAAGGAGAGGCTGGCAACGAATTGGCACCCGCGGCGATTGACGTGCGCCTTTCAGTGAGCCGGGACGGCGTAAGTTTTGAGCGGCTGGGCGGCCGCAAACCGTTTATCGGCGTGGGCCTGGAAGGCACCTGGAACAGCAAGTGGGTCTGGGCCTTGCCCAATCCCATTCGCATGGGAGACGAGCTGTGGATTTATTATTTCGGAAAGAATATTGATCACAACCGGATTGATGATCCCGCGGCGTGTAAACCCATGTCCGGTATCGACCGGGCGATATTGCGCCTGGACGGATTCGTCTCCGCCGACGTGGATTATACGGGTGGGGAGATTGTGACCCCGTTGATTAAGTTTTCGGGCAAGCGGTTGGAGTTGAATTTCGACGGCGGGGCGGGCGGTAGTGTACGTGTCGAACTGCTGGATGAGCATGATAAACCTATCGAAGGTTATTCGGGCCCGGCGGCCGAGGCCTTGTACGGCAACTCGGTGCGCCTGCCGGTGCGCTGGGGCGATAACCAGGATGTCAGCCCCCTGGCCGGCAAGCCGATCAAGATGCGCCTGACCATGCGGGACTGCAAGCTGTATGCGTTTCAGTTTGTGCAATAAATCGAGTACGAGGGTTGGACTTGTTAAAATCTGAAAGGGATCAAGCGATGAGGTGTTACAGGTATTTCCTTGTTTTTGCATTGGTGTTGGCGGTTGGTATCCAGGTCGGCGCGGCTGCCCGGCCGATTGACGTTGGTTCGCGCAAGCAATTGTTCATCGACCATAAATTCATCGCCGCCGGCCGGGGCGTGCAACTGACGATGAATCCGCCGATCAAGATCAACCAGCCGGTGCTCACCGGTCAGCAGCCTTGGGAGGGGGAAGCGGGAGCAATGTGCGGCCAAGGCGGGGCGATCCTCAAGGAGAACGGCAAGATTCGTTTCTGGGGGGCAGGCAAGGCCATGCTCCCCATGCGGGATGCCGCGGACGGTCCGGTTCAGCATCTCGGTGTTTATTGCGAATCGACGGACGGCATTCATTTCGTCAAGCCCGATCCGAGCCTTTACGCATACGATGAGACAAAAGCGGAGATCGGAAAACATGGCCTGGCCGGCCTGGATGCGATCTGGGTGGATCCGAACGCTCCCCCGTCCCAACGCTACAAGTCCCAGGGCAAGTTCGTGGTTCCCCGCGACCCGGACGACGAGAATCGCGTCCCCGTGTTTCGCATATATGCTTCACCCGACGGGTACCAATGGACGTTGTTTTCCGAACAACAGCTCGGCAAGTGCGACACCCAGAGCATCATGTTCTGGGATGAGGCGATCCGGAAATATCTGCTTTACACCCGGCATACGCCTTTCGCGGGTACGGCCCAGCGTTACCGCACGGTCCGTCGTCTGGAATCCGCGGACATGTTGAGCTGGGAAAACGAGACAGTGGTCATGCAGGCCGACGAAACCGATCTGGCCATCTGGCAGACCCCGACGCCTCAGCCGCCGGTGGATTACTACGGGGGGTGTGTTTTCAAGTATCCGGAAAACTCCGTCGACGGTGTCTACATCATGATGTCTCAAGCCTATTGGCACTGGCAGCGACGGCCGTTGGAGCAGAGATATGCCGCGAATCACGAACGCCCTTTCCCGTTCGAGGTTTTGGACCCGGCCACCCTGGATGTCCGTCTGGCGGCCAGCCGCGACGGGATTCATTTTGAGCGACTGGGCGGACGCAAACCTTTCATCGGGCTTGGGCTGGAAGGGACTTTTTGCTCCAAGCGGACCTGGGCCCTGCCCAATCCGATCCGCATGGGGGATGAACTGTGGATCTATTAT
>CAZXSA010000377.1:0-3914 GCA_964642815.1 uncultured Planctomycetales bacterium | reverse complement strand
TGCGAATATCTGGTCAATCCGCTGGGCATCGACGCCCAGCGGCCGCGGCTGAGCTGGGTTCTGCAATCCGACCGGCGCGGCGAAAAACAGACCGCCTATCAGGTTTTGGCCTCCGGTAGTATGGATCGTCTCGCCGCCGATCAAGGTGATTTGTGGGACAGCGGCAAGGTGGAATCCGCCCAGTCGGTGCATGTTGTGTACGAAGGAAAGGAATTGGCCAGCGGGCAGCGCGTCTATTGGAAAGTTCGGGTCTGGGACAAGGACGGAAACCCCAGTCTCTTCAGTGCGCCTGTCTGGTGGGAAATGGGATTACTACAGAGTCAGGACTGGAAAGGCTCCTGGATCGCCGCTCCGCTGCCACGAAAAACAGAGGAAACCACGGCACAAGTTCTTCAGGATGCCCGCTGGATATGGTGGCCTCGCGCGCAGCCCCTCGCCGATCAAAAGAGCCAGCCCGAAAAAACGTTTTTCCGCTACGTTTTTGATCTACCCGCTGATAGAAAAATATCGAAAGCAAAGTTTTCTCTGACGGCCGACCATCGCTTTTTCTTGTACGTCAACGAAAACAAAGCCGGTGCCGGACGCTTATGGTCTTATCTTCACCGGTTGGAGGTCGCTCCGTATCTGCGGCCGGGGAAAAACATACTGGCCGTCGAGGCTCATAAAGCCCGCGACGTGGCCGGGTTGATCGGCAGTTTGGTCATCGAGTTCGAGAAAGGTGAGCCGATGATCATCGTGACCGATCATCGTTGGAAAGCGATGTGTCAGGAGCAGGATAATTGGAGGAAAGTGGATTTCGATGACCATGATTGGATCGCCGCCGAGGAACTGGGTTCGTACGGCCTGGAACCCTGGAAGGAGATCGTACTACCGGTTGAGGGCTCTCCTGCTCCCCATTTCCGTCGCGTCTATCGGTTGGACAAGCCGATTCGCTCCGCCCGTGCCTACATTTGCGGGTTGGGCTACCATGAGCTCTATATCAACGGCCGAAAAGTCGGGCGACACGTGCTCGATCCCGCCTTCACTCGCTACGACAAGCGAGCCCTGTACGTCACCCATGACGTGACGGAGTACCTTGTTGAAGGCGATAACGCCATCGGCGTGGTACTCGGCAACGGCTGGTATAACATGCACCTGCGGGGCGAATGGGATTTCGACATGGCCCCCTGGCGGGCGGAGCCGTGTTTTTTGCTCCAGGTTGTCACCGAGGATGACGACGGGAACAGAAGCGTGCCTATCCTCAGTGATGAAAGTTGGCGCGTCGCTACCGGCCCCATTCTTTTCGATTGTATCCGGGCCGGGGAAGTCTATGACGCCCGATGCGAAATGCCCGGGTGGAACCAAGTCGATTTCGATGCCGCCGCCTGGTCCGCTTCGCGTCGCGTGGACGGCCCGACATCGGTTCTGCGGGCGCAACAAATGCCCGCCATCGAAGTCACCCGAACCATCGCCCCGCTCAAACTAACCGAGCCGCGGCCGGGTGTATTTGTCTTTGATCTTGGTCAGAACATCGCCGGCTGGGCCCAGTTGTCCGTGCAAGGGCCGGCGGGAACCGAGATCAACCTCAAATATGGCGAACGGCTAAGGCCCGATGGCACCCTCGATCAGGAGGCCATCGCCATGTTCTGCATGCAGGACCGGTTCCAGAGGGATACCTACATCCTTAAGGGCAAGGGCCTCGAAACCTACGAGCCGCGCTTCGTTTACCACGGATTTCAATATGTCGAAGTCACCGGCCTACCCCAAAAACCCACGTTGAGCTCCCTGCGCGGCCGCGTGGTCCACACGGCTTTCAACCAGGTCGGTTTGTTTCGTTGTTCCCATGACTTGCTTAATCAAATCCAGAGCAACACCCTCTGGTCGTATATCGGGAACTTTCACGGTTATCCGACCGACTGTCCCCACCGCGAAAAGAACGGGTGGACGGGCGATGCGGCCTTGGCCAGCGAACTGGCCATGTATAATTTCGACAACGTGGCCGCCTACGAAAAATGGATCAACGATTTCGAGGATGCCCGGCGCGAGGACGGTGCGTTCCCCGGTATCGTTCCCACCGGCGGTTGGGGCTATCACTGGGGGAACGGGCCGGCCTGGGATAGCGCCTATCTCATTATCCCGTGGAATCTTTACCAGTATTACGGCGATCGCCGCGTGCTCGAGGACCATTATGAAGGGATGAAAGCCTATGTCGATTATCTGACCGGCAAGGCCAAGGATCACATCGTCTCCATCGGCCTGGGCGACTGGTGCCCCGCCAAGACCCATACGCCGGTTGAAGTGACCTCCACCGGTTATTACTTCGCCGATGCCACCATCGTTGCCCGAACGGCCCGTTTGCTCGGCCATAACGAGGATGCCGAACGTTATGGGCAACTTGCCGACCGGATCAAGGAGGCTTTTAACCAAAAGTTCCTCGACAAAAAGACCGGTCTGTACGCCGGTGGAACCCAGACGGCCATGGCTTGCGCGCTTTACTGGGGTTTGGTTCTTGACGCCCAACGTTCGCGCGTGCTGAATGCGTTGAGCAAAAACATCGAGGAGCACGATGGACATCTCGACGCGGGGATCCTCGGTACCAAGTATTTAATTAATGCCCTTACCGATCTCGGTCGGGCTGATCTGGTCTATACGATGGCCTCCCAAACGACTTTTCCAAGTTGGGGGCACTGGATCGCGCAGGGCGCAACCACTTTGTGGGAAGAGTGGCAGGGCGGCGGTTCGCTCAACCATATCATGTTTGGCGATATCAGCGCCTGGTTCTACAAGGCCTTGGCCGGGATCAATCCCGACCCGCAAAACCCGGGCTTCGCCCATATTATCGTGCGGCCTCATATTCTTGGTGACTTGACCCACGCCGAGGCCCAATACGATTCCATTCGCGGCCGGATTGTCAGTAAATGGACCCTGGAGCAGGGCGTCTTGGCATTGGATTTGAAGATACCGGCGAACACCAAGGCCACTCTTTATATTCCTCTTGGCAGGGCGGATAGGGTCTCCGAGAGCAACCGACCCGCCGAGCAGGCCGAGGGGGTTACCCTCCTCCGTCACGAGGGCGATCGAATGGTATATTCCGTTGAATCCGGAACCTACCGATTCGTGGTCGAAAAATATCGTTGAAAACACCATTCGCCCGCTCAAGACCGTTGGGATACTCATGGATGGCGTCGGGAATCCGTCGCCATTGATCCGCACTCCGTTTTTCGGTTAGGATGACGCCGACCTGGGGAGGGTTGGACTACCGAATAAAAGGAGTGAGTTACGATGCCCACGATCAGCGCTTTTGCCGACGAGATCAGCCAGAATCCGACCGAACAGATGGATTGTTTGGAGGCAAACGGGGTCCGCCATATTGAGTTGCGGGCGGCCTTCGGCGTCAACGTCATGAAATTTACCAACGAGCAGTGTACTCAACTTAGGAAACTGTACAGAGATCGTGGTTTCAATATTGCCGCGATTGCCTCGCCTATCGGCAAGGTGAAAATCGGCGACGATCAACGTAAGCACTTCGATGATTTCAAGCATGCTGTTGAATTGGCCCAGTTTTTTGAGACCCCCTATATCCGCATTTTCAGTTTTTACCCGGACGAGGGGATGGATATCAGCGAGGCTCGCAGTGAAGTGATCACCCGGTTGGCGGAGATGGCGGACTATGTGACCAGCAAGGGGATCACTCTCGTACTGGAGAACGAATCTCACTTATTCGGAGCCTTTCCGGAACGCTGTGCTTACCTGCATGCCGCCGTCCCTTCCGATCATCTGGTGGCCTGCTTCGATCCGGCCAACTTTGTAAGCATGAACGTGCAGGACGTGTACAAAACCTGCTGGCTGCCGTTGAGGCCTCACGTCGGTTATTTCCACATCAAGGATTGGAAGTATGGCGGCGATATTGGAGTGCCCGCCGGTACAGGCGATGG
>CAZXSA010000376.1:0-3927 GCA_964642815.1 uncultured Planctomycetales bacterium | reverse complement strand
GCTTTACGTGTTGAATCCTTGTTCCCGGAAGTGACGGTCGAAGGCAAAGACCCGCCTCAGGCCCAGGCGGCGCATGACCTCGAAGCTGATACTCGTTTCAGCACTCTAAACGGCAGGATTGAAGGGGATTTCAGCCATATTATTAGCCTTGTTTCCTGGTGACACGACAAATGAACCGCGGTTTGCATGAATAGTCATCGGCCAAAATCCTCGGAAAGATATTTGTCGTGGTTTTCGGGTAATCAACCACAACCAGAGGCCGTGGTTGATTACTTGCTTCCCGGATCATGGGTGGGAATTTTATCCGGATGGGATAATCGATGCAACGATAACAAGTGGGCGATGAAACATTTCAGCGTTGGAGCGATGCATGGACAGTTGGGTTCCCACGAAGGAAAAGGGATGGAAACAGATTCTCCTTCCAGCATATCTGCCCGTTTGCCCATCTCCCCCTCCCCTTGGTAAAGTTTGCTCGCGTTCGTTCCCTCGCTAGCGCTTCGGGCTGGTAAAGTTTGCTCGTGATCGAACCCTTGCTGGCGCTGCGGGCTGGTAGAGTTTGCTCGCGTTCGTTCCCTCGCTAGCGCTTCGGGCTGGTAGAGTTTGCTCGTGATTGAACCCTTGCTGGCGCTGCGGGCTGGTATGGAAAACGACCGATTTCCCGGGTGGGCGGGAAATCGGTCGTTCTATTTTTTCCTCCGTGTCTCTGTGCCTCCGTGGTGAGAATCACCTTGCCACGCGGGCGGAACCGCCTTTCATGACTTTTTCGACTTCGGAGAGGGTGGCCATCGTTGTATCGCCGGGGGTGGTCATGGCCAGAGCGCCATGGGCGGCACCGTAGTCGATGCATTGCTGCGGCGTCTTGCCCGCCAGGAAACCATAGGCCAGGCCGGAGGCGAAGCTATCGCCGCCGCCGACGCGGTCCCAGATTTCCAGGTTTTCGCGCTGGATGGCCTCATAGAACTGGCCGTCGTAATAAAGGACCGCGCCCCAGTCGTTGATCGAAGCCGTCTTCGCGTTACGCAGGGTAGTGGCGACGGCCTTGAAGTTCGGATACTTGGCGACGGCCTTCTTGATCATGGCCTTGAACGGGGCCGGATCGAGCGACGAGGCGGCGTGCAGGTCAACACCTTCGACCTCGAAACCGAGGGCGGCGCTGAAATCCTCCTCGTTGCCGATCATCACGTCCACGTAAGGAGCGATGGCCTTGGTCACTTCCTGGGCCCGCTTCTGGCCGCCGATATCCTGCCAGAGCGAGGGGCGGTAGTTCAGGTCGTAGGAAATGATCGTGCCGGTCTCCTTGGCGGCGGTCATGGCCTCGATGGCCACTTCAGGCGTCGTCTCGGACAAAGCGCAGAAGATGCCGCCGCAGTGGAACCAGCGGGCGCCTTCCTCGTGGAAGATTTTCTTCCAGTCGATGTCGCCTTTCTTGAGCTGGGAGACGGCCGTATGCCCGCGGTCCGAGCAGCCCTTGGCCGCCCGTACCCCGAAGCCGCGTTCGGTGAAGTTCAGGCCGTTGCGGCATTTTCGCCCGATCCCGTCGAAGGGTACCCATTTGACGTGGGACATATCCACGCCGCCCTGGAGGATGAGGTCTTCGAGCAGGCGGCCGACCTCGTTGTCCACGATAGCGGTGACCACGGCAGCCCGCATGCCAAAGCAGCGACGCAGCCCGCGGGTGACATTATATTCTCCGCCGCCCTCCCAGGCCTTGAACTCGCGGGTGGTCCGGATACGTCCGTCGCCCGGATCGAGGCGGATCATGACTTCGCCGAGCGAGACGGCGTCCCAGCGGCACGATTCTTTTGGTTTCACGGTCATTGCGGAAATGGCAATTCTCCTTCTACTGGTAAATCTTGTACGGTTTCAAATCCTTATCCTGTTTCCCGGCGAACACCTCGGCCCGGCGATACTCGGCCCAGGTATTCTCGAACCAACCCTCGAATTTCTCGCGCGGGTTGGGGGCTTTTATTTTGATCGCAAACGCATCTTTTTCAAGGTCATAGATCAGGCCGAGGATTTCCTTGCGTAATTCGAGATTTTCCGGAATATACCGCCACTCGTTGCCGATTTTTGGGTGGGGCAGCTTACCGGACGGGTCGGTTACGAGGTGCGAGCCGCGCGATCCGCTGCCACGCTTAAGCAGGGCGAGGACGGCCTCGAGGTACGCCATTTGCGCCAGGGCCATTTCGCGGATTTCCATGGCTTGCAGCCAGCCGTCGCCCGGCTGACGAAGGCCCTTTCCGCGAATCTGCCGCCACTGTGTGCGGGCGGCGGCCAACGCCTGCTCCACGCCGGCCAGCGAACGGACCATACCGGCCGAGGCACTCATGCGATGCTGGATTTCCTTCTTGACCGCGGCAGCGTCCGCGGCCTGGGCATCGTTTTTGCGGATTTGACCGATGGTTGCGACGATCCGCTGCACGACAGGCGCGGCGTCGGCATTGAACCGTTCGATCGTAACATCGTTTCGATGGTAAACATGGGCAATCCGCTGGGCGGCACGCAAGCCGCCGACCTGACCGGCGTTGAGCGACGAGCCGCCGGGGCGTTTGACCCCGTGGGTGCCGGCCAGCTCGCCGAGCACGAACAAATGCGGCACGGTCGATTCCCACCAGGCGTCCACCGCGAACCCGCCGTTACAATGCTGGCTGCAAACGCCGATCTCCAACGGTTGCTTCCACAAGTCCACGCCCATCTGCTTGTACAAATCGATACTCGGCTGATTCATGTGGGCGAGGCGTTCGATGGGGGTTGCCTGCATGGCCCCGGATTTTTTCAGGTAGTCGAGGGCCTCGGGCTTGAGGTCTTCCAGCTTGAACGGTTGCAGGCCGTCGGTTGCCCGTGGGTTCTCGCGAAAATCCATGAACACCCGCCGGCCGCGATTGATCATTTCGTTTTGCACGAGGATATCGATTAGCGAGGAGCCGAAGTCGGCCACCTTGTCGTGGTCGAAAGGCCACTGATACCCTTTGAGAAAAACATCGGTGGCCAGGGTGGACATGGAGTCGAACCACGGGTTGAGGAACTCTTGTTCGTCCTGGCCATTCTGGTCGGTGCTGTAATAGCGCGGGATCACCTGTTGATACGTGCCGGAGAGGTTCCAGCGCGGGTTGATGGACGCCAGGCCGAACTGCGATTCGGTCAGGTTGTGGGCCTCGGCCCCGGCCTCGAACAGCGCGGCGTAGGAACCCATCTGGCCTTTGGGGTAGACGGAGATTTCGTACAACTCGCCCGGCCCACCGGTGGCGACGACGACATTACGACAGGCGAACAGTACCAGGCCGTGATTTGGCTCGTTCTGCTTGCTCATATCCACGGCCAGCAGGCCGCGGGCGGATTTATCGCCGCCTTGCCCGGTGGTCACGACCGCCAGCATGTAATGGCGGTTGAAGACCTCGATCCCGAGGCGCTGTAACTCGGCCAGGAGTTTCTGCACCATGAAACGGCTGGTCCACGGCCCGGCGCTCGTGCCCCGCTGCCGGGGGTCGTGATCGGTCTTATAGCCGACGAAACTGCCGTTGCCGTCATGGGGGAAGGGTACGCCGAGATCGGCGAGGCGATAGAACGAACGCAGCGAGTTTGCCCCCTCGATCATGGCCACATCCGCATGGGTACAGCCGCCGGCGGTCAGCGTGTCCGCGAAATCGGCGGGCAGGTCGGCGCTCTCGCTGTGCGTGCCCAGTTTGTAATAGGTCTGCTTGTCCGAGCCGGAATTGTAGCTCGTGCCCATCCCGATCCCGCGGGTAAGCAAGGCCACCTGCTCGCGCGGGTTTTCGACCCCGCATTCCTCCATTTCGCGGAAGAGTCGATTGACGCAGTTGAGGCCGGCGGCCCCGCTTCCGACCACCACGGTGTTCAGGGAATACACGGGAATCTTCAGTCCGCCCAGTTCCATTTCCGTTTGTTGAATCATGCTTCGTTACTCCA
>CAZXSA010000375.1:0-3942 GCA_964642815.1 uncultured Planctomycetales bacterium | reverse complement strand
GGACAGTTGAAGCCGCTTATACTTTCAAGTTGTTTGTGAAGTTAATCAAGATATTCCCTTCTCTGGAGTACACAGGATGAAACGTGGATCATGGGTTAAGATGGGTTTGGCACTGGTTGCGGTGCTTTTTATGACCGGCGGTTGCGGGATGCTGGGCGGAGCGGGCGGCATCATGTCGATTTTGTCCATGGCCTTGCAATTCCTGCCTTTATTGCTTGGCACCGGGACAGGGCTCGGGATTTAACTTTATCGGGTTGATTTCTGAGAGCCGGGGTCGGCGCATCAACCCCGGCCAACTGATATAAACGATGGTCGCCGCTGGGCCCGGTGACTGGCTTCCTTGTGTTGCGCGTAACTTCGATTTGCTCAAAGTTCGTAATCCACATGGCGTGGATTCCGCGCCAGCTCATGAGGATATGGCCGGTTGCGCGGTAGTGGTGTGCATCCATTCGGTCAGGATGGAAGCGGACGGCCGATAGGGAGCAGGTAAAGTACCTCTGTTCCGGGTGGAAGTTTGAGGACTTCCGCGGTTTTTGCCTCCTCGAACGCACCCACGGGTACGCCGGCCAACTCCAGGGTGGTGGCCTGGAGCAGAATATTCTGGGCGACGTGCCCGGCTTCGAGCAGACAATAGCGCATGGCCCGCTGGCCGTATCTTCGGGCCGCCCGCTCCGGTGTGGCGGTGATGACCAGGCAAGCCGGCGCTTCGCCGACCGCCGCCTGATTCAGGGCCGTACCGCGTATCGCCGAACGAAGATCGCCGGTCAGATGGCGCCGCAGGGCATGTTTTTCCGGTTGATAGTGATCGACGCCAGCGGCGGTAACCACATATAAATCGAGGGGGTACGTGGCCCCCGCCGAAGGCGAGGCCCGCAAGCCGCGCTTGGGGTCGGTAATCCCCTGACCCGCCCAACACAGACGGCCGAGCTGTTCGACGCTCAAGGGCGTATCCGCGAAGCGCCGCACCGATCGCCGCCGGGCGATGGCTTCCTCGACCGACATCGATCCCTTCAGTACCGTCGGGGGCAATGCGAAAATGGCCGGCTCACTCATACTCCGCGAATCGCCCACGGCGGCCAGACTGAAAACCAGCGCAGTCGCGGCCGTCGCCGCGGCAAAGAAAAGAGTCTTTTTCATCGCGTTATCCTCCCTGTCCTGGGAAAGTGTTACCCACTCCCGTGGAGCCTTGAACGTGCGATCTATCGTACCCAAGGCTTGCCGATTCTGTCATGTCCAGCATGGTTCATCGTGTTATCCCGGATAATTCGCCACGGAAGTTGGCTTAAGTGATGAATAATAGACTAACCACGTTATCATAGGCAAAGCCGGCCATCGGGAGGAAAGCGGCGTTGTTGCGGCCGCACTCCAGACGCCGTTCTCCGGTTTGTCCGGCCTCGCATGAACCGTGACGCCACCTGTTTTTGATAACGAAGTTACCGGTATCCGCGTCCCCGCGTTCCCCCGTGTGGCCGGGCTGAATTCCTAGAGCCTATCCCCCGAATCCGCCGATATTTAACTGTTCAGCCGATAGGGCGAGGGCGCTATGGGTTTGCGCCGATTGCACTTAGCCGGTGAGCGGTTATTATAGCCGCCGGTCTTCAGGGAGGAGACGCCCCGCATGACACGGAAGGATCAACGTCATCTACTCGTTCGCGGTTGCCTGATTCTGTTCACGTCGATCTGCTGCTGCTTTCTGTGGCTCGCGATCACCAGCTTTGACGTGCAGGACGCGCCCAGCCCTTATGTGTGGCCGCACCCGGAGATCGCGCATAATGCCGGTGGCCTGGCCGGCGCCTGGGTGGCTTACTACATGTTTGTTTATCTTGGATGGGGGGCGTATGCGGCGGTTATTGGGCTTACCGCCGTTTTGGCCGTATTGGCCGTCAAAGGCCGGGTGGCCTGTCTTTGGCAGCGTGTATTAGGGATTGCCTTGTTGACCACCGTGCTGTCGTGCGCGGCCCATATTCTGACGGCCTCGGACAGTCCGACATGGCTCGAATTGCGTGGCGGGGTACTCGGTTACGTGGTGGCCGGCTGGCTGCAACCGGCCTTCAACTGGATGACGTTGCCGATCCTGGTTTACGGCCTGCTGGTTGGGGCGGTGTTTACCGCCGAGGAATTCGTTTACCAGTTGCCCGCCGCCTGGCGCAGGCGCCGCCAACAACTTCGCGAGGCCGCTGCCCAGGCGATCAAGACGACTCCGCGAAAGTCCCCATTCGTGCAACATCTACGTCGCGCGGGAAGCTGGCTGATCGCCCGTTGCCGACCACGGCCGTCCTTGGCGGTCGAATCGGTCGCCGCCGCCGCCGCCGCTCCCGCCCCCAAGCCGCAAGTTCAACCCCAACCCAAACGGTCGAGCGCAGCGTCGGCCGTGCTCGAAGCCGACGAAGAAGAAGAGGAGGACGACCTGCCGGTTCCGGTAGTCGAGGATGTCCTGGTCGAGGACGATGAGCCGGCGGCATCGGTTCAGGACGAGGTAAGCGCTGATGCCAATGAAAAAACGGTTGACGACGAAGATCTGAAAACCCCGGCCCTGGCTCCGCCTCCGCCGGTGGTCATTAATTTCACCGCTCCGCCGAAACCAACCTCGACCACGCCAACCGCGCCAATGAAGGCCTACCCGGCCGAGCTTGAGGCCTGGGAACTGCCGCCGATCTCATTGCTGGAGGATCCGGAATATTCGTTCAGCTCGCAACAGGAGGCGGTGGTCCGGGAGAAGGCCCGGGTACTGGAAAAAACGCTGCAGGAATATCGTATCGAGGCCGTCGTTGTCGAGATCGACACGGGCCCGGTGATCACCATGTTTGAGGTCCAGGTGGCTCCCGGCGTCAAGGTCAGCCAGATTGTTTCGCTGGCCAACGATATTGCCCGGGCCCTCAAGGCCCCGAGCGTGCGCGTGGTTGCTCCTATTCCGGGCAAGAACACGATCGGCATCGAGGTACCCAATCTCGACAAGGAAAAGGTGCGGCTTAAGGAGTTGATCACCGTTTCCAGCGGTCCGGCCCACAAGATGGCGTTACCGCTGTTTCTCGGCAAGGACGCCAGCGGGGGAATGCTGGTGGCCGATCTGGCCCAGATGCCGCACATGCTCATCGCCGGTACGACCGGCTCGGGCAAGAGCGTATGTATCAACTCGATCATCGCGTCGGTTTTGATGACCCAGCGGCCGGACGTGGTTAAGCTTATCCTGGTCGACCCGAAGATGGTCGAGATGAGCATGTTCCGCGAGGTGCCGCACCTGATGTGCCCGATCGTTACGGAGATGGAACGGGCCGAGAAAATCCTGGAATGGGCGACGGTGAAGATGGACGAGCGTTACGCTCTGCTGGCCGAGGCGGGCGTGCGGAACATCGCCGCGTACAATCGGCTGAGCAAGGAAGAAAAATACGAGCGATTCCAGCCGACCACCGAGCAGGAAAAGGCCCAGATCCCCGTCCATTTGCCGTATGTGGTCATAGTCATTGACGAGCTGGCCGACCTGATGATGTTGTCGGCCAAGGAAGTCGAGTTGCACCTTTCCCGGCTGGCCCAGAAGTCGCGGGCGGTCGGTATCCATATCATCGTGGCCACGCAGCGGCCCGAGGCCAAGATCGTCACCGGTCTGATTAAGAGCAACCTGCCCTGTCGGGTCGCCTTCCGGGTGGCCTCGCGCATGGATTCGCGGATCGTGCTCGATCAGAACGGGGCGGAAGTGCTTATGGGCCAGGGCGACATGCTTTATCTGCCGCCCGGCTCGTCCAAGCTGGTCCGGGCCCAGGGCACGTATCTGGAGGACGCCGAGCTGAAGGCCATGATCAACTTCCTGAAGGAAAAGGCCGAGCCGGAGTTCCACCCCGAGTTGATGCAGATCGGCAAGCAGGATATCACCGCCGACGGGCCGCGTGATGAGTTGTTCGAGCAGGCCGTCGATGTCGTGCTCGAAACCCGCCGAGGCAGCGTCAG
>CAZXSA010000374.1:0-3946 GCA_964642815.1 uncultured Planctomycetales bacterium | reverse complement strand
GAAAATCGTCAGAAATCAGTGTATTGCGGAATCTCAACGCGTCGACCGCATGGCAGGTTTTGTCTGCCTGTCCATGGTCTGCGGAGAAACAAAGACCTTGGCCAATTGCTATCCTTCCAAGCTGTAATTACATTTCTAATATGGCGATTTGTGACGATCCCTTTCAAAACACAAGGTTATTCTGAAGCGGCGCCTTTCAAAATACAAGGTTATTTTGAATGGGCGGGTTACGATATTTTCTCGTCCCCCTTACTCGTACACCTCAAGTT
Organism: uncultured Planctomycetales bacterium; assembly: GCA_964642815.1. Taxonomy (GTDB): domain Bacteria; phylum Planctomycetota; class Phycisphaerae; order UBA1845; family PWPN01; genus JAAYCU01. Next base: position 3,677 of record CAZXSA010000374.1, on the reverse strand, counting down.
CGGCGATAGCCATTTGTTTTTGGGATTCCTCTGGATTTCATGCCCGCTTCTTCCTCTGACAGCATTCTTGCCTTCAATCACCGAAGTTTTTTAGGGATGACCCCTTACACTCAGCGGGCGGCCAGTTCGCCCTCGAGCATGATGATGGTTCCGTTACGCCGGATTTCCAGCACGCGAATAGGAACCTGGTCGCCGCGTTTCACCTCCTCGAGCAGTTGCCCGAGTTTTTCGAGATCGGTGGGGAAATAGCGGCCGATCATCACGATCAGGTGTCCGCGTTTCAGACCCGCCCGCTCCGCCGGGCTGTTGCTTTCCACGCTCTCGATCACCAGCCCGCCGGACAGCCGGGAGCTTATCTGTCGGGCCTGCTCGGGGCTCAGCAACCGGGCGGTCAGCCCGAATTTCTCGCGCAACAATCGGGCCCCGTCGGGAATGGGAATCGCCTGCGGGCGTATGTTCGCCGTCACCGTTCGCGGCCCGCGTTGCAGGCGGCAACGCAAGGTCTCGTCCGGTTTCATCCCCAGCAGATAAACGTAGAAATCCAGATCCTGATGGATATCCACCCCGTTGACGCTGAGCATGACATCGCCCGGCTCGATACCGGTCTGGACGGCCGGCCCACGGAGCGTGGTCACGTACGGTACGGTGCGCCAGTCCAGCCGCAACCCGACCAGCAGGCGCCGGTGCTGCTCCACCGAAAGCATGTCCGGCAGCAGCTTGCGCAGGGAATCCACCGGAATCGCGAAACCGATATTCTGCGCGTCGCCCCGGATGGCCGTGTTGATCCCGATCAACTCGCCGAGAATATTCAGCAGCGGCCCGCCGCTGTTGCCCGGATTGATGCTCGCGTCGGTCTGGATCAGATCCCGGTACTCCCGGTTCTCGCTGATATTCAGGGTGCGCTCGGTCGCGCTGATGATCCCGGTCGTGACCGTGTGGTGGTATCCGAGCGGGTTGCCGATGGCAATGACCGTCTCGCCGATCATCAGATCGTCGCTCCGCCCGAGTTGGATAGCCGGCAGCGGCCGGTCCGCCTCGATCTTCAAAACCGCCAGATCGTGCTCCTCGTCGATGGCGATCGGCTTGGCCTCGTATTCCCGTTGGTCAGCGAAGACCGCCTTCAAGGACGTGGCCCGCAGGACCACGTGGGCGTTGGTGACCACGTAACCGTCCGGGTGGATGGGAAATCCGCTGCCCAAACTGGTGTACTGCCGCTGACGGCGAGGCATCGGCGAACGCATCCATTCGTCGAACAACTCGCTGAAAATATCCCGCACTTCAACCACCTGGGTCGCGGCGATATTGACGACCGCGTCACGGGTCCGCTCGACGGCCTCCACGACCGGCGTGCGCCGGGCCGCCCGCCGAGTGTCCGCATCGGTTGGACCGGCGGCCAAGGCCGCCGACCACGACGCCATGAGGAACACCCCCCCCATGATCTCCATTATGCGGAGATTGCTTCCTGTCCTGTCCAAGCGGTCCTTCGTTTGTCGGATCATCAAAACACCTCACTGGTTGTATCCGGCGGCCGGTCGGGTATAACAATCAGGATCAGACCGCACGGCCACCGCTATTCTATCGCCGCCGCGCCTCCGGGAAAAACAAATGACCTCGACGCGGGAGATTCGCACTCATGTCTCGACACGTACCCATCTTTCCGAAGATAGTTTATACGCTGGTTCTGGCCTCCGGTTTCATCGTCGGGTTTTCCGCCGCCGGTTGCCGGTTCTTTGAAAAGTGGGAAAATCCTTTCGCCCGATCCAGCCGGAAGGTCTACAAGATCATCGTCGAACCTCTCGCGACCCGGCAAGTCGAATGGGCCGGATGGTCGGCGATCGAGCAGAGTAACGGCCTGCTGACGCTCCGGCACGTGCCCGCCGCCGGAGGGCGGACCCTCTCCTGCGCGATCGACGGAGACGATGCCTTCTGGGTCAACCAGCAATGGCGCGGACAGAGTTGGCCGGCTGGCACGAGGGAAATCGGGGTCGATTTCGGCGGGCATTTCCTGGCCATCGGGCCACAACGCTCCTGGAGCCTTGAACAACAACCGTTCAACCCCAACGCCGGCCCCTGGCAAGCGGGGATCGAAAGCCACGATCCACAAAGCCACACGGTTCGGCTGGTCAGTCGGCCGGGGACGCTGCGCGGCGCTACCGTGGAGTTGGAACGGAGCATTACCCTGCAATGTGGCAACACCCATGTGTGCATCGAGCAGAAGGCCGTCAATCGCGGCCCCGATGGGCTCGATTTCCTGCTTCGCACGGTCACCGAAATCGACGGCCTGCACCGCCGTCAGGCCGGTCTACCTCCCCGGTCGCTCAGCTTTTATTTCCCGGTCCCTCTTGTCGAGGGGGTGAAGAAATATCGCCCGATGCTGTCGTTGCAGGCCCAGGCCGGAACCCGTTTCGACGCGCGCTTCCCCACCGATGTCGTGGGCGTCCATTATGGAGGACAGGCCGTCCAAGTTGTGTCCGATTCCCGAAAGGGCTGGATCGCCGCCGTCGATCAGCAGAGCGGATGGACCTTTATCAAGGCTCTCGACGGCCTGGAATCCGCCGGTTACGTCGATCACCACGGCCCGATCGAACTGCAAACCGGTGCCCTCGACCGTGAACGGAATCTGGCGATCAACCGAATGGAGCTGGTCGGTGGTCTTCAGCGCTGTCGACCGGGAGTGGGTATTACGCAGACCGAGCATTGGTACGTCGCCGTATGCCGCGGGCCGATCCTGGCCGTCACCCCCGTCGGCGCGACGTGCGAACCGTTGACCCTGCGGTCGGAAAAGGAATATCTCGACGTAAGCGGGCGGTTCGCGGTATTCTACCGCGGGCTGGCCCGACTGGCCGTCCTCGATCACCGCGATCACGAGGTGTTTGTCGGCGAACCGATTCCGATCGATCCGCGTCAGGAACTGCTGATAGACGCCACCCTGCCAATCGAGGACAAGGCCGATGTCGTGGTGCTTAGAATTTATGATTATCGAGATCGATTGGTCGGCGAACTTGCTCGGGAACATCCGCGTCGGGTCGGGCGGTAATTTTGCCGATAGGGATGGGTATGATCGAAGAACCGAATTTGAACCGTGCTCCCGCGACGCCCGCCTGGGCCGCCCGTCTGGCCGCCGCCCGCCCGGACCTCGTATGGGTCGCCCCTTTCATGGTTTACCTGCTGCTGCTGAGTTTGAAAGACCTTTTGCCACGCGAATATCTACCCATTGCGATCATTATCCGCGGGGTGGGCGGGTTATGGGCCTTTTGGATTTTTCGCCGGTATTTCAGGCCGCTGGGCAAGGCTCATTGGCCTATCGCCCTGCTCGCCGGCGTCTTGGTCGCCGCTGGCTGGGTGGCAGGGCAACACTGGCTGAATGGCATTTATATCGGCGACAAATCGCTTGGTGGGCGGCTGTTTCTGTTTCCCGGCCGACCGAGCGCCGAATATCCATTCACGGACCTGAGCGACCTATCCCGCCATGCGCAGATCATCCTGCGTATCACCGTCGCGGTCATCACCGTGCCCATCGTCGAGGAGATCTTCTGGCGCGGCTTCATGCTTCGGGCCCTGATCAACTGGGACCGCTTCGAGCATGTTCCCCTCGGCCGCTTCACCTGGTTCAGCTTTCTCGGCACCGCCCTGCTGTCCATGTTTCAGCACCCCGACAACTGGGGAGTCAGCATCCT
>CAZXSA010000373.1:0-3971 GCA_964642815.1 uncultured Planctomycetales bacterium | reverse complement strand
CTGGTGGGGATCGGCCCGGAAGGCAATACGTTGGCCGTCGATCCGCTGACCGGCGAGACGATCAAGGATCTGGGATTCCATAAACGCTCATGCACGCGACTGACGGCCACGCCGGATTCGCTGTTCGTCCGCGGCACTCCGGAAGGACTGCTGCGTTACGACCGGCAGGAAGACAAGATTCTGCTCAACGGCGCTTTTCGGCCGGCGTGCAACGACGGAGTGATCGGCGCGAACGGGCTGTTGTACATGGGGCCGTGGCTTTGCGACTGCAATCTGTCGCTGATGGGTCGGGTGGCCTTGTGTTCGGCCGGCAACTTCGATTTCGCGATCAAGACCGGCGAATCCGAACGTTTGACCATCGATCCCGACGCCTCGCGAAACATCCGGCCGTTGGCGCAGAATGAAAAGGACTGGTTTACCTATCGGGCGAACAATGAACGGACGGCCGGCAGCCGAGCGGTTATTCCGGACGAGGTTTCCACGCTCTGGACGTGGGAGCCGCCGGTGGAACTGACCACCACCGCACCGACGACGGCCGGTGGGTTGATATTTATCGCCGGTAATGACGGCCGAGTACGGGCTTTCGATGCGGCCATCGGTCTTCCGGTCTGGACTTTCGCGACCGGCGGGCCTATTCATCAGCCGCCGACGATCTGGAACGGCCGCGCTTTCATCGGTTCGGGGGACGGTTTTATTTATGCCCTGGAAGCGGCTACCGGGAAACTTTTGTGGCGATTCCAGGCAGCGCCCGAGCAGCGAAAAATCATGCTCTACGGCCGGCTCTGCTCGCTCTGGCCGGTGAATACCGGCGTGCTGGTGCAGGATGGCGTGGTCTACGCGGCCGCGGGCTTCATTGATTTCGCGGGGACTTATGTGTATGCCCTCGACGCCCTCAGCGGCCGGGTCAAATGGCAGAACACCACCGTCGGACATCTCGACGCGGACTTGCGGAAAGGCGTCTCCGCGCTGGGCGGTTTGACTATCGCCGACGGCAAGCTTTGGATGGCCGGCGGAAATATCGTTTCACCGGCGATCTTCGACCTGAAGGATGGCCAGTACCTTGGCGAATCGCCGGGCGAAGGTGCTCCGCAGGCTAATCATGGTGAAGAGATCGGCATTGTCGATGGGAAGTACGTGCTGGTCGGCGGCCGACACATGTATTCCGCCGTGGAAAACGTGGTCAACCCGGCGCGATTCACCGCCTGCCCGGTCGCCCGGCCGACGGGCCAACTGAAGCAGCAACAGCATCTGCACTGGGGTAAAATCGCCGGGGCCTGGAACGGGCGCGGCATGATTATGGTTCCGGATCGTTTCGAGATGCCGATCTGGCTGACCCGCGAAGGGGTGTCGGGATTGTTCGCCAAACCGACGGGTGAGGCACGTCGGCCTTTCTATTTCGCGGACCGATCAAGGGATTCCTGGGCGAAGGAGTTCATTCAATGGACCGCCGAGGTGGTGAAGGATGAAGACACCGTGGCCGTCGCGGCGGTGGACAACGGGGTCGTGACCGTCTCCAGTTTCATCAAGCGAAGGCAGGCGGAGGCGGAGTGGACCGTCAAACTCCTGGAACCGGATAACGGGACCATGCGTTGCCGACGCTGGCTGCCGGGCGCGGCCAAGCCGGGCGGGCTGGCCATCGATGCCGATGGTCGAATCGTGGTGGTTCTGGCCAATGGCGGGCTGGTTTGCCTGGGTGGCGGTGAACACTGGCCCGCTTTCGCGAAATCGGTCCGGCAACTGGCCGATCAACCCTCTACCCCGGAAACCATCACCTATTTGCATAAGCTGCTCGAAGCCACATCCGATCACGAAGGCTACAATAGCGTGGCCGAGGTGTTGGAGAAAATGGGTCAAAAAGGCGAACGTCTGGCCGACGCCAAGGGCTGCATTACGCGCTGGTATCTACTCGGCCCTTGTCCGGGTGAGACGGATAACGAACGACTCAACGCCGGGCTGGATACACCGCTGCTCGGCGAGCCCAACATCGACGTGGACGCCGTTTATCAGGTCGCCGGCCATGCCTTGAGGTTCAGGCCGGTGGTGAGTCATTATCCGGAAGGCAAGATCAATCTCCGGAAGACCATCGGAAGGCTTGATTACGCTTATGCCTATGCCTGCGCGGTTTTTGAATTGCCGGAGGACCGCGCGATCAAGATTCATCTGGGCAGCGATGACGGGCACCTCTGCTGGTTTAACGGGGAGCTGGTCCACACGGTTCGCCAAGGCCGCAACTGGATCCCGGACCAGGATGTATTTACCGTTCAGGCGAAAGCGGGAAGGAATATTTTGTTGTTGAAAATCCACCAAACCAGCGGCCTTTGGGATTTCAGCGTGCGTCTGACGGATGCGCAGGATCGGCCGATCGATTTGACGAACCATTACCGTTGAGCGAATACGAACCCTATACACTTTTGAGAAACCAGATATGACCACTTGTGGCCGGTCAATACGAAAACGCGTCCTTGTTGCCGCGATCGTTGGGCTAATGTTTTTGGCGAGCGGCAGCGTGAACCGGGTCGAGGCCTGCGACGGATCGGCGGTGCGCGACGCGGCCTTTACCGGTCCGCGCGACATGCATCGCCTGTGCGTGATGGGCGGCAAGGACGACCGCGAAACCGATCGTATCCATCAGGAGTTGGAAGCATGGTTGCGGACCGACGGGCAGGGCTTGAACATTGAGTTGCACCGAGCGGATGTGAATGACGGGCAACTGGATTGGAGCAAGGAGTATGGCCTCCCCGGCGCCCCGCCGGAATCGCCGGTAACGGTGCTATGCGGCTATCGCACGATTGAGCGTAGGGCGTTTTACATTAAGCATTGGCAACCGGAGCCCGGCAAGGAAGACCTGGCGGCCCTGGCGGATTCACCGTTGAGGGAACGCATCCGGCGGGAGATCGGATCGAGGATGGCGATGTTGCTTTACGTGAAGGGCACGGACGAGCAGGCCGGGGCGGCCGAGGACATGATACGCAAGGTGGCCCGCGAATGGTCGGAGAAACAACCGCTTAACGTCGAGGTTGTTGAGTTGTCCCGGACGGATGAGAAAGAAGCCCTGGTTCTGGCTTTCAGCGATCAGAGACCAAGCGGTCCGGAATGGGTGGCGGTGGTCTTCGGGCGGGGCAAGTTCATGCCGCCGCTGTCGGGAGCGGAGATCACCGAAGCGACGCTCCATCAGCAGATGGAAATACTCATCGGCGATTGCGCCTGCCTGCGTTCGCCGTTGAGCCTGGGCATCGATCTGCCCATGAAGTGGGATCCGAGCATGGACGAGGCCGCCGTCGCTTTACGCCCCAACGCCGATCCCACGACGACCCAGCGCGTCGCCCCCCCTCTCGACCCGCTGGTCGCTCACCCGCCGTCCCGAAACGTTTTTTTCATCGCAACTTTGTGTACGGCCGGCGGGTTAGTGCTCATCGTGCTGGTCGCGGCCGGTTTTATCTTCAGACGCGGGACAAGGTGACACCGCTCGGCCGGCGGGCAACAAAATCAGCCTCAAAATACGGGTTTGCGTCCCAGACTGCGTGATTCACCACGCAGCAACAGGCTTTTGATCAAACCGATGATTTTTTCGGGGGCGACACTCAGACAACCGATCTTCTTCGCCACGATCAGACCGGTAAAGGTGTTCATAATCCACTGGGCCCAGACAGCCGGCTCGATTTCGGCAGCGACTTCACCGGTTTCCTGGGCCTGGGCAATCAATTTGCGCCACATTTCCACGAAATCGGTTTGCATGGCCTGGACCGATTCGCGTAGCCGCTGTTGACCGGCGGTCAACTCGCCGCACAGGGTAATCATCATCTGGCAGTTGCACCATTCGGGTTGGCGATTAAGGGCCACGAGGCCGTCCAATAAGGCAACCAATCTCTGTCCCGGGGTTTTGGCCGCCATAGCCGGCTCAATCAGTTGCCGGGCATAGTCGTCCCGAACGGCATCCAGGAGGGCCAAGGCCATGTCCTCCTTGCTGCGAA
>CAZXSA010000372.1:0-4044 GCA_964642815.1 uncultured Planctomycetales bacterium | reverse complement strand
GACCGGTTCGATATTCCCGGAGCGCACGGGCGAGATATCCTATGACGCCACGCGCACTACTTGCACGATGCCCGTCAAGCTCCAACCGGGTAAGGTCTACTGGGTCGGCATTAACAGCCACAGTTTTCAGGGCTTCAAAGCGGCGGACGGTACACCCGCCGGGCATTATATGATCCTCTTCGCCACGAAAGACAAGGACGGCAAGCCCACGCCCCTGCCGGATGATCTGGTCAAACAGGCCAGGGAGATCAATGACCGATCGATCAGCATGGAACAAGATGCCTTGAAGGCCAAGCTCATCAACTGGGTGGAGAAGTTCTTCAGCGAGAACTACCGCGACATCACCGCCCGCAAGACACTGGAATGGGGTGAGCCGGAAACCCTGCCCAACGGAAACCTGGCTATCCGCTACAAATATCTGGCGACGATCTGGGACAAGGACAAGCTTGTTATCGATCAGCGTTTCACCTTCAAACCCGACGGCCAGTACGTCTCGGCCGAGACCATTGAAAAAGGCCCGGTCACCCGGCCGGCCACCGTCACCGATAAGGTGGCGAGCGAAAAGTATTCGGCGGAAGGCTGGCGGTTGTGGCGGCAACAGAAACACGCCGAGGCCGAAGCGGCTTTTCAAAAAGCGGTGGCGGAAGATTCCGCTAACACCAACGCCTGGAACGGGCTCGGCTGGGCGCAATTCAACCAGGGCAAGCGGCTGGCGGCCGAGGAGGCGTTCAAGAAATGCCTGGAGCAGGAACCGAAACACGCCGCCGCCCTGAACGGCCTGGGCTGGATCGAAAGAAACCGAAACCAGAACGACAAGGCTATTGAATACTGGCAAAAATCGCTACAGGCCTCACCGGATGCCACGGCAGCCCTGAACGGCCTGGCCGTCACGTATATGGAAATGGGCCGATACGAGGAAGCGGTCAAGTACTATGCAATGCTGGTCGAGAAAGAGCCGAATAATAAGGAGGCGAAAACCGGCCTGGAAAAGGCTGAAACCGTTCTGAAACAGGTCGGGGCCGCCGAGCCGGTCGCCCAGGAGTGGCTGAAACTGGTGGATAACGGCGAATACGCCAAAAGCTGGGATGAAGCCGCCGAGTTTTTCCGCAAGGCGTTGAAAAAGGAAGATTGGGTAACAAAGGTCCTGTCCGCGCGATCGCCTTTAGGCAAGGTGAAATCCCGCAAGCTGCTCTCGGCGGTGCATACAACATCCTTGCCCGGTGCTCCCGATGGGCAATACGTCGTGATCCAGTTCGAGACGGTCTTCGAGAACAAGAAACAGGCCGTGGAAACGATCACCCCCATGAAGGACGCGGACGGTAAGTGGCGGGTGTCGGGTTACTACATCAAATAAGGGAAAGTAATGGGTGACGAGTCGATATCGCCGGACAAGCGACGGCCGCTGAAGTACAAAAGTCGAGCTGAGCGAAAAGGGATTGCGATATGTCGTTGATCGTATGCTCCGAGTGCGGGAAGGAAGTCTCTTCTTCGGCGGCAGTTTGTCCGTTTTGTGGACATCCTTTTACTGGTCCATCATCAGAATTGCAGTTTGAGGCATTCAGAAAAAGGTTACTCATTGGAAGTATGATTGTCTGCGTCATCTGTATACCCGTCGGTATTATCCTCCAGCTTCCAGTGGTGTGGGGATTGGGGATATTGGGTACTGTTATCGCGGGCATCAAGCTTGCCATCATCGGCCGAAAGGAGAAGCGTCATGGAGAGAAAAATACCCAGCGTTCTATGGATTGCCTTGCTCAGCGGCGGGTTGATGGTTATCGATAAATTAATCGCGGCCATCGCCATGGGAAAGCCGGTTATTCTGATTGATGCGTCCTTGACCGCTTTATTCCTGGCGGGGCTCTATTGGGGTCATAAATGGGCTTATGTTCTGGTCATCCTTTTCACAATCCTTGGGATTGGGGCGGCCACGTTGCGTAACGGCCCCGCCATGGGCATGTTCACTTTGTTGTTTGATTGCCTCGTACTGGTGCCGGTAGTGATGAGTACCTATTTCTTTTTCCCAAAGAAAGAACCACTAGGCGATGGGTAAATCACGCTTAATCCAGAGCACAGGCCGCGTTCAGGGGGCGTGGCCTGTGCGGTTTTATTGTTGACGGCGATGAGTGTACCGACCTTTTTCAGGCAAGGGTAGGGCTGGGAAATCAGTTGCCGACCAGCCCGAAGCGCAAGCAAGGGTCGATTTCAAACCCTCGCTTGCGCTCGCTACTCTGCGAAGTCCCGACGTACTTCGGGACTTAGCACGAGTTGGGCTGGTAATAGCGTAAGCATACCCTTGCTTGCGCTGCGGGCTGGTATTTGCGTAAACGAGTCGCGCGAGATGGATCTCTCATCCTTGATGGAGACCGAATGATAACGGAATGAGGTTACATGGTATGAAACGATACTATGCGGCATATCTGGTCTTGATCGGAATCACTTGCGTGCAGATGGCTTATTATTATCCAAGGCTGCCCGAAACCGTGGCTTCGCATTTTGCCGCATCGGGTACGGCCGATTCGTGGATGAGCAAGCAGGCGTTCGGCCTTGTCTATCTTGCGGCGCTGATCGTTCTGTCGGCGATTTTCTGTCTCATTACGTTGTTACTGCCCTATATGCCGGATTCTCTGGTTAATCTGCCACACAAGGATTACTGGTTGGCGCCGGAGCGCCGGGCCGAGACCTATTTGTATATCGCCAAGGTTATGTGCGTCTTCGGTTGTTCCGTCATTGTGTTTCTGATCGGAGTATTCCAACTGGCTTTTCAGGCCAATCTTTCGCCGGAGCAGAAGTTAAGCAAGGTCTTTTGGGTTCTACTGGTATCCTATCTTCTCTTCACCTTTGTCTGGCTTGTTCTGTTCATCCTCAGGTTCAGGAGGAGGCCCGCTTGAGCAGCGAAAGAGGAACCTGGCCTGTCTTGTTGGCCCTGTTGGCGGCGATGGCCGTGCCGACCGCCGGGGTGCTCTGGTTCATGACCCAGGCGATGCACAACGAGCGCCTGGCCGTCCGGCAACGGCTGGAAAACGCCTATCGGGGACGCTTGGCCGAGGTTCAACAAAAAATCGAGGGCTATTGGCGGGAAAAACTGGAAGCAATCAACCGAACGAGGGGAAACACGCCGTCGGGCAAGCGCTTTGCCGACTTGTTGAACGCCGGCACAAGCGACAGTGTCATCCTCTACGATTCCAACGGAAGGCCTCAATATCCATTTACCGAGGGCGTATCTCCGAGTGTCACCGCAACCGGACCGGTCCCGGCCACCGACGCCTGGCAGGCGGCGGAGAAAATGGAATATGAACAGGCGGACCCGGCCGCCGCTGCCGGGATGTACGCGGCCATCGCCGAGCAGGCGGCGGATAAGCATTGGAAAGCCCGCGCGCTACAAGCCCAGGCCCGCTGTCTGGTCAAGGCCGGTAAGACAGAGGCAGCGATAACGCTTCTGCTCAATCTGGCGAGCGACGAAAAGACTCGCGACGCTACGGACCAAAACGGACGGCTGATGGCGCTCGACGCCAACCTTTTCGCCGTGCAGTTGTTGAAAGAAGCGGCGGACCCGCGTTTTGAGGACAGCCTACAAACCCTTGTCGAGCGATTGGTCGAGCTATTGAATGATTATGGCGAATCGACCATATCGTTCGCCCAGCGACGCTTCGCCATGCATTATCTGATGGAACGGGTCGGCCGCAATTTCTTCCCCACTTTGGCGGCCCTGGATTTGGCGGCCGACTATCTCGAAAAGCCGGATATTCCTGCACAAGTCGGACAATTGTTGCCCACGCGAATACCGGGCGTCTGGCAACTGGTCTCGGCCGACAAGATGGTGATCGCTCTCTATCGCCAGGAGCGTCTCCTTGAGGATTGCGCGAAAAACATTCAAATGGTTTCGACGGACGAAGATATTACCATTCAAATCCAGCCGCCCGAAAAAATGGCGTCGGCCGCCCAATCTGTTTTCTTATCCGAGCCGGCTGGCGAGTACATGCCCGAATGGCAACTGGCGTTATATCTCCAAGGGCCGGATCCCTTCGCAGCGGCGGCGGACAAGCG
>CAZXSA010000371.1:0-4054 GCA_964642815.1 uncultured Planctomycetales bacterium | reverse complement strand
GAGTAGGTGGCTCGCTTTTCGCGAAGCTGATGGTCATATTGCTGGAAATTCCGGGCCTTACCGGCCTGATATTTGATGCTGCGCAGGCGTTTTTCAACTTCCTCGATGATGTCTTCAAGGCGGAGAAGATTTTGCTCGGCACGTTCCAGCTTTCGCTGGGCCTCGCGTTTGCGGGCCTTGTAGCGGCTGATGCCGGCGGCCTCCTCGAAGATGACCCGCCGCTCCTGGGGGTTGGCCTGAAGGAGCAGATCGACCTTGCCCTGCTCGATGATCGAATAGGCCCCGATACCGATACCCGTATCCATGAAGAGCTCGCGGATATCCTTGAGACGGACGGCGTCGTTGTTCACCAGATATTCGCTTTCGCCGCTACGGAAGAGGCGACGGGTTATAAGCACCTCGTCGGTGTCGCAGGGTAACTTGCGATCGGCGTTGTCGAAAAGCAGGTCCACCTGGGCCATGCCCGAGCTTTTTCGGGTGCCCGATCCGTTGAAAATAACATCGAGCATCTGCTTGCCGCGAAGACTGCGCGGGCTCTGGTCGCCTAGGACCCACTTGATAGAGTCCACGATATTGCTTTTTCCGCAGCCGTTCGGGCCTACGATCGCGGTAACACCGGGACCGAAGTCGAAATCGGTTTTGTCCGCGAAACTCTTGAATCCCTGGCAGGTGAGTCGTTTGAGATACATGATTCGGCGCAACCTCCGTGCGATCAGGCTCCCAGGGCCTTCCTTTGCCCAGCTCAGGCGGGTGACTTTTCCCTTTCCATTTAAGCCTTTACTCTATCCAGAACCGGCCCGGTTGCCAAGGGGTAAAATACCTCGAAAACAGGAAATAATGAGGGAGGAAAGATTTTGGTAAAGCGTAGCGGCCGACTATCCAGGAACAAGTCTGGAAGCCAGCAAGCAGCCATCACGTTCATGGGTCAGGCCATCAGCCGTAGACGGAGGAGATTAAGGGCGTGACAGGTGGTTCGCCAACGGATTTCCTCACGATTGAGATGGCCGCCGAGACGTAATTCGGCCACTTCGCAATGGACCGGGTCGGCCAGACCGACAAAAACGAGGCCGACGGGTTTTTCAGCAGACCCACCCGTGGGGCCGGCAATACCAGTCACGCTGATGGCATAATCGGTTTCGGCCAGCCGACGGGCGTTGACGGCCATCTCCTCGGCGACGGGGCGGCTGACCGCGCCGTAGGTTTTAATCAGCTCGGAGGATACGTTAAGCAGACGGGTTTTAGCCTCATTGGCGTAGGTGATCCAACCCTGTGAGTAAAATACGCTGCTGCCGGGGATGTCCGTGAGGCATTTAGCGATCAGCCCACCGGTGCAGGATTCGGCCGTGGCCAAAGTCTTGTTTTTTTCGCTCAATAAATGGGCTACGGCGAGAGCAAGGGTTTCATGGTCACGGCCAAAAACCAACCGCCCAAGCCGACGGCGGATTTCATCAAGATCGTTTTCTAACAGGGTCCGGGCTTGCTCGGCGGTCGAGGCACGGGCTTGAATGCGGATGCCGATGATACCCTGCTTGGCGGTGGTCCCGACGAGAGGGTTACGGCCACGCCGCATCAGATCCTGAATCCTCTGGCCGATGTCGGACTCGCCCGCGCCGAAACTATGAAGCACGGCGTGGAGGATGACCGCCCCGGTTCCCTGTCGCGGCAACAGCGGCAGGACACACTGCTCATACATGACCTGCATTTCGCGGGGCACGCCCGGCATGACAAAGACCGAGGTACGGCCGACCTGCGCATGGATGCCGGGGGCGGTCCCGCAGGTGTTTTCAAGCGGTCGGCTGCCGACCGGAAGCATGGCCTGGATGAGATTGGCCTCCGGCATCGGGCGGCACAGACGGTCGAAAAACCCCCGGATTTGCTCGGCAAGGGCCGGGTCAAGTTGAAGTCCGACGCCCATCACGCGGGCAAGGGCCTCGCGAGTGAGATCGTCGGCCGTGGGGCCAAGCCCGCCGGTGATCAGGACCAGTTCGGCTCGGGTACAGGCCGCCTCGATCTGACGGGTCAGCGGCTCCACGTTGTCCGGGGCGGTGATATGCAGGAGAACGGGGATACCGATTTCCGCGAGCCTGCGGGAAAGCCAAGCGGAGTTGGTGTCCACGGTCTGCCCGGAGGTTAGTTCGGTCCCGACACTGACAATGATCGCGTTCATAACGGGTGACTATCATACGATGGATTCAGGGGTGAGCCCATAGGGGGTGATGAATGGATGCTTTTACGCCTTGGCGAGTTTGCGCTACAATGGTTCCTTGTGCGGTGAAATTTAATTCTACGGCCCGACGATGGCGAAATGGAAGGATAGCGTGTCGGTATGAAAAGAAAGATGAAGCAGCGGGAGCAGGGGAGTGATCTGGTGAAACGGCGGGCTTTCCTGCGGGGTGCGGCCGGGTTGGCCTTGGGCTCTTTGGTTCCGACCGTCGCGGCTGAGGAAGAAACGGAGCAGCCGGACTATCCACCCGTGCGGGCGGTGACCCGCGGGCCGAAGCATCATTTCTTTGCCTACTACGATAAGTGCCCTTGGGATACGACGGGGCGGTACATGCTGGCCATGGAGATCGATTTTCATGGCCGCCAGCCGCGATTGGGCGAGGCCCTGACCGTGGGGATGATCGATCTGGCCGAAGGGAACAAATATCTCCCGTTGGACACTACCCTCGCCTGGAACTGGCAACAGGGCACGATGCTCCAATGGCTGGGCAAGGCTACGGATCGGGAGATCGTTTACAACGGCGTGGAGGATGGTCGGTTTATCGCGATTGTTCGGGACGTGCATGGGGGCAAAACCCGGCGGTTGCCACGGCCGGTCTATGCGGTAAGCAACAATGGCCGCCAGGCGGTGACGTTGGATTTTGCCCGGGTCGAGAAAAGGCGACCCGGTTACGGTTATATCAATGTGCCCGATGCGACCGAAGGAAAGATTGCACCCGCCGACGCCGGCATTTACTGGATGGATATGCAAACGGGCGAGAACAAGCGGATTATCGATCTGGCCTGGGCGGCGGGGAACCGCCCGGACGAGCGTTTTCAAGGGGCGATCCACTGGTTCAATCACATGCAGTTCAACCCGTCGGGCACGCGGTTCCTTTTTCTGCATCGCTGGGGTATCGAACGGCAGCCGCCCGACCCTTCGGCGCCGATTCCATACTCGAAATGGTGGACACGGCTGTACACGGCCAATCCGGACGGCGGCGATATCAAGCTGCTCTACGACGAGGCGATGCTTTCGCATTTCGATTGGCGCGATGACGGGACCATCCTGGCCTGGGCGCAGAGGAAGGAGCCCGGTTCACGTTTTTACCTGATCGATCAAGTGACCGGCCGTCACACCGTGGTCGGTGAGGGCGTGTTGACTCACGACGGGCATTGTTCGTATTCGCCGGATCGCAAATGGATCCTCACCGACAGCTATCCGAACAAGGAGCACAAACAGCGGCTGATCCTCTTCCGGCCGGCGGACAACCACCGGATTGAGATCGGCCAATTTTATCAGCCGCCGGAACTGCTTCATCAACCCTATCGCTGCGACCTGCACCCGCGCTGGAACCGCGACGGCTCGGCCGTCTGCATCGACTCAACCCACGAGAACACCCGCCAGATGTATGTCGTGGACGTGTCGCGATACACGAGGGAAGGGTAAGAAGACGGGAGACAGCAGTCAGCAGTCAGCAGTCAGGAAACGGGAACAACGAGCAGGAAAAGTATACGTCGCTCCTTCGCTCAGTCTCTCCGTCTCGCCATCGTCCCTTATCGTTCTCGTCGCGCCGTGAGGGGTGTGATTAATCACCTCCATTGTACCAGGGCGGTTTGCGCTCGGGCTGCCTTTCGTAGAGGCGTTCCTGCATGGCCACCATGCGCTGCCGAATCAGGGTGGTCAGTTGCTCGGCGGACAAATTCTTGTATTCGGCCGGGTCGATAGGGCGATCGTAGAGGACCACGACGTTGCCAATCGAGGGGAATAGCTGGTGTCGCGGCCAGGCCTGATAGACCCCGTCGACGAGGGCGGGCACGATGGGTACCCGGGCTTTTTGAGCGATGGCCG
>CAZXSA010000370.1:0-4068 GCA_964642815.1 uncultured Planctomycetales bacterium | reverse complement strand
CCCGTCCCGCTCCCAGACCCGCGTATACAACTTGCCGTCGGTCTTGTAGGTGTAGGTCGTTTTGTGCCAGGTTTCCAGGTCGTCGTCCGCCAGGTATTTCTTTTCCTTGAGCAGGCCGCTGCCGTTGCTGCCCGAGCCCACGTCATACACCCAACTCGTCCGCGAGGCGTCCGGCTCCGAGGCCGGCCAGGTTGATTCGGCCCAGGCGGTCCCGCCCTGGTACGTGTACATGTCCGTCTTCAGGCCGTAAGCATCATACACGTATTTGACCGGATAGGGCACGTCGCCCCAGATTTTCGTTTCCTGACCGCGTTCGTTGTAATCAAAGTACTGCGCCTTGTTATCCGGGTTCACGATCGAGGCCGGCCGACCCGCGGAAGCGTGCGTGTTGCCGTAATACGTGTAAGTGGTCCGCCGATAGTTGCCCGAAACGCCTTCATCGACGTATTTGACCTTGCCTTGGCTACCGGCCGCATCGGTATTCGTGTAATAGGTATACTGGATCACGTGATCGCGCGGATCGGTCACGGTGTACGGCCGGCCCAGATCGTCGTAAGCATACGTGGTTTCGAGATTGCTCTTGCTGGTCCGGGATTTGATCCGCCCGTCGAATACCACCTGAATCTCGTTCTGGCTCGAATCGGGAACATCGACGGTCGTGGTCACTTCATGGCTATTTGTATTAACCGCCACGCTGGTGGTCGTCACGTTGCCGTGCAGGTCGCATTCCTTCGTTTCCGCGATCTGGCCGGTGGCGAAACCGGTCAGCCGCTTCAGCTTGTAGCTGCCCGTGGGTAACGAGCCAGCCGCCGGTGTTGCCGGCGTTGGGGTATCGTCATTGCCTGCGTAAACCTGGGTATAGGTTAACAACCACCAATTGTCGCCCCCGTCCTTGTAATATTTTGTGGTGTTATCCGTAATCCGATCCGTTGATGAGCCCGGCTGCAGCCCGGCGGTAGCGTCCATATCCTGTCCAGACCGATACATCCGTCCCAAGGCGTCATATTCATAACAGGTCGTGGGGGCCAGCTTCGTGCTGCTTTCGTCGGTCACCGCCACGCTGGCCAGTTGACCGGAATTATTGTAGGTGTAGGTGTTCACCACCTTCTTGCCGCTGCCCCAGCCCGGGTTTTCCACCTTGGCGATCCGGCCCAAGGCATCGGTATAGGTCTTGACCACCATGGTGGAATCGGATGCGGCCGTATACTCCTGCTTGTATTGCTGATTCACGCTTGTATCCACGCCAAAGTCGTAATACTTGTTCACCACGGCGGTGCCGGTGATGCTTTTCACTTTTGCGTCAAGGTAGAATGCGGTGATTTCCGTGGCCTCGCCGGGCAACGTTCTGGTCACGGTTTGTGCGCCACCGCTATAGGAGTAACCCGTTGTCGTATCCAGTCCGTCCGTACCACCGAGCGTGGCGACCCGCCCGGCCGTGTCGTAAAGTGTGTAACTCGTCAGGCTCAGTGTGCCTCCCGTAACCGTCCGACTTATTTTCAGGCCGTCTTCCGTCCCTTCGTACTCATAAGTGGTAACGATATCTCCCCCTTGGCCGCCGACCGCCTTCTTGATTTCCTGCTCGGTACGGCCAAGTTCATCATACAGGTACTCGGTCGTTATCCCGGTACGGTCGATGACCGCTTCCAACCCGCAACAGTCCGACCAGACATTTTCCCGGTTCTCGTTGTTGCTGTTGTATACATACCGCAGTTGTCCCTGGTCGTTATAGCGCTGGACGGTCCATTGGACCCGCTCATCGGCGGGACAGGTATACAACTCGCGGAGATACTCCCGCCCGGCGGCGTCGGTGATACGTACTTCCTTGGTGTATTTGACGTCGTCGGACCCGTAGTGTTCAACCGTGGTGCGCACATCAAGGCCGACGCTTGACTGCGTAAAGCTGCCCGGCAGGGCCGGGTTCTCGTTTTCGGTATAGGTGCCCTTCTCCGTGCTGTAAATGTTATAGCGTCCGTCGGGATAGGTAATCTGTTTGACTCGTTCAAAGGGAATACCGTCCTTGTTTTCCGGCTCGTACACCGTAGTCGTGGTCAGATTATCGGTAGCATCGTATCCGTTGCCGGGAGCCGCGCAACGCTTCTCGATCACCACCTTGTTTTCATTACCATCCGTGTAATAAACATAATAGGTCTTGGCCACGGCCGTACCGTTGACGTATTCCGTGACCGACCGGGGCTTGTTCGGTTCGACGAAACCATTATCGAGCGGATCGTAACACCCGTTATTGGGATACGTTTGCTGCGAGTCTGCATAAGTCTTAATTACGGTCCGGGCCAGGTTCCCGGACTCATCCTTCGGGTTGGTCACATCCTTCCAAGCGGATATTTCCTTGGTTATCCGCCCTTCGCTGTCATAATCGCGAACCACCCACGAGCCGTCGGTATTGGTCCACCACTTGTATTTTCCCAGCTTGCCGGTCCCCGATTCATAAAATCCCTGCGTTATCGTCATGGGATTGCCGGTCCCGATGGTCGATTGGGTTAATTCATAACCCCAATTGAATAGATCATATCTGTTGACGGCCTGATAAATGAGCTCGTCGTCTTCTTGAACCTCGTAAGTCTCCAACCAATAAGCTCCGTCCTCATATTCGGTCTTGGACCTGCTTTCGATCCGCTTCGGAGTACCCGTTGACCAATCGCCCATGTAAAGCGTCCAGGTTTCGGTTACGGGGCTTGTCGTTTCCGTGTAGACATACTCATATTTGGCCTCGACAGTGGTGCCCACGATCTTCGATATTTGCAAACGGTTGTAAGCGCTGCCGCCGTCGGGATTTTCGACTTTCCAGACGACGAACGGGGTCTGCATATTTTCATACCAATAAGGGGATGTCGCCGATTTCTGACCCCAGTTGTTCTTGTCATAAAATCGAATCTCGTATGTATAAGCATCGATGGTGATAATGTCCGCCAGGACGGACGGACTCTTAATCTGGCGAAGAATATCGTCGTCACCCATTTGAACACGCAGAATCTCGATATCAGCCCGAACCACCCCGTATCGGAGAAATTTGGGAGAGGCTAAATCTTCCAGGGCATGTTCCTCTTCAATCCAGATCGCGCCCGCGTTTGCTCCACCGCCCGCGGTGCCCATATTGAAAGAGGCATATAGACTCCCGGTCGTGAAGCCACCACCGCCGGCACTTCGTTGGCAACCGAATGGACTACCGCAACCGCCACCACCGCCAAATGGCGGACCCCCTCCGCCCCATCCACCGCCGCCACCGCCACCGCCGCCACCACCGCTTTCGCAACTGCAATCGCGGCCACACGCCTCGGATTTGCATTTGTCTCTTTGGCAGGTTCCGTTGATGCAACTCTCGCAGGAGCCCGTGCAACTACCAGCTGTGCAAGGGGTGGCCAAAGCGGATGGCGTATAGAATACCAGAGAACACGCGAACAGCAGAATGGATAAAAAGGTCAAGCCGCGAGATAATGCCATCATACAATCGAAGCGAACGGTATTATGTCTGAGCGACATGTCTGTTCCTTTCGTCACTTTTTCAACATGATCCCTGATAACCCATATTTTCTACGGCATCTGGAGCCATTAACGCATAATGCGTCATGGCTGAATCAGCGGAAAAATAAACCGCTATCTCTTGTAGACGTATCGATTACATTCCTGGATACGATCTTCAAACCGACCATCCGGCCAACGGGTCCGGATTTCCTGCAAATACTCTTGAGCCTTGGCCTTTCGGTGAAAATGGTAAGCGGTAATCTGGTAGGCCTCCCCCAATGCCAGGGAACACAAATCCTGATGTACTTTGGACATGTTTTCCCCGGTGTCGACGGCGGCCTTCTCGAAGGCCTCGATCGCCTCCAATCGACGATGCTGCCAAGACAACAGGACGCCCCGCGTGCAATGGGCGCAGGCCAAGCGGTACGGCTCGGTCGTCGGATTGAGTACGCTGATAATCTTCTCGATCTCTTCCGTACCCAGTTCAAGGCGCTTCGCGTCCCGGAAGCCGGCCGCCGCGAATTCCAAGGCAACATAGGACAATTTGTTGTTCTCCTCGGCGTTCTGAAATACTTCCAGGCAATTGTA
>CAZXSA010000369.1:0-4082 GCA_964642815.1 uncultured Planctomycetales bacterium | reverse complement strand
GCTTCATATTTCAGAATCTGACCCACATTCCCATTGCCATCGTAAAGATACCAATAACTGCCCTGATGGGTGCCGCTCATCTCCTCACCGGCAATTAGGCCACTGATCCCCCCGGCACCGTGGATGCCGGATACCACCGGCGAGACGCCCGGTGCCACACCGCTACCCGCCAGGCCGCTCATGTCCAGACCCCAGGTATATTTGCGAAGCGTCTGGTTTACCGGATCGCTGTTGCCGTTCAGCACCATGATGACGTTCCACTCATCGTATACGAACCGTTCATGTGTTTGCTCGACCCACGTGCTGCCGTTGTGGAGCGAATAAATCTTCTCCACCCGGCGGCCCATGTAATCATACTTGAACTCCAACTTCTTGTCCCCATTCACCGGCGAGGACGCCGGTGCCACACCAATCAGCCGGTTCTCTCCGTCCCAGGAGAATTCGTGGGACACCATACTCATTCTTGCCCTCATGTCGGAGGTCACCACTGGTATTAGCCTTGTCGGCCTGCTTTCGCGGCCTTCCCGGATATGAATATCATCACCCATGATCCGCACTTCCACGTGCCGCCCTTTTACTTCATAGACCCTCTGACGGAGCGAATGCATAGATTCCAGCCATCACGGCGGGCAATAGCCCGCCCTACGTCGCTTGACGGTCGCGGGTTTCAGAATGCCTGCCGAACGTTGGGGGGCAATCCTTTTTCGACCCTTGGGATAAAGCATACCGTGGAGCCGAGGGGTAGGCAAGAAAATATCGCCCGTATTGATGAAATTT
Organism: uncultured Planctomycetales bacterium; assembly: GCA_964642815.1. GTDB lineage: Bacteria > Planctomycetota > Phycisphaerae > UBA1845 > PWPN01 > JAAYCU01. The sequence continues at coordinate 3,305 of CAZXSA010000369.1, read as the reverse complement.
TCGTGTAACCTTGAGTGATTCAGCGTTCGGCTTGGGGTGTCCGTGATTCCCCGCTCGGCGGCAGGCACAAACCGGATACAGGCCCTGAAGGGGGTTACTCGTCCGCGACAGTCTCGCTCAATCCATCGAGTCCGACACGCCCTCCTATGGCGGGGTGGTGACAGTTTTGGGGTGGGACCGTACCAGTTGATTCGTCGCTCATCGGCCCAAGTGATCTTGACCATACCCTCAAGGTCTCCTCCGCCCCTGCCGGGGCGGGTAGGGAAAACCACGTCTTGTATCCACGGGTTCCGCGTCGGGCGGCTGCGCTGCCGTGCCGCTCCACCCGTGGCTACAAACCCGTGCTCTTTCGGAGCGAAAACCAAAGCATCCTATGCACCATTTCTATCACGGCCCCTCTGGGAATTGTTGTCATACCTTCGGATGGCATCACCGGCACGCATCGATCAGCCTGTCGGCCAGCAGACGCAGGCGGGCGGGCGGATGCAGGGCGTAGAAGTATTCCCGGGAATCGGCAAGGGCATTGGAGGCGGCCTTGCGTTCCAGCAAGGCCCACTGCTCGCGTAATCGCACGTGCGCTTCGGGATGGCACTTGACGATCTCCTCATGAAGCGTGCGGATGGCCAGGAATGTTTCCCGCCGCTGCTCGGACGGCGCTCGTGCGGCGCGCTGCCGACGGGATTGTTCGATCCAATCAGTCCTCTGTCGCAGAACAGCCTCGGGCAGATTTTCGATATAACGATCGGGGTTGAAATGCAGATCGCGGAGTCGTCGCCGGGCGGCTAATACATCGCTTCGCTCGACGGCCTGTCGCGGCAGCGGCAGACGCAGGGTGGCCGTTACGCATACATAAGCCGGCGGCGGGCAGGCATAGTAGCTTCGGAAAATGCCGTCGGTTATCCGGTCATATTTAGCCCCACCGATGCCATGCACGAACAGATCGCAGGCCAGCAGCCTGGCCCACAACGTCAACGTCAGGGCTCGCGGCCGCACCACCCAGGGGGCCAAGGAACGTAACACCGCATCCGGATCATCAAGCAGCGCGGCGACCGAAACGCGAGCGACTTTTTCCGCATCGGCGAAAAGCTCTACATCCGTACCCGTGCGTTCCACCCATAAGCGGCATCGACGGCCACCCGGCTGATAAATCCAAAAGGCGGTTTCCACGCGCGAACCATGACCCGCCAGGTCCGGGAGGGGACGGTTTGGATCGCGGATCCCCCCGGCGCAACGATAGCTGGCCAGGGCGCGATTGTAGCAGACCGCGAAACGCTCGGCCTCGAGCAGCAGGTCAGCCAAGAACGGCCCGCCGAATACCCGGCTCACGCGAACTTCGCGCAGGTCCGCCGATAACGGAGCGTCGACTATCCGTCGGCCGGCCAGATGCTGATCAACCATATCCGCCGCATTCGCCGCATCCTTCAATCCCGCCAGATAATCCGTGATCGCCGATGGAGAGGGTAACGCATCGCCGACATCCCGAGCGAGGGTTTCGATAATCTTGACGGCCAGTGGTGCTCGCCCTTCATACGCCGCCCCTGTCGCTCCCTGATAAAATCCGATCGATCGTATTTCGATAAGACCATCCGCGCCAACCGTCGGGATGTCCAGCGTATTCGAACGCGGCGTATCGTTATCCACCACAAGATCGATGCCCACTCCGCCAAGCCGGTCGGCCATGTGCCGCGTAACCACGCACTTGGCCCAGACACCGGGATGCACGAACTCGGGTTGATGACCGGTGGCCAGAATCGGCCGAGACGGATCCGTCGCGCCGAGGCCGGCGCGGACTTCCCGTCGAACCTGCGCGACCGGCCTACCGGCAAGCGTGATGTTCTGCCGGTAGAACTGTTGGATGTTCCGCTCAAGCAGGCGTAACCAGTCGGCGGCCGCCGGCTCGATGAGCACCTTACCGTCGCCCGGCGGCGTTGTCAGCTTCGAAAAAGTCAACATGTTTACATTGTCGGCTCATCCGTGCCGAGGCCGGCAACGGAATTGGAAAACCAAGTAGCCCGGTCATCCGATCCAGGTAAGCGACTGAATTCATGGACCAGTACATCGTAGTAGTATAACAGCCGGGCATCGGGGTTATCGATAGAGCCGCCGAAACAGCGCGTGGGGTCGTTGTAGATAAGGGGAATGGGGATTTCGCGGATACGCAGTCCCGCCCGGGCGGCTTGCACCCAGAACTGCAAGGGCATGGCATAGCCGGGCACGGTTAATCGCAGTCTCCGCAGAGCCGCGACCCGATAAGCCTTGAAACCGCAAAAAGAGTCGGTAATGCGTAGGTCCAGCAATTCGTTGAGCAGGTCAGTGATTTTCTGATTGATCGCCTGCCGGTCGGCCGGCGGCCGGGTACTGCCCGGCATGGGGCAAAGATACCGCGAGCCGCTGATGACATCCGCATCGTTTTCGGCGGCCGCGCGGAGAAACTCGGGAATCCGCTCCGGTTCATGCTGCTCGTCGCAATCCATCGTAATAAGCCAATCGTAGCCGTGATCGTCGGCGAACCGGAATGCATCGATCAGGCTCTGCCCGTACCCGCGGTTTTCGCGATGGCGAATTTTGAATATGTTTTCCTCCGTCTCCAAAAGTCGCGGGGTACTATCCGTGGAGCCATCATCAACCACTAGAATGTCGGACGCATACAAACGAGCCTGACGGATTACCGCCACAAGGGTTTGTTCCTCATTGTAAACCGGAATGGCGAGCAGATAACGCATAGAGATCTCGGTTGATACTTGGCTTTCAACGCCAGATAAACCTTACGGCGATGAAATCCCGCACAATCATAGGCCCGCTCTCCTCAAAAGCCAACGGTTACAATACCTTAGGATCCACTAATCGCATCTTATTGTCATATATAGACTTGTCGAAGGTATCCCCCTTGACAATCGCGAAATAAACCAAGATAAACAACACCCAAAGAAACCGAGAGCAGGTTGTCACCGGATGGCGGTCAAGGACAACGCCTCGCTCGGTCGATAGCGAATATTATGAGACCATGAGGGCTGAAGCGTACGATTTAGCGGGTGGAATATGCATTATCGATCGCTTGTATTTCTAATGACAGGGTTGCTGGTCGGATGTAATAGCCCATCCTCACCTTTTGCCGCGACACGGGCGAAAGGGTCTCTGCAGAAAGGCCAACAGTACCTGGCCGACGAGCAACTGGATGCGGCTCTGGAGGAGTTTCAAAACGCCGTCGAGCTGAACCCCAAGCTGGCCTTGGCTCATTCGGGAATGGGAGGAATCTTCCGGCTGAAGGGCGATTACGCTGCGGCGGCCCGGGCCTTTGCCGAAGC
>CAZXSA010000368.1:0-4084 GCA_964642815.1 uncultured Planctomycetales bacterium | reverse complement strand
ACGTCTCTCCCGGGGTGGTCATCGCCCCCGCGGTGGTGTTGGACGCTCAGGAATATCGCATCCCCCGCCGTAAAATCGATGCGCAGGAGGTCGAGGGGGAACTGAACTGGCTTCGCGAGGGATTCGATGCCTCTCTCAAGGAAATCAACCTTCTGCGCGAGGCCATGTCCCGGCAACTCGGCGAGGATATCGCATCCATTTTTGATTTCCACCACGGCGTATTGAGCCAGGAGCGGATTCGCGAACAAGTCGCCGAGCAAATTCGTAAGAATCATTTTTCCGCCGCCTATGCCGCCCGCGAGGTTTTGCGGGATTATCAGCGCCGTTTCCTGAACATGGAAGACGCGGTACTGCGCGAGCGGGTACGGGATGTCCGGGACATCGAGCGCCGATTGCTGCGGAACCTCTGCGGACATGTTGCCGAAGACCTGACCCATCTGACGAATCCGGCGATTCTCGTTGCCCATGATTTAACGCCCTCGCAAAGCGCGAACTTGGCCCAGACCAAGGTGGTCGGGGTGGCAATGGACGTTGGCGGATTGACCTCGCATACCGCCATCGTGGTCCGCTCCATGGGGATCCCGGCGGTGATGGGCCTCAAGGACATCTCGACCCAGGTCTCGCATGGGGACACGATCATTCTGGATGGCACCAAGGGTTTGGTGGTTATCCGGCCGGACGAGGAGACGCTGGCCGAATACCGGCTTGAGGAAGAGCGCATCCAGGCGATGGTTTCCGACCTGAGCGGGTTGCGCGATAAACCGGCGGTCACCGAGGACGGTACGCGTATCAACCTGTTAAGCAACATCGAGTTCCCCTACGAGGCGAATCTTGTTCTTGAAAAAGGGGCCGGGGGCATCGGCTTGTATCGCACGGAATTTCTGTATCTGCGGAGTGAAAGCGAGCCCACCGAGCAGGAGCATTATCAGGCGTATTGCGAAGTGGCTCGGGCGATGGGGGATCGCCCCGTGATTATCCGCACCCTGGATCTGGGGGCCGACAAATATACGCAATCGCAGGCCATGGAGCCGGAGCGAAACCCGTTTCTCGGACTGCGCTCCATCCGCTACTGCCTCCAGCATCTGGAACCGTTCAAGGTTCAGTTGCGGGCCATCCTCAGGGCCTCGGTGGAGGGGGATGTGCGTATCATGTTCCCGTTGATCTCGGGCCTAATGGAACTGCGACAGGCCAAGATGGCCTTGGGCGATGCGATGGAGGATTTGGAGGAGCTGGGGATTCCTTTCAATCGTGACATTCCGGTTGGGATCATGGTGGAAACGCCCGCGGCCGGTATCCAGATTCGCGAGCTGAATCGCGAGGTGGAGTTCGTGAGTATCGGCACCAACGACTTGATTCAATACACGTTGGCGGTTGACCGGGGTAACGAGCGGGTCGCCTCCCTGTATACCGGTTCGCATCCGGCGGTGTTACGGACCCTGCGGGACATCGTTCGGGCCACGAATCGGGACAAGGTGGATTGCAGTTTGTGCGGGGAAATGGCCGGCGAACCGATGTATACGTTATTCCTGTTGGGAATCGGGTTGCGTCATTTTTCGATGGCGGCCGGGGACATCCCGGAGATCAAGAAAATCATCCGGTCAACCACCATCAGTCATGCCCAGCGCGTCGCCCGGCGAGTATTGACCTTTGATACCGACCGGCAAGTGAGCAATTATTTAAGGGACGAGACGCGAAAAGTGGCGCCGGAGGTCTTGTAATAAGGCAAGGTTGCGGTTGGAATAATAGATATCTGTTACGTTTTCCTTGATCAACGGCCGTTGCTTTGGACGGCTGGACGATAATCGGAGCCGATCCGTGTGTCGCGGAACGGCATGAAACAGAAATTGTCAACGTAATTGGAGTAGAGGATCTCGGACGAATTGCGGAACAAAGTGGCCGTTCGCTTCGCGATCGATGGTGATCTGCGATTTCTTTCGCACCACGATATGATGCGCATGTTCGAACGGGCGCTGGCCCGGGCCCAGTTGCCGGTCAAGTTTTCCGAAGGGTTCAATCCACGGCCGCGGCTGTCCCTCCCCTTGCCCCGACCGGTGGGAATCGCCAGTGCGGCGGAGTTGCTCCTGTTGGAGCTTTCCGAACCCGTGCCTCCCGGGACGGTTATTACGCGCTTGGCGGCCCAGTTGCCCGCGGGCGTGATTTTAGCGACCGGCCATTTATACACGGGTAGGCGCCCTCCTCAGCCGGAGACGGTGGGGTATACGCTTCATTTGCCCCCCGAGCATCATCCAGAAGTGGGCGATCGGCTTGAGTGGCTGATGCGGGCGTCGGTATTCCCCGTGGAACGAATGGATCACCGGACGAAAACACCGAAGACCATCGACTTGCGAGATTACTTGGTGGCGGCGGAACTGGCGAACGGCGTATTAACCTGGACAACGCGCGTCACCGCTGGCGGTTCGGCCCGCCCGCAGGAATTCCTTTCCGCGGTAGGCCTGAATCCGGTGGATTGGACGCATCACGTTCGTCGGGTGACGGTGCGGTGGCGGGATGAAAATCTGGTTATCGCGTCGGACAACTTGCCGGTGAATCCCGATAAGGTTCCTTCCGAAATCCGCCCGAGCATCCTCCGAAACGCGGTAGACATGGAAGTCGAAAGTGCAGGATACAATGACCGAATCGAGTAATGAACCTATCAGGAAAAAAAGAAGTCGCCGTCGTCGAAGAAGTAACAAACCCGGGCTTTCCGCCTCGGAACCGCTGAATCCATCCACCCCCAACCCCCAGATGGAATCTTCCGAGACCGGCTTGGAAAGCGATTTAGCCAAGGCCATAAGCCCCACCCTGGTGTTGCCGTCATCGTTGGAACATCCGCCGATGGGCGGAGATCCGGCCGAGTCCCTTGACAAGGGGCCGGTGCCAGAAACGGGTACGTCGCGATCTTCCCGGCGTCGACGCCGGCGCCGTTCACAAAAAAAGGATGGCGCGGTTCCCGCGGCTCCGGCCATGGTGAACGAGCTTCCGGCGAGGGGTGGCCCCATGCCGGAGTCTGCCCAGCGATCCATCGCCCCTGCTCCGGCACCGGCCGGACGGCGCGGTCGACACCGACCGATTCCCAAAGCCGACGCTTCCCAGGTTGTCGCGGCGGCTGCAACCGGCGGACGGGTCATGCTCATCAATGTGACCGAGGGTGAGGAGTGTCGGATCGCGATTATGCATCAGAATCGCCTCGAGGAATTGTTCATCGAACGGGTTAGCAACGGATCCCATGTAGGTAACATCTACAAGGGGCGGATCACCAACGTGGAGCCGAGTATTCAGGCCGCGTTTATTGACTTCGGACTGCCGAAAAACGGTTTTCTCCACATTTCGGATTTGCAACCGCAATATTTCCCAGACCATCGCGGACGAGGCGAGGATGTCGGGAGAAAAACACCGCGGCGCGAACGCCCTCCGATTCAACGCTGCCTGCGTCGGGGGCAGGAAGTGCTCGTGCAGGTGATTAAGGAGGGAATCGGCACGAAAGGGCCGACCCTGACAACGTACATCTCCATACCGGGTCGCTATCTGGTGATGATGCCGGGCATGAATCGGCTGGGGGTTTCCCGGAAGATCGAGGATGAGGAAGCCCGGCGAAAGATGCGGAAGATTCTCGAGGAAATGGAATTTCAGCAGGGGATGGGCATTATCCTGCGGACGGCCGGCTTGGACCAGACGAAGCGCGAATTGCAGAAGGACTATCTGTATCTGCAACGGCTTTGGAAGATCGTGGCCGACCGGATCAAGCACGAGGCGGCCCCCTGTGAGCTTTACCGAGAATCCGACTTGGTGATCCGCACCATTCGCGATGTCTATTCGACCGATTTCAGCAAGATCGTGGTGGATGATCAGGCCACGGCTACGAAGGTAGCGGATTTTCTATCCATCGCCATGCCGCGCAGCAGCGTGGATATCGAGGTGTACACCGAGCGAAAGCCTCTTTTTCATAAATTCGGTATCGAGGCGGAAATCGAGCGGCTTTATTCCCGCCAGGTGCCGCTACGTTCCGGGGGATCGCTGGTGATCGATTCAACGGAAGCGATGGTGACCATCGATGTGAACAGCGGCAGGTTCCGGGAATACGACG
>CAZXSA010000367.1:0-4092 GCA_964642815.1 uncultured Planctomycetales bacterium | reverse complement strand
GAGTTGGGACCGAGATTTCGGTATTCTTCCCAGACGATCCGATCGCCGGAGATACGCGGATTCGACTGCAGCGAAGGGTTCGTGCAGATGGGAGTCTCCGTGCCTGTTGCCAGGTCATACATATAGATATCGAGCGAGTTAGTATCCAGATTTCGGCCATCCGCCCAGACGATTCGATCTCCAGAGATGTCCGGATATTTTTGTTCACCTTTTGCCACGCATACGGCCGTCTCCCGCGAACTGGCCAGATCGTACAGGTAGATGTCGGGAGCGGTTGTGTCCGAGTTGCGATAATCCTCCCATACGATCCGGTTTTCCGAAATGGCCGGGTGTTTAACCTCGATACTGGTAGTGCATGTGGGCACTTCCAGCTTGGTTCCGTAAAAGTCATAAAAGTAGATGGCCGAGCCGGTGGTGGCTATGTTGCGGTCGTCCACCCACACGATCTTGCCCTGGTCAATCGCCGGGGTCTCCTGGTTCTCAATCGCGATGCAGATCGGAAGCGGTACCTCGGCATGGCCCTGGGGCGTCGCGAAAAGTAAAACCATCAGCAAGGCAAATACTCGATTGTGGATAATGAATCTGGTCATGATATGTCCCTCTGCGTCACCACGCTGCCGGGGCAGGTGTGACTGGTGAGAATTGCGACCTCAAACGGTAGTAAAACTATCCTAATTCAGACTGGATGACAAGTCACGAAGATTTTGACGGGATGCTCGGGTACTCGTTACCAGTCGAATTGGTCGGCCACTTTGCCGAGGTAATCGCTTCCGTTTTTGTGGTCGCCGTGGAGTTCGCGGAGCATGCCGTGCTCGGCCCGGCGGCGTTCGATGGCCTCCTCGGCCGCGCAGATCAGATCGTAGGCGGCCTTGGGGTTGGGGGCCCTTTTCAATTTGTCACGCAGAGCGGCACTGTCGAGCAGTTGACTGCTGTTGGCCAGGATTCGCAGATGGGCCGAAACGTTGTGGCTGGGGCCGGTGATCATGGCGATGGTGTCCACGTCATGGCCTTCATCATCCCAGGCCACAGGCTGTTGAAGAATCATCAGAGCCATCCCGAAGTCGCGCAGACCCGGCAGCCGGCAGTGGGGGATGGCCGCCCCGTTGGCAAAAGCCGTAGTGCGGGCTTTCTCGCGGGTCAGGACGGCCTGTTCGATGGCGGATCGATCGCATTTGAGGAAGCCGGCCAGTTTTTGGGCTAGGGCGGCGACGGCCTGGTTGCGGTCCTGGACCGTCTCGCGCAGTTCGATGTTTTCAGGTATCAAGCATCTTTGAATCAGCACTTTTTCTGCTCCCGGCTATCCTTTGTTGTCTGTTCGGGAATAAAACCATCGGCAAGTTACCGGAGATATGTTACTATACCCGCTTTTATGTTCCGGGTACAGTTGGATCGGATGCGTATGTTGCTTCCAAGAACGATAATTGCATATTTCGGGTTAGTCATGGGTCTATGCTTGGCGGCGGTGGCCGTTGCCGAGCGGCCGATCAACCTGGTGGATTTTGCCCAAGTGGTGGAATTCACGGGGGATTCGCCCCAGACTTATGGGACTCGGCGACTGGTACGGGGTGGAGACGGCTGGCCTGCCTGGCGCGGACCGGATGGCCGGTTCATGATCGGGGTGGAATGGGATGAACCTCGCGATCTGGCCGAGGTGAATATCGAATTTCGCCACGCCATCGCCGAGCGCGAAAAAATAAGCGTGCAATATTGGCGGAGCGATTCGTCGGGGGGGGGAGCGAATGCGGCCGGTAAGGTTGGCGATGTGTTCCACGGCGAATGGGTGACGGCTCGGACGGACTGGTATGCCGGTGACCGGGATGTGACCTTCGAATTCCTTCCGGAAGAAGATAACGGCCGACAAGCCGAAGCGCAGCCCTTTTTTCATCGGACCTGTCGTCTTCGGTTCATCCTTGGCGAGCGGGATCTCCCGGCCGTGCGTTATCTGCGGGCTTACGGGCCCCGTCCGGCGGCGGTGGCCGATATCGAGATTCGACTTGAGCGGAACAGCCCGCTTCGTTTTCCGCTGGAAGCTCAGGCGGTTAACGGTTGCTTGCTCGACAAACAGGGTCGCGAGCAAGATGAGGAGGAGGTGTTCGAGAACGAGCCGATGATTGTACGGGTTCGTTACGCCCAGGGGGATACCGTGACGACCACGCGAACGGTCGTGACCTTACGGGAAAACGGTGAAAGAAAAAGTGGGTTTTCGTTTGTGCCGGCCGAGGTGGTTGAGCGAGGGATCGTGTGTATTCCGAGTCTCGGCGCGGTGGTGACCCATCGTGGCAGCTTGAAAGATTTACAAGCCGACTATCGACCGGGTGCGAGCCGTTATGATCGGATCGCCTCCGAGCCGACCCCAAGCTGGTCGCGAGCCCGCCGCGAAGTGCCTGCGCTCGACGCGGGTCGTTCTCAGGATACCCCTTTGATCGTGCCGCTCGGCCCGCCGTTGGCTCGGCAGGAGATCGGCGTCGGCCATGACGGACGAATTTTGTTGGACCGCTCGACGCTCAAGGTGCGGGCCACCGATAGCGACCGGTGGGATCGGCCGTGGTCGTCATGGTGTCTTCGGCTTCAGGTAGGTATCAAGGCCGGTATCCCTGGTGTTATCCCTGAATATCAAACGAAATTGCTCGACGGTTATTTGCCGGTGGTAAGCACGAGTTGGCGGGATCAGGGATTGGCTTGCACGCAAACGGCGGTAGCCACTTATCTGGATGGCGAACTGTCGGACGCAAGCGGCGATGAAACGGTTGTACTGCTGAGCCGGTTGACCGTTCGTAATCCAAGCGATGGGCCGGTGGGCGGCGTGATCTGTTGGTACACGGAACCGGCCGAGGTTTTAGTCTTGGATGGCGGTCATGCACGGGCGCGAGGTGAATTTCGCGATGGGCGGTTGAATCTTTATCTTTCGCCGAGTTATCGCTTTCATGTACGGTACAACCCGGCCGAACGTGTCGAGGTGGTGGATGATCCGACGGCGGGATCGTTGCTGCTTTGGCGATTTGCCCTGGAAGGACATCAGGAAACCGCGATGGAGTTGGCCGTTCCCTATATTGCTCCAGTCGACGATCGGCAACGGGAGCGGCTGGCCATTATCAATTTCGATGAAACGGCGCGGTTCGAGGCGGAGCGATGGCGGCGGATTGTGGGTAAGGCGGCGCGATTCGAGACGCCGGATCGGATGTTGAATGATTTCTGCAAGGCGCAGTTGGTGCATACCCTCATTACCGCCGACCGAGATCCATACGAGGGAACCTGGCAACTGCCGGCGGCGACGCTGGGCGCGAAAGTCGGTATTCGACGGGCGTACGCTCCGATCCGGACGTTGGAAATTCACGGTCTGCACGACATGGCGGCGAAATTCCTGGACGCGTTTGTTCGTGGTCAGTCTAGCATGGCGTTAGAGGGGCGGTTTACCGACCGGCGGGGTGTTTTTTACGGACTGCCCTCGGAACATGAGGATTATCAGGGATTTTTCGACAATCAGGATCATGGTAGTGCTTTATGGATGCTCAACGAACATTACAGCTATACGCGGGATCGCGACTGGTTACGTCGGCAGGCCGAGGCGCTGGTGAAAGCATGCGATTTCATTACCCGTCAGCGACAGGCCGAGGGCGTGCATGGGTCGGCCGAGAAAGACGAATCGTGGGGTGCCGACTTGCTGCCGCCGGGGCGGATCGAGGGGCGAACGGATTGGGCGTGGTGGTATGCGGTTAATGCCTGGGCGTGGCGGGGGATGCAGGCGACGGCGGAGAATCTTGCCGAGATTAAACATCCCGACGCAAAACGCATTGCCGCCGATGCCTTGGCATTTGGCCGGGTTTTGGGAGATTCGTGCAGGGAATCCATGATCCGCGCTCCCGTGGTTCGATTGAGCGACGGTACCTACGTTCCTTTTCAGCCGGCACGAAGCCGGTTGCGCGGCCGCGATAGCAATACGATCGGCGAGATCATAATGGGACCACTGAGTCTGCTCGAATGCGGATTGTATTCATACGATGCGCCGGAGGCCGAATGGATTCTACGCGACTTGGAAGACAACGTATTGGCGGGCTTGCCCGATGAGTCGGCGATGGGATTCAGCCGGGCGTC
>CAZXSA010000366.1:0-4092 GCA_964642815.1 uncultured Planctomycetales bacterium | reverse complement strand
CACGCCGAGAGCAACGCCCCGAACCCTGCCTGCCGAAGCCTTGGCGAAGGCAGGTCTCGGACTCTCTGGTATACAGCCCATGCCCAGTTAACAGACCCGTTCGCACCGGGACCATGAGCGATTTCGAACTCGCCCGGACAGGCAGGTTCCAACCGTCCGCGCGCGAAACGGGCGGCCGCGAGGGCCGCCCGTGGGGTGCGTCTTGCTGCGGGGTTCGCGTCAGGCCGTGCGACGGCGGCGGATGAGCGCCAGCCCGCCCAGGGTCAGCAGGGCAAGCGTCGTCGGCTCGGGGACGACCTTGCCCGGGTTGTCATGCAGAAACACCACCTGCGTGCTGGACAACGCTGTGCCATAGATCTGCACATCATCCAGTTGCCCCTGGAAGTTCGCGTAGCCGTATCCTACGCCGCCGATAGTCATGCCGGTGTTGTTGTCCGCACAGCGGGAGGCGGTAAGAGAGTTCTTTAGGTCACCGTCGACATAGAGGCTCGCCATGCCTGACACGGAATCGTAGGTGGCCGCCACATGGTGCCATCTGCCATCGTCGTAGGGCAGCGGCGAAACCACGCGCGCTGCATCGGAGTTGAAGAACAGGCACAGCCTGTTGTCATAGACGGACAGGAAGTACCCGTTGAAGGAGTTCGGCACATGCTTGCCGACAATGTGGCCTTCGTTCCCAAGAGAGGTATACTTCACCCAGGCGCTCAGCGTAAAGTCTGGCAAATGCAACTCCGCGGAATCGCTCACCGAGAGGTGTTCGTCGGAACCACCGTCCAATTCCAAGCCACGCCCAGCCACCGCAGGGACGGACAAGGGAGCGCCACCGACCGCCGCGTCGTGGCCATTGCCGGTCGAGTCTATCATAGAGGCCCCCGGCGGATTCTCGTCCAGTGTCCAGTGAGCCACGGGATCGGCCAAAGCAGGCATGGCCAGTGCCATCAACGCGAAGCCACACAGCACGAACCCCGCACGGTTCATCGTTTTGCCTCCTCTTGACAGACCCGCTCTCCCGTCATGTCCGGGGACCAGCCGCGCGCTTCGCACGGCACCAAACACCTGCGGGCAGCGATTCGCCCTCTCCACTGTTTCCCTCGACGAAGATCGGAACAACAGCGAGGGTTTACATTATGCTACCTCCCACCCCACCGTTGCGTCAAGGAAATCCTTGCTACGCACTCACGCATACCCGGGAAAACCGTATATTATTGCCACGCCATCGGTTGTGTGTCTGTAATTAAATCATGTCTTTATGACTCCCGGCGGGATTTCCGTGAGTTTATTGGCGAATACCCCCCGTGACGGCCGGTTCTAAGTCGGTGTCTTGACTGGACTTTTACTCATAACGTAGTATACGGCATCCTCGGCGGTTTTGAGCGAGGCGAAAGCACCAGGGGACCGACCGATGGAGGGGCCGAACCGATACGCCTGCCGTCGCGGGTTCTTGCCAGAATAAGGATGGACTCATGCTCACGGAACGTCGCAACCAGTGGATTGGCATCCCGATCGTTTTTCTGCTGTTGATCGGTACGCCGTTGTTGATTGGGGTTGGATGCCCGAACAACTTCATTGAGGGGATTTCGATAAGGCCAATTACTTCCGGCTCCGGCACGCAAATCGGAGCGGATGGCAATCCTATCCCGCAGTTTAGTTTCGTTGAGCCCGCGAAAGACAAAAGCGTGAGTATCGGAACCATCGTGGAGATTTCCTGGACCGACGAGGATTATGGAGGCAATGCCCGGATCACCCTGGTGCTCGATCCGGATAACACGTTGAACAACGGTAACGAGGTCACCATTCTGACCGATCGTCGCATGGATATAGACGGTACATACGACACCTTCTCCTATGACACGCGTTTTCTGGGGCAGGCCGCCTATCGGGTGGTTGCCCGGATAGTTGATGGAGTCAATCCGGAGCAGGTATTTATAGCTCCGGGGCGGATTGTGACTTTAAGTGATTATATCGCCTCCACCGACCCCTCGCCGACGATTGTCGCCGAATCGCCCGTCGAGAACATCACGGTGGGGCATGATGACCTGTACACCATCAGTTGGCGGGGCTGGGATAGGCCGGGAGCGGACCCGGACTTGGAAGATCCGATCGTGGTCGTCCTGTTGGATTTTGACCGCGATCCAAGCAACGATGTCGATTTCAGCGACCCGAACATTCTCGGACGTATCGAGGCGATTTGTGAAAACCCGCAAGTGGTGGTGGTGGAGGAAGAAACCCCGACAACCGAAGAGGAAGAGGCCGTGGACACAACGCCGGACACATTCCCGCAGATCAATCCGAGGAATCCAACCCTGTCGGGAAATCTGGAAGGCGCTTATGCCATGTATTGCGTGCGGAACACCGATGAGGCTCGACCCACGGGCGCCTCGGGTATCACCATTCAGGAGGACGTGACCCAGATTCCGCCGTTGCCCGACGGCTCTCCGTACTATGTCCGGATCATGATGTGGGATCGGGTGAACCCGCCGGTGCACAGCTATGCTTGGGGGACGATAAGTATCAGCAAGATGGCCGGCTCGCTTGTCGATCTGGCCCAGGTGGGCAAGAGTATTTCCGGGACGCGTTTTCTCGGTTTTAATGCCGAGGCCTGGTTGGGATCCACCGGTGTTGCTCTGGGGGACTTTGACGGCGATGGAGCGGACGATTTTGTCCTTGTAGCCCGTTACGGCCAGCCCTTCGAACGCGGCAAGGTCGGCTCGGCCTACCTGGTTTATGGTCGGCCGCCGACTGGCGGTAGCCCGGTTGGCCGAAAGTTTGGCGGGCAGGTCAGTATCAACAATTTCGACGGCGCAACCAATCCTGATTTACAATACCAGGGGTATCGGGGGACGATTCTGGCCATGGGTAAAGTCTATTCGGATACTTCGCGAAGAGGGGTAAACTCGGATGGCATGGCCTCTATTTCCATCATCAAGGATGTTTCCGGTGACAATTCGCCGGAGATTATTTTTGGTTTCCCACGAATCGTCGGCCTCTATGATTATTACGATGACGATCCCTGCGATGATGATGCGGTTTCCTATTACGATGAGTTTCCCAATCCTGTCTCGACCTCCGATCCTACAAACGATGACATCGGCTCTTATGATAGTGAGACCCTCGATTATATAACGAGCGGATACGTCATCATGACTTACAGTGACAGTATTAAGAGTGTAAGTGTTGTCGAGGTGGGACTTACTGGTCAACACGATGAAGCTGATTGCTGGGTTACGGATGATGAGCACATTTGTCATTCCGGAGAGGCTGTGCCTCAGGGGGTTCGGTGGCGAGGCTACTGGTATGATAATCTGTATTTGCCCACCGGCATATTTGGGAGACTTGGACAGTTTGGAAAAACCGTTAATTCCTTGCCGGATTTGACCAATTCGAGTATTAATCGTGGAAGGGATTATTTAGATGAGTTGCTGATTTCTGAGCCGGATTATATTCCTTATTTCGAGAATACGACCATCGGTCGCGGGGTGGTCATGATAGAGGTCGGCATGGATTTTCGAGGTAAATTACCTGATGCAATAAAATCGTATCCTGCAATAGAAGCTGTTGGAGATCCTTGTGTAGGTCGTATGTATGATATCGCCAATGTGGGTCGGACTCTGTATATTTATGGCGAACAGCCCGGCGATGAGTTTGGTTATGGCAGTGCGGCAGGTGATTTTAACCTTGATGGGCATCAGGACGTTTTGGCCGGCGCGCCCGGGGCGGATCGGATGGGTTATACCAATAACGGGATCGTCTATATCATTTTCGGACGGGCCGATTTTGGGAACATCCTATTAGGTGATATTGATAACTTTTACTATAGTGTATTGGGGGGGCAAAGAACCAGTGCCGACAATCCTCCCCGCGTGGAAATTTACGGCGACAAGAGCGGTGCGCGACTGGGCGAGCGTCAGACCGCCTTGGGCGATGTGAACGGCGACGGTATCCCGGATATCGCGATCGCCTCGCCGGTCATGGACAGCCCGACGGCCGCCAACACCGGCTTCGTGGGCATTATTTTCGGTGGGCAGCGGATGACCGGGGAAAACGCTTTCATGGCCAAGGAAATTGGGACGCCCGCTCTGAAGGGTGTCCGTT
>CAZXSA010000365.1:0-4113 GCA_964642815.1 uncultured Planctomycetales bacterium | reverse complement strand
AGATTTCGTTTTCCGGTGCCGAATCGCTGTAGGGATCAAACCATTCGGGCTTGAACTCGACGCGTTTCTTCTTTTCCATGGCCAGATTGGAGGCCAGCGTAATGGCCGCGTCGATCAGGGCAACCCGCCCGTGACAGCGGGGCACACCGTCCTTGGGCATGGGATCCTCTTTACTCGGCAGATGCATTTCGCCCGGATTGCGAATCAGCCAAGCCATGTGCTCCTGTTCCTCGCGGTAGCCGCGGCTGGTCATTGTCTCGGCGGCTTCGATGCCCGATGACCAAGCGGCAGTCGAGCCGGAATCCATCGTCGGCCGTTCCAGCCGCTGTTCCGCCCAAGTGATGTGCGTATCCTTGTTCGGATTCTGGCTTTCAAAATAATCCGCATAGGGGACGCGCGTATCCTGCGGATTAGCTCCTTCCTTGAACAGATAGGCGCTTTGCTCGGCCTGGATAATCATGGTTCCCTTGGTGCCCATGACCTGCTCGCCGTATGCGTCGAAAGCGTTGGTACAAATCGAGGAATAGGCAACGGTAACATCGTAGTCTTCTTCCTTGGCGTCGCTCCCTGAATCGTGCTTTTTGACCGGGAAGTCGTAGATAAGATGCACATGATCAAACACGTCCCGTCCATCGGTAAAGAAGGACACCTTTCCGATGCCTTGGACCGATAGAGGATGGGACTTGTTCAGGAAGATACTGACCGCATCGAGCTGATGACTTCCCAACTCGACCATCAACCCACCGCCGGTACGGTTATCCAGCCGCCATTGAATGAGTTGCTGGAGCGAGGCGTAACCATATTTAGCGAAATCAATTTTCTGATCCGCCTCGGGGACAGGTGGTCGCCAACCGTCAAAAGCGCCTTCCTTGGCTCCCGCCGCGCCACCGGAGGTCTGATTTCGATGCCAGAACGCCCGAATAGCCCGGACGTCGCCCAATATTCCCTGCTTCATGATGGACAGGGCGTTTGCGTAAAGATAACTGTAATGTCGCTGATGCCCGATGGCCAGCATTTTCTTTTCCTGATCGGCGACCCGGACCATTTCCTTGCATTGGGCCACGGTTTTTGCCATCAGCTTTTCGCAGAGGACATGCTTACCGGCTTTCATCGCATCGATGGAAACCTGAGCGTGCAGATGCAACGGCAGGGCGACGATGATCAACTCGATATTCGGATCCTTGAGCATCTCCATGTAATCTTCGTGTAACTTGATGTCCTTGGCTTTGGCCCCGTATTTTTCATTCAGCAGCTTGCGGGCTCGCTCCTGGTTGGACGGCCGGATATCCGAAAAGGCCACGATGTCGATGAAATCAGGATTGCTCTGGGAAATATGCGCATAACAACCCTGGTTGCCCGTCCCGATCAAGCCGGTGCGAACCGGATCGCCCTTCAACTTGTCGTAACCCCAGTAAATCGAAGCGGCGGTGGGGATGGCCAAAGCGCCGGTGAGCATCTGTCGCCGACTGATTTTGACCGCGTCGCCGAAATTGTCCTTACCGATCTGCCGTTGCTTGTCGTTGAGCACCATATTGTCTTTCCTCTTTTAATGATTCCGGATCACTACTTGCTGATTTTTTCCCATGCTTACGAGTTTAATTTTTCCTGTCCGCGAATTTCCTGTTACCCGTCAATAAGGTTTCGTTGGCGTGACGGAGCAACATGCGAGGCGGCGTCGGCGCAAGAAAGCAATAATGCCATCCACTCCACCCCAGCGTCCGATCCCCGAGGTCATAATCATGAACAACGCGATCATTTCGATCAGGTTCTTGTCAATGACCAAATAATGACCCTCGGCCATCGGATTTTCCGGCAGACCAGGCCACGGTGGCATCGCGAAATAATACATGGCCAACAAACCGATGCCACCCAGCGCCGCCAGTCGGGTGAACAACCCAAGAATCAGGCAGACGCCTACCGCGGTCAAAGCGATCATGTTTGCCCAGTCGATCCATTCGGTCTGGCTGTTTTCCAGCGGTATCGGACCGGCGGCCAATTGTTCAACGGTCAGATGTTTATCGTCCGTGCGATTAAGAATATTGTTCTCCATCGCTTTCAAAGGAGCCTGTGCTCGGGCTAATAGGGCGGCCAGCGCTTTCGATTTCTTCTGGTACATATAGACCAGACGCTCACGCTCGTAATCCGCCCGTTTGGATAATGTCTCCTGAAGAGTGATTTCCTCAAGCAACTTTTCATAGTCTTTTGCTTGAGCCTGGAAATCCGGGTCAGCAAGTATGGTATCAACCTGCTCGTAATACGGTTCGAGCTTGATTTCCTGTTCGTTGGTCAACGTGTAGTGTTTCTTGATGACTTCGTAACGCTCCTTGATATGATCCTTTTGCACTTTGGCTGCCTGGGGTTCCAACAGCCGCTCCCGCCCATCGGGATCTGTGACCATCATCCGAAAAACTGGCCGAAAGGGACCGGCCGAGGCCAACAGATAGGGGGTGGCCTTCCAGTCCGGCTGGAACAGTTTCCAGGCACCTTCGTAAAAGAAATGCCAGCCGATGGCGATACGCAGAAGCATCATGAAAAAAAGAGTCCAGCCGGTGACGGTCCGCACCGAAGGATGTCGAACCGCCAGTTGAGGTGTTGTGTCGCTCATGGAATTCCTACCGTTTGAAATCCGCAGTCATCATTCTCCGTCAATCCGCTTCCCCGGCAAGTCGGAGTCGCGGGACTCATGGTATCACACGCTAAGCGGCCGACAACCCTCGGCCGCGACCGATCGTTACGTCCGTTCGTGGCAGATTGAACGTTACCACGCGGGGCGGTCGCCCCTTGCTTTCGCCCGGCTTGGGCTTGAGGACGAGCAGGGCGGCGATTTCCGGGTGATTGTGGCAGAAATCGGCGGCCTTGTCGAGTCCCATGACGAATAATCCCGTGGCCAGGGCATCGGCGGTGGCCGCATCGTCCGCAAGGACGGATACACTGCCCAGTTCATCGACGGGTAAACCCGTGCGTGGGTCGAGCACGTGGCCGTACCGTCGGCCCTCATGCTCACCGTAGCGATTCGTCGCCGCCGACGTGCCCATCGCCCGATTCCACACCCGAACCGTGGCTACACGTTTGTCCGGCTCGAATGGGTCGCGAACTCCGACGAACCAGCCTCGCTCCCGCCCCAGCGGGCAACCCAGGCCGTAAACACTGCTTCCTCCACCTTGCAGCAGGGCGCAGGAAACGCCGAATGATTCACGAATGCGGAGCATCGCCTGGTCGATGGCGAATCCCTTGCCGATGCTGCCCAGATTGATTTCCAACCCGCGTTGTTGGTAGTACACCGTTTGTTGTTCGTCGTTGAGTTGAACGCGGTGCATCCCGCTTCGGGCCAGGGCGAAAGCCCGTTCCGTCTCGGTCGGCACGCGCGGCGGACCGTGCAGAAACCCCCAGGCCCGAACCAGTGCGCCGGCGGACACATCGAATGCCCCCTCGGTGCGGTCGGTCAATTCCTTTGCGCGAAGAAGCAGTTGATACAAGCGATGATCCACGCGCACGGGTTGCTCCGCCGCATGGGCATTCACGTAGGACATGGCGCTATCGCCGCGGAACACGCTCAGCAGCGCTTCCATCGTTTCGATTTCATTCAAAGCGGTTTCGGCGGCCAGCATGGGGTTGGGCACGAAGGGTGGTAGATAAAGCTTGAAAGGGCAGGCCATCGCTCGGCGGGAGAAACACCAATACCCCATCCGTTGTTCATGGCCCGCCGACTCGAATTCCGGCAGGAGCAGTTCCAGCAGGCCGCCGGTGGCGGACCCCAGACCGCGGGCGCTGAAAAATCCGCGCCGCGACAACCCGCCAACCTGTTCACCTTCCGGGTTCACCATAATTCAGACACGATCGACCGTCTCGGGGTTAGTCGGCCAAAAAGTAAATTTCTGCTTAGGACTTAGTCCAAAGGCGGTATTATGCCCAGATTGCGGTCGTGATGCAAATCAAACGTGGTCCCGAGTGTGTATAGCGAGGAAATCTGCCGCGAGTAATGAGCTACGATACGCTACAAACGCGCGCCATGTTTTTTCTGACGGTCTCGATCAGGACTTTTCGGTGAATGGGCTTGCTGGCGAAATCATCGCACCCGGCGCGAATACATTTTTCCCGATCGCTGGCCATGGC
>CAZXSA010000364.1:0-4122 GCA_964642815.1 uncultured Planctomycetales bacterium | reverse complement strand
TTGAAGGGGATGTGGTTGCCGATGCACATCATGTATCCGCCGGACATGCGGCCGGTTTCGACCATCGTTTCAACCATGGCTCTGATTTCGGCCGGATCGTTGCGCATGAGCACCCGGGTATCGCCCTCTCCGGCAATAAAACAGTTTTCGTACCGTCGGGCGATGGCCTTATAGTTGGTGAACGGCTCGCTGATGATGCCCCGCGCACCGCAGGCCATGATATCATCGACAAAGGCATCCATGCAGCCGTCGGCCATGAAAAGCACCTCTTTGCCGGCCTGTTTCACGATGGACCAGAATTCCTCGTAACGCGGGAAAATGTGCTTGTGCATCCATGACGGGCTGCACACCGGTCCGGTCGAAAGCACGATATCGTCATGGCACACGACAAAGTTCACGGGAAGCCTCGCGAAAGCGCGGAAGACGCGACGGTTGATCTGGGCGAACTCGTCCATGATCCGGTCGAACGCCGGATCCAGACAGATGTTCAGAAAATGCTCGTAACCGAAGACCAGCATCGGCCACATGAACATGGTATTGTAGAAGAAGACGTGGGCAGGCGAGCCGGCCGGCGCCTGGTTCCCCCATTCCGCGGGATAATTTTTTCGGTAGCGCGCGTAGATCGCCTCCTCGCTCCGATAGTCGCCGTCCTCAAAGGTATGCCAGCCCGTGAAGTCACCCTGCTCCAGAGGACTGAAACGTAACATGTCTTCCCGGTTCGCGAACCGGTGACTCGCTTCCTCCTGCTGCCAATAGTCGCGATAAGAGTCGCCCCAGCGCCCTTTGCTCCGGTCGGCCTGCTCCTCCGGCCGCGGCTTGGGATCATCGCTTTCCGGGATTTCCAGATCCAATTGAGGATAAAGTGCCCGCAATTTGAGGCGGCAAAGTCGCGGATGTGCGTAGTAGTCGATTCCCGTCAGGTAGGTTTCCGCGTCCGGATTCGACCAGTGTTCCCAGTGGGCGATGCGCTTCGGCCCCAACCCCATGTAACTCTCGTAGCGTGGATCGCCCATCGTCCCCATTCCTAGCTCTGTCCGAGTCTTGCCGGTCAAGTGGGGCAACCCGGCGCAGCGTTCAAGTTACCAATCAGGCATAGCTCATGCGTACTCGTACACAGGGGTCTCGATGACCTTCGCTGGACTCTTTGGGCTCTTAAGCAATGCGTGAATGCGCTCCACGGTCTCCGGGGCAAAGTACTGTTCTCCCGTCTCGCGACAGACGCGCGCCGGCACATGTTCGACAAGCAAGAATCTCCCATTGTGTTCGAGTGTATACGTCACTTCGGTTTCGATAAATGTCTCTTTCATCACCGTGCCTCGTCATTCTGTTTTTCGGATCCGCAAGTCGGTCCAAAGAGTCGGATCGGGTTCGTACACCGTAATAATCTTCACCAGCGGTCGCGTCGGATAACTACAATGAATATGAAGACCTCGTCCGCCATTTGTAAAACCCAGGATCAGGCAACTCGGGCCATACTTATCATCAGGATAGTCCTCAATAACCTCGCTTCGGTTCGCTATAGCCTCTTCCAATTCGTCTACGCGGATATTACGCATAATCGTCTGGTCAACGGCATGCTTCGAGAACTCATACTGCCGCTGCCTTATCTTTTCGCGAATATTGTCCACCCAAGCCATAGCCTTAGGCTACCGGATGAAGCATTGATGGTCAATGAATGATTGATGAGTGGAAAATGTGTCAGGGGTAACACTTTCGCGCCAGCGAAGAGGAAAAATGTTTGGCCATGAAGGGGCGTTTTGGGGGCGGCTCTCTCTGTCTCTATTTCCCTCCGTCTCTCCCTCCCCCCCCGTCCCTCTCACGGCGTCACGCACCGTCCGCCTGTGACGCCGGCGCGCTGGTCGGTGCCTCGGGTTCGGCCGCGCCGGCCGGCATCGTTTCCATATAATCGTCGATCAGGGCCTCGCGCACGATAATCTCCACCCGGCGATTGTCCGCCAGCTTGGCCGGGTCGTAAACGCCCTGGGTGACCGGCTCGTTGCGCCCGGCCGCCACCAGGACGATCCGCCGCGACTCCACGCCGCGTAACGCCAGTTCGTCGGCCACGAAACGAGCTCGCCGATAGGATAAATCCATCGAGTCGCCGTCCGTCCAGTCCGCCGGCCTCGGTTCCTCCGCCGCGTGTCCGCGAATCTCGATCTTGTTCCGGTGCCCGCGCACAATTTCCGCGATCTGCCCCAATACCTGCTTGCCCTCGTCGGTGATTTTTGCCTCGAAAGGTTTGAAGATGATCGGCCCGCCGATGGTGATTTCCGCACCCTGGCGGATGCGGCGCAAGCGCACGCTTTTACCCTGGATCCCCTTCTCCTCGCTGTTGCCCCGATTCTTGGGGTCCTCCGGTTTGATGATTGATTCCAACCGCTTAATCATCGAGTGAAAGTCGATATTAGGATCGATCATCGACCCGCCCTGGCCGGTCATCCCCCCGAACGCTTCCCGAATCGACTCCAGGACGGCCGCGATTTTCGCCTGGTTCCCGCCCTCCTCGAAATCCGCGAAAGCCACCAGCAAAATGAAGAAACACAAGAGCAGCGACATCATGTCGCCGTAAGTCAACACCCATTCGGGCGCGCCGGCTGGAGCCTGCTTCTTTTTAAGCATGGGTTTCCTCGTCGAGGGTCATTGCTTTACTTCTTGCCGTCATCGTCCTTGCCCCGGCTGGCCGGGCCCTCGATCGCATCCCGCTTGTTGATCGGCAGGAAGACGGCCAGTTTAGCCTGGGTCACCCGTGGGTTGTCGCCGGCCTGAAGCGAAAGAATGCCTTTCAGCATCACCGTTCGCAGCAGCATTTCCTCGTCATGGCGATAGCCGAGCTTGTCCGACAGCGGCAGACAAACGATGTTGGCGATGCACGCCCCGTAAAAGGTGGTCAAAATCGCCACGGCCATGCCCGGCCCGATGGCCGTCGGATCGTCCATGTTGTTCAACATGGCCACCAATCCGATCAACGTCCCGATCATGCCGAAGGCCGGGGCATATTTTCCGAACAGATCGATAATGGTCTTACCCTGCGAGTGCCGCTGGTCCATCGCTTCCAGCTCGCTCGTCAGAATCTGCTCGATTTCGTTCGCCGCCGTTCCGTCGATAACCAGACGAATCCCGTTCTTAAGAAAATCGTCCTCGATGTCGCCGAGGGCGTTTTCCAGCGAAAGCACACCCTCCCGACGGGCCATTTCCCCCAGTTTTATGATCTGCTCGATCACCTGCGGGATGGTCATCTTCTTGGTGAAGAACCCCCGCTGAATGATCCGGAACATCCCCAGGTAACGGTCCAGGGACTGGGTCATGAGCACCACGAAAATGCTGCCGCCAATGACCAGCACGACCGAACCGGTATCCCAGTAAATATCCGGCTTGCCGTCGGTGCCCACCCAGATCGACCAGAAGGCCATGCCGATGGCCGCTACCATTCCAATAATCGTGGCCAGATCCATGAAGAATATCCCTCGACGATGCGCTTCCTCCGCGCGGCCCGGGTGGGCATACCGCTCTTCCCCGGCGCGTAAAAGCACCTAAAGGGGTTATCGACCTCCCCAGCCGACGGCTTCACTCATCAATGAGATGTCCGGCATAAATGAAAGACCGGAATGCCTTGGCAAGGTTATCGGAATGACAAGGTCCGAAAAGAACGGTCCCCAAAGGGAAAAGCAGATACCCCCTTTTGGGGGGGAAAGCACTTTCGCCGGGGCGTAAAGCCATTGACGTAAAAAAAGGGATGCTTACCTAACCCCCGCTTATGCCGTAACCGGGGCCGGAGTAGCCCCCGCGTGCTCATGCGTCGAATCGTGGGACACGGGCTTCGCCACCAAAGGCGCACTGCCCAGGTGCTCGCCGAAACGTACCAGTCGGGCCGAATTGAAAATCACCACCGCGCTGGCCACCGTATGCAGCAAGGCCGCGAACATCGGAGAGATTTTACCCATCGCCCCCAGCACCTCCAGCACCACGATATAGGTCACTCCGAACAGCAGGTTTTGCCAGATCACCCGCGTCGTCGCCCGTGATAACCGAATCAGGAAGGGCAACCGGCGCAGGTCGTTGTTCATCAACGCGATGCTTGCCGAGTTGATGGCCACGTCGCTGCCCGCCGCCCCCATGGCCACG
>CAZXSA010000363.1:0-4124 GCA_964642815.1 uncultured Planctomycetales bacterium | reverse complement strand
CCCATATCCACGCCGACCAACGCCATGCTCGCCGGTCGCCGCCAGCAAAGATCGGCCGCCTCCATCGCGAACTCGAACGCTTTCACCGCCTGCGAATTTTCCCCGATCTGCTCCAGGATCAACTTGCGAATCGCCGGCCAGACTTCCTCTCGCCATTTTTGCCTGGACTGAACGACCTCCGGCTCGGCCAACAGCTTACCAATCGCCGTTGTCTGATTCGCCTCGGACAAAGCGTCGGCCCCCGGCCATCCAAGATAAAGCAACGTGTCCGCGGGTAGCATCTCCGGCAGCGTATTTCGCGCTACCGGTTGAGACGCCGGAGCGGACTGCCCAAACGTCGGCACCGTCAGCCAAAACAAACCCAACCCAACCGTAAGCCCAAAACCCCTTTGCCACGACATGTTTGTGCCTCCCAAAAAAAGTTTCTATCCGCCCGTTGCGGATGTTGTCTCTATTTCAGGGCCGCCAGAATCGCCGCCACGATTTGCGATTCCGCCTGTTCCAAGGCAGCTTCGATATGCACCCCGGCCGCCCGACGATGACCACCGCCGCCAAACGATCGGGCAATGGCGGCTACGTCGATATCGCGGCCGGCCACTTCCGGGGACCGGCTCCGCAAATTGACCCGAATCTTGCCCTGGCCGTGATCCGTCAACAACAGGCTCACGACCACGCCGGCTACGCCCATCGGCTCATTGACCAAGTCCTCCGCGTCAGCGGGTTTCGCTCCGGCCTGCTCAAACATTTCCGGTGTCAGCCGCATGATCGCCAGGCGCCCGCCGGCCTCGAATCGCAGGGTGTTCAACATCGCCGCTTTCAATCGCAGTCGTGCCGGGGCCAGCGTTTCGTACACCTGCGCGTAAATCCAATCCGGCCGGGCCCCGGTCTGTAATAATGCCGCCGCCGCCCGCAACGTTCGTTCGTCGGTATTGGAAAATCGAAACCAGCCGGTATCCGTGGCCAGGCCGACAAACAGGGCCTGGGCTATTCGTTCATCGATCGGCCAGCCGACCGCCTCGAACCACTCATAAAGCATACCGCAGGTCGATGCCGCCGAGGCGTCGGAGATGTGCATATCCCGACCCGGCGAGGCCAGGGCGTCGCCGGTCGCATGATGATCGACAATGATGCGTGGAAGCGAACTGGATCGCAGAAATGCGGCGGCGGGCGTGATCTGGTTCCAGGCACATGTGTCCAGAATCAACACCCCATCATAGGCCCCCTCCGGTCCCGTGCCCTGGCGGTCGGGCCAGGGCAGGAAACAGCCTGGATCAAGAACGCGATAACGATCCGGGAACTCGTCGTAAAGAAAGGCGTCCGCCCGACGGCCACTCATTTCAATCAATCGCTTGATCGCCCCCATGGCCCCCAGCGAATCTCCGTCGGGTCGCTCATGCGCCAGGAGAATCGTTCGCCGCCAGCCGGTCAATCGCTCCGCCGCTTGTTGCCAAATGCGCCTATCCATATCGGCCGCATATCATACTACGGCACCGGAGCGTTTGGAACTCAATTCGGAAAAATGTCAGGGAAGGATCAGTCCCGGCCCCCGCCGCCCAGAGCCTTGATCCGCTCCTGTACGGAGCCGATGTGGTTGATTCGCAAACCGAAGTTTTCCCCCACCTTGACCGCCTGCCCATTGCCGATGCACTTGTTGTTGATCATCAGATCGAGCTCGCTATCCGACGGTTTTTCAAATTCAATGATCGCCCCGGCACACAGATTCACCACCTCGAGCAAGGGCATCACCCGCTCCGCGAGTCGCACGATCACCGGGACTTCCAGCTTAAGGATGCGTTCAATATTAGGTTTCCGCGCATCGGGCGGGATAGGCTGGTATGTCGGCCGCGAGGCGGGACGGGCGGGGCTTGCGGGAGTCGCCACGGCGGCCGGCGCGGCCGTCACCGGCTCGGCGACCGGTTCCGCCGGACCCGCGATGTCGGCAACCGCCTGGTCGGCTAAGGCACTCACCTCGGCCAACAAAGCGTCAATGTCCTCCTGGCTTTCGGGCATAACGAATCCGCCTGAAATCACGGCCGGGTACCAGGATCGGCCCCGGCGTCCCATGCGCGCGCACACCCTCCTAGGTTATCGGCCGATTCGGGGATCGACTTGACGGCAAGAAGGATTATGCGTCATTAAGCCAAGGAGATGGGCAGAAAATAAGCGAGCCAACGACCGCCAGGGGCCTTATTGCCCAGGATATCAACATTGATAAAGGGCAACCCGGCTTATCCCGCGGGATCAGGCCATCTCGCCGATCAGGATGCAGGCGTTATGTCCACCAAAGCCAAAAGAGTTGCTGATAATACGCCGAACACGCAAATCGCGAGCCTGATTAGGAACATAATCAAGATCGCATTCCGGGTCGGGTTCGTCGAGGTTGATGGTGGGAGGCACCACGCTATTACGTATGGCCAGAATGCTGGCCACCAATTCCACCCCCCCGCTGGCCCCGAGCAGATGCCCGGTGGCCGACTTCGTACTGCTAATCGGAATCCTATAGGCATGGGGGCCGAGCACCGATTTGATCGCCCGGGTTTCGGCGATATCGCCAAGCGTGGTCGAGGTGCCGTGGGCATTGATATAGTCCAGGTCGGATGCGTTCAAACCGGCATCGGCGATACAGCGGCGCATGGCCTCGGCGGCCGAGGAGCCCTCTTCGTCCGGCTGGGTAATGTGCCCGCCGTCCGAGGTCATGCCGTAACCAAGTACCTCGGCGTAAATCCGCGCGTCCCGTTTCCGGGCGTGCTCCAACTCCTCGAAAACCACGATGCCCGCGCCTTCGGATATGACGAATCCGTCCCGCTGCCTATCAAAGGGCCGTGAAGCGTGTTTGGGATCGTCATTGCGCGTGCTCAACGCATGCATGGCGTTGAAGGCGCCGACGCCAAGGGTGGTGACCGCGGCCTCGCTGCCACCGGTGATAATCACATCCGCCTCACCGCGCTGGATACTGCGCAAGGCGTCGCCCATGGCATTGGTCGCCGAGGCGCAGGCCGTCACCACCGCCGTACACGGCCCGCGGGTGCCGAACTGGATCGAAATCATGGCGCTGGCGGCATTAACCATAAGCTTGGGAATAGTGAACGCCGACACTTTGGACGGGCCTTTATCCAGCAACCGGAGATGCTGCTGCTCCAGTTCGCTGATGCCTCCGATACCGGAGCCGACGATGACCCCCAGTCGATAGGGATCCTCTTTTGCGCAGTCCAGACCGCTGTCGGCCACCGCCTCGATCCCCGCCGCCAGGGCGAGCTGGCTGAAGCGATCAAGGCGCTTGACCAACTTACGATCGATCCATCGCTCGGGCACGAAATCCCGACATTCACCCGCGATACGGGTATCAAAATCCTTACAATCGAACAACGTCAGGGGACCGATCCCGTTTTGACCGGAGATCAACCCGTCCCAGAGCTGTTCCACCGAACAGCCCAGGGGAGTGATGACTCCCATTCCAGTAATGACCACACGCTTACTCGCCATGACTCTCCTTACGCTTCGCTGGTCAATCGGGGTTTACTGTTTCCGAACCACGCACCCTTTCGACGAGAGCCCCCCGCCGAGACAATGGCGCGCAGGCTCCGCGCTCCGATGAGCGCGTTCACCTTCAGCGCCCAGGCAGGGATACACGCCGGGGAGCGGGGCCGGATCAGGCCTTACCTTGCTGGGCGGAAATGTAGTCGATGGCCTGACCGATGGTCTTGATTTTTTCCGCCTCTTCGTCGGGGATGCTCATTTCGAAGTTATCCTCGAATTCCATCACCAGCTCGACGATATCCAGCGAATCGGCGTTCAGGTCATTGATGAACGAGGTCTCCCGGCTGATTTCCGCCTTGTTGACCGCCATCTGCTCACTGACGATCGAAAAAACCTTATCTTCAATCTCTGCTACGTTCACCCGCTATCCTCCTTGCATGAAACGATGCCACCGTTTCGTAAGTCTTGACGTTTCTATCATCCACGATAACACCGGCTTGCCGCGCCCCGGGCCACGCGACCCGGACCAACCGCGCCGGAGCAATAAACCCTTACATATTCAATCCACCGTCCACGGGCAAGACCTGCCCGGTAATGTATTTAGCCTCCGGCGAGGCCAGAAAAGCCACGGCGGCGGCCACGTCGTC
>CAZXSA010000362.1:0-4147 GCA_964642815.1 uncultured Planctomycetales bacterium | reverse complement strand
GCCATGTCAGCCAGCTTTCCACCAACTATGACCAGGCCAGCGACACATACCACACTATTTGGGCCGAGCCGGGCATTAACTGCGAGACTTGTCATGGCCCCGGTGGCGAACATGACCGCGTCTTTCGCAAGGCTGCGGCGGCAAACCAGCCGCCCCCGTCCGATTTGAGAATTATCAGTACGAAGACTTTCACTGTTGCGCAGATTAACGATTTGTGTGCTCCCTGCCACGCCAAGGCCGCGCCTATCACCACCTCGTTTATGCCGGGCGACAGCTTTTTCGACCATTGCGACCTGGTCACTATCGAGCACCCCGATTTCTATCCCGACGGGCGGGATCTTGGCGAAAACTATACATTCACGCTCTGGCGGATGAGTCCGTGCGTCAAGTCCGGTCGTCTCGACTGTATGCATTGTCACACTTCCAGTGGGCGGTATCGCTTCCATGGCGAGCAGGCGAACGAAGCCTGTCTCCCCTGCCATGCCGAGCGAGTGGAAACCGTCGAAGAGCATTCCCATCATCCTGCCCATACCGAGGGCAGCCGCTGCATTTCCTGCCACATGCCCATGACCGAATTCGCCCGCATGAGACGCAGCGACCATTCCATGCTTCCGCCCACCCCGGCGGCGACCATCGCCTTCAAATCGCCCAACGCCTGCAACCTCTGCCATGCGGACAAGACACCCGAATGGGCTGACGAGCAGGTTCGCGCCTGGCACAAGGAAGATTACCAGACTCCGGTATTGAAACGCGCCAACTTGCTCGACGCCGCCAGAAAAGCCGACTGGACCACCCTTCCAGAGATGCTGGCGGCCATCACGAGTCCCGACCGCGAGGAGATTTACGCTAATTCGCTGATTCGGCTCCTGCGTCCGTGCGAGGACGATCGAAAATGGCCCGCTTTACTGGCGGCCGCCAAGGACAGTTCGCCGTTAATTCGAGCCAGTACGGCCGAGGCTCTGGGCGATCGACTCGACCCCTCGACGCTGGCGGTCCTGATCGAAATGGCCGGTGATGACCACCGGCTGGTCCGTATTCGGGCGGCCGCCGCCCTGGCCCCGGTCGATCCGGCAATGCTGACCGGCGAGCTTCGTGCCCGGCTGGCTCGGGCCGTCGAGGAACTGAAAGCGTCCATGCAGGCCCGCCCCGACGATGCCGCTTCCCACTACAATTTGGGCAATTTCTACATGCAACGGCACGAATATCCACGAGCGATCGAGGCTTTTGAAACAGCCATACGATTACGACCGGATCTACTTGCACCCTTCGTGAATGCCTCCATTGTTTACAACATGCTCGGGCAGAATGAACACGCCGAGCAATGCCTGCGTCAAGCCCTCCAGGTCGATCCGAACAATGCCGCCGCCCTTTTCAATCTCGGCCTGCTATTGGCCGAGCAAAAACGTTTTCCCGAGGCGGAAACCGCCCTGCGTGCCGCCCTGAAAGCCGAACCGAAGTCTCCCGGCGCCGCGTATAATCTGGCGGTTATACTCAGTCAGAACCACATCGACGAGGCGATTGAATGGTGTCGTAAGGCCGCCGAACAACGCCCCGCCGAGCCGAAATACGCCTATACCCTCGCCTTTTATTTGCGGCAAACAGGCGACATCAACGCCGCCTTCCAGACGCTGCGTAAGTTGATCGAGCAACATCCCGATTACGTGGACGGCTTCCAGCTTCTTGGACAAATGTACGAGGAAAACGGCATGACCAGCGAGGCCGTCGAACTGTATTCCGAAGCTCTGGGTAATACCCGCCTGCCGGAAGAGGCCCGGCATTATTTCGCGGGTAAATACCAAATGCTGAGCTCGAAATAATTTTGCCCTCCGGCCGGCGAAGGGTTCCCAGACACCTCGATTATTGCTGCAAGAGCAGCAGCATACCCTGCCCCGGCGCGAGCCAGTCACATTCATTGCCCCAGCGGTGGGTGACTCCCGAGTAGGCGTCCACCTGCATGATCGTTCCGCTGGATTTGAATTTGACTTTTAAGTTCGATGACCTGGTCAGACTTTTATTGACGACCAGTATGTGCGGTACGCCGTCCGGTCCCTCGAACTCGCCGATAAGGAACTTACCGCTGCCGATATCATCCAGAAAACGACTGGTAGCCAGCCCCGCGCATCCATCGGGAATCTCCGGATGATGGAAAACGTTTACGCTTTTCAGTTTGATATAAGAGGGAGCCAGCTTATGAATCTGCAGATTCACGCGACGCATCATATACCACGTGGGGGTCTTGTCGCCAAACTGATCGATCGGACCAAGGCGATAATTCCCCAGATTGGGCGAGAAATACTTGAAATAACTGATCCCCCGGCCGCCGTAGGCCAGCGTGGTGTACACCTGAAAACGCAGACCCGCTTCCGTCGGCTCGGCAAGATGAAAATGAGCGGTGGACAGAATGATATTCCAGAACGGCAGGTTATGGCGCAGGGCGGCGGCCCGAATGACCTCGAGGTTCTGAAAATAGCTCTGGCCCACGGAGCCATCCTGCAATAAGGCATAATGATCATAACTGATAAACGGCGGCTTGACCGTTTGCACGAATGACTCCACGTATTCCTCATACGTAGGTACACCCATGCGGTCCGCCGAGACTGTAATTGGATACAAATTGATGTAAGGAAGGGTTTCGGGGGCCGCCTTGCGGAACGCCTCCGTCAAACGGGCCAAATGCGGATATTCCTTCGCGCTCGGCTCATCCTGCAGATAATACCCGAAGACGGCCGGATGTTTTCCGATCCGATCCACCAGGGCCGTCACCCGACGATTGACCTCCTCGTCCGTCGTGGCCGCGTTCGTTGACCGCGTGGAAGGATCGGATACGACACATTGCAGACCAGCGGCCGCCACCGCGTCGAGTCCTTCGGGAGCCACGAAACCGGCCAGGTTGAAACCGCAATTGTAGATCTCCTCCAGAACCGGCTTCTCCGCGGGCGTCCGCCCCCAGGGCAGAATGGCGAAATCCTCCGCTTTGATTCGAGAGTCGGAAGTTGAGTTCTTATCCTGCCCGTAAAGCGTCGATACGGCCATCCACAAAAACAGTATCCAGGTCATTTTCGAGGGCATGGCTTCTCCTTAAACCGACATTTCCCAGGTCCATTTGTCCGACTACAACGCCAGGCAATGCCCCGCTATTATACAGCACCCCCACCCTGATTACGCCTACGCCCGTCTTCGTGGTCTTTTCGGTAGCCCATGAAGAAAACGACAAGCAGTTGTTCCGCGTATATCGACTATGACCTTAGAGATTGTTGCCGCCCCAACCACCCCATGTTATCTTCTTTATATCCTGGGCAAGGCGTCAAGGGTTAGATGGACACCTTAGGCTCGCCAGAAAGGATTGAAGATGACCTCAACAGAAACGATGGCCCTTGATCCGGCAGCCCTCGCTGCATTTGCGGGTAGTCTGGCAAATCTACCCAAAGAAGAAATTAGAAAAGCAAAGAAGCTTTATATCCTGAACGCCATTGCGGAATTCAAGGCTCAGCGGGGAAGCGGGCGAGCCGGGATCATCACGATGGGCATAATGTCCATCATTCCGATTTTTCTCGTTGTCTTCATTCCCGCTTTGATCGGCTATCGTAACGGCATTAACGCCGCCAGACAGAAGATATTGAATGCGGTCGAAGTATGGAAGGAAGATCTGGGTGCGGACTACGAAGAACTCAGAAGGGCCGCTCAAGAGTGAAGGGATGAGCAAAACGCCGATGTGGGGTAGTTAAAACCGACGTTCAACATAAAGGGGAGAATCGATGTATAGTGTGAAACCAGGCCGTGGACCTTCCTTGATGGGTGGGGTCGGTGGCATCGTCGTGGCTATTTTTGGAGTCATCTGGACTATCGGGGCGTTGTCGATGGGAGCGCCGCCATTCTTCGCCCTCTTCGGACTCTTGTTCGTGGTTATGGCCATAGCGGGTGTCGTGTATAATTTTTATAACGCCACCAGCCGTAACCGCATGAGTTCATTCGATGTCACAACTGATGGCGAGGAATCCTTTAATTTGACATGGGCTTATCCGATACCCGGCTTTCCAGCCGCATCGGGCCGCGGTCGCCGGCCCGGACCAGCTTGAGATTCAGCCCGCCGTTATTCTGCAGGGTGATGGTCCAGGTATCGCCTTTGCGCATGGGGGCATAGACGGCC
>CAZXSA010000361.1:0-4179 GCA_964642815.1 uncultured Planctomycetales bacterium | reverse complement strand
ATGCAGCCGGGCCTTTTGTTCGTCCAGCAGCGGCTCCACCCAGGCGTCATCGATCCAGGTGTCGCCGGTGGCCTCGATCTCGACACTACGGTACAGCCCGCCGAACCGATGAATCCAGCCGAACAGGCCCGTGCCGGCCGGGACATCGTTGCGCACTTTCGCCACGACGGTCATCCGCTCGCCCGGCCGCACCAGATCGGTGATATCGTATTTGTACACGCCGCAATAATCCGCCGCCCGAGCCACGTATGTCCCGTTGATCCAGAACCAGCCTTGGGCATGGACGCCGCCGATCTTGAGCCAGATTCGTCGGCCGGTCCAGTCGGCGGGGATGACCGTTTCCTTGCGATACCAGGCGGTCCCCACGTATGCGCCGACTAAGGGACGGATACTGGTTTCCAAAGTAACGGCCGTGCTGTTCCCCGGCCCGCCGACGCCTTGGGCTTCCCAACAGCCGGGCACTTGAATGGGAATCATCTCCGGCCACGTCTGGCCGGGCTTGAACCATTCCCGCGTCTGTCCTTCGTTGCGGGGATCAACGGCGAAATCCCATTGGCCATCAAGGCGGATCAGGCCGCGCTGGTCGGACGGGAAAAGCGCGTTGACCACCGCGGGCGCCGCCGGTTGAGCTTTTACCGCCAGCGCAGGAACCAACAGGCAAGCCAGAATGGTCGTGGCATAAATCCGAAAGTGTTTTTGCATCATTTTCTCCCCGAGGATCATTGAATGACATAAATCTCGAACGCGCACGTGGTGCACTATAACTCGCCGGGTTTATTCAGCAAACAATTACCTTCGGGTTCCGCTTTGCCACACCCGGGGTTGGGTTCGCACCTGTTTGAGGCTGGAAGAAGTATAAGCCCGTTGGAAATTGGCTCGAATCAAAGGGGGAGGAATCGGGGAGTAGGGTTGCGCCGTCTCGATAACCAGCCCCAAAGGGACTGGCCTACAAGCCCGCCCGAGGCGGGAGAAGCCGCTGGAAGCGGCTTGTGTACGAGCGTTTGGGGCGGGCGATGGCCAACCCTGCATGACTGAGGATGGATGTCGGGTATTGGGTACCGGGTACCGGGTTTGGCATGATCGGATACCCGATTCAAACCCGAAACCCTGTTTCCAGAGGTTATGGGTTTCGGGTATCGGGTTTTGGGTCTGACATCACAGGCCAACCCATTCAAAACCGAAACCCAAAACCCGAAGCCCTATCCCCTGCTCATCCATTTGACGAGAGACTCAAATGAAGGGAACGAATACCGCCCATTCCATATACACAAAACAGCAGCCCCGTTCCACGGCGAACAACGGATTGGCTACGAGGGCGTTGCCCCATTCGATATGCACGGTGTCCGCCGAACCGCAGCCCCGTCATACCGCAGACAACGGAATGGACAGGATGGCGGGTTTTCATTTGATACGCACGGTGCATGCCCAACAGCAGCCCCGTTCCACGGGGCTTTCCCGCCAACGGCGGGCCAATAGGCCAGTCCCTTGAGGACTGGTTGACGGGCGACGATCACGATATCCTCACCCCTCAACCGGCAGCCCGTTTTTAACGGGCTTCTCGATCTGCCTTTGTTGTTCAAGGAGAACGCCGTGCCCCGCAATGTTTATTCAGAAATCAATCTGCATCTGACCTGGCACACAAAACATGACGCTCCCGTCCTCGTGGATATCGTCGAGAACCGCACGCACCATTATCTTCGTCATCGCGCGTTGCAAACGCCGGGGGTCTTCGTCCATGAAATCGGCGGAACGGCCGACCACATTCACCTGGCCGTCAGCATACCGCCGACCGTGGCGATTGCCGATTGGATCGGTCAACTTAAGGGCGCGACCTCGCATCATATCAACAGCGAAATCTGCAATCGCAAGGTCCTCGGTTGGCAGGACGGCTACGGGGTTGTCAGCTTCGGAACAAAGGATCTGCCCTGGGTGGCCGCCTATATTCGCAATCAGAAACAACATCACGCTGACGGGCAAACCCATGATCGATTGGAACGTACGGATCGACCGGAGGAGCAACAGTAAAAATGCCCTTTGGAAACGGGCTAAAAATAGAGGGGGAGGAATGGGGGAGTAGGGTTGCGCCGTCTCGATAACCAGCCCTGGAAGGGACTGGCCTACAAGCCCGCCCGAGGCGGGAAAAGCCGCTGGAAGCGGCTTGTGTACGAGCGTTTGCGGCGGGCAATAATCCATCCAAGTGTTCGCATGATATTCCGCAGATGGAAAAGCACGGGCAAACCCTTGTCCCGCTTGGGCGCGACGAGGGCCTGCCCATGCCAGCCGCCGAAAGACTTAAACCCAAAACCCCATACCCGAGACCCTGTTTGCAGAGGTTTTGATAGGCAATAGCCTGTCTTGCGGGGTTACAGGTCTGGAATTCCCTTACGAGCGGGTAAATTGCTGCGGGCTGGTGAAGAGGAACCCTCGCTTGCCCGCCACGGCCCGCCCAGGCCCGGCTCCGCTGGGCTCCGACGTGGCGAGCGAGGCAGGCGAGGTAAACTGTTTCGGGCTGGTCGGGTCAGCCGACGATGATAATGTGTTCTTCCTTGGGGCCGTGGACGCCGAGGACCATGACCAGTTCGATGTCGCCGGTTTTGCTGGGGCTGGAGACGAGGGTTTCGGCCGCGGGCATGTCGCCTTGGCGGGCGGTGCCCCAGTCGAGCAGGTCGGGCACGATCTGCTCGGCGCGGAGGACGGCGATATGCACCGGCGGGGCCAGGGAGGCCAGGCGGCGATGCTTGCCTCCGCTACGCAGGCAGAGCGACGGCGTTTCGGCGATGGCTATCTCCACGCCGGTAATCCCCACATCGGCGGCGAAATGCGCGTCGGCGCTGTCAGGGTCGCCGAGGGCGATACCCTTATCTTTCAAAGCGGCCAGAATCGCCTCACGGCCGGGAAGATCCTCGGCCGGGACCATCACTTTCTTCGCCCCGGCGGCAGCGAGCAATTCGAGGACCTTGGCCACCAACGCCTGCTCATCGGCCACGCGATAAACCTTGAGCAACATCTGCTCGGCGTTGGCCGCCAGCAAGGCCGGCAAATCCACCTTGGGATCCACCACGCGGGCGACTTCCAGATCGTCGGGCAGATCCACCGCCGGTCCGCGCCGGCTCAAGGCCCCGCGCACCGCCGCGAAAAATTCCTGTTCGCTTATGCCGGCCATCAGCGCGTCTCCTCCTTATCCTGTTGCAGCCGTTTCCATCGTTTGTGGAACGGTTCGGAATCCATCGCGGGGAAGTCGCGATGCGCGGTCCAGCCGGCGGCGTCCATCGGCAGCTTTCTGATCCAGCCGTCCTTGGCCCGCAGGCGCATGAACCAGCGGCCCATCATCGTGCCCATCCGGTACAGGAACGGGCAGCGCATCTCCAATTTCCACATCTTGAAACCAAGCCGCCATCGCCAGGGGATATGGCCTTGGTTCAGCAGATCGCTGCGCAGACGCAGAAACATGGTGGGCAGATCGATCCGCACCGGGCAGGCCTCCAGGCAGGCCCCGCACAAGCTTGAGGCCGTCGGCAAATCCGCATAGGCGTCGAGCGAGCTTAAAAGCGGCGTGATCACGCTGCCGATCGGGCCGGGATAGACGGCACCGTAGGCGTGGCCGCCGATTTTGCGATAGACGGGGCAGGCGTTCAGGCATGCCCCACAGCGCAGACAGCGCAGCGCCTCGCGATAATCGCTGCCCAGAATGCGCGAGCGGCCATTGTCCAGAATGACCAGGTGAAATTCCTCCGGGCCGTCCTGATCGCCGGGGCGACGCGGGCCGGTAATCAGGCTCGTGTAGCAGGTGATCCGCACGCCGGTGCCGCATTTGCCGAGCAGTTTGATGAACACGGGCAGGTCTTTCATTCGCGGGATCAACCGCTCCATACCCATGAGCGAGACGAGGACTTTCGGGTGCGAGCTACAGAAGCGGCCATTGCCCTCGTTGGTGACGATGCAGATCGTGCCGGTCTCGGCCACCGCGAAATTGGCCCCGATGATGCCCATGTCGGCGTTCTTGAATTTCTCGCGAAGCACCGCGCGGGCCGCGGCCGTCAGGGTGGGTGGGTCGGTGGTGTAGGGTATGCCCAGTTTTTCGTTGAACAGCCGGCCGATGTCCTCCTTGGACTTATGGATGGCCGGGGTCACGATATGCGAGGGTTTTTCGCCGGCAATCTGGAGGATGTATTCGCCCAG
>CAZXSA010000360.1:0-4180 GCA_964642815.1 uncultured Planctomycetales bacterium | reverse complement strand
TCCAATCCCTGATTCCATATCCCGCCCGCACGATTCATCATCCACACGGTTAACCCGCCGTTGCCCACCGCCCCATTTCTCAAATCTTAAATCTCAAATCCTCTGCCTCCCGTTACGACTTCCTGAGCTCAATGACACTCCGCGCCTCCGCGTCTCCGCGCGAGGCACGGCTGCGGCTTGCTGGCAGACTGGGATGGATTACACTCCGGACCATTGCCCGCCGCCCCATTTCTCAAATCTTAAATCTCAAATCCTCTGCCTCCCGTTACGACTTCCTGAGCTCAATGACACTCCGCGCCTCCGCGTCTCCGCGCGAGGCACGGTTGCGGCTTGCTGGCAGACTGAAATCGCTTACACTCAGGACCATTACCCGCCACCCCATTTCTCAAATCGTAAATCTCAAATCCCCCGTCTGTTTTCTTCCGGCCTGATTACGGATCATTGGGAAACAGGCCGCCGCCCGTCAATCTCCATTGCATGGATAATTTGTCCATCACCGCAAGATATTTTATTGACGGTTGGTTATCCGACATTATACTGCACGAATCCTTGCTGCGGCAGGATCACGATTGTGTTCCCGGACCGATCTCGGAGTATATATGTCGAGTAAATCCCCCAACATCTCTGATCTTGTTCAAGGCTTTGCCCGGCACATCAAGGAGTTGAAGTCGCCGGAAACCAAGGAAGCTACCGTACGTCAAAATTATATTGATCCCTTCTGGCGGGCGCTTGGTTGGGACGTGGGCGATACCCAGCAGGTTGGACCGGCCAACGCGGAAGTTATCATCGAAAAGAGCGTTGAAACCGTCGAGGCCACCGGATTACGTCATCGCCGCCCGGATTATCTTTTCCGACCCGGCGGGTTCCCCCGTTTCATCGTCGAGGCCAAGAAACCGTCCGTGGATATCGACGAGGATAAGGAAGCCATTTTCCAGGCCAAGCAGTACGCCTGGAACGCGACCATACCTTTTGCCATCCTGACCGATTTCGAGCAATTCCGTCTTTTTGATAGCACCTTGAAGCCCATCTTTCATGATCCCGACCGGGGTCTCGTCCGCGAATTCAAACTGAATTTCGACCAATACGATGCGCAGTGGGATGTGCTTCAATCAACCTTCGGACGCGACGCCGTTATCGGCGGTTCGCTGGAGGAATTGCTCCGCAAGGTCAAGAAAATCGGTCCGCGCCGGCGCATCCGAACCGTGGATCGGATGCTCTTTGATTTCAAGGGTTGCGAACCGGTCGATCAGGTTTTTCTCGCCCACCTGGACGTGCATCGACAACACTTCGCCGTCGAAATCTACCGCCACAACAAGAGTCATTTTCCCGAGGCCGACACCCTCCATGGCGCGGCCAAGCTAACCGAGGCGGTTCAGCGCATCATGGACCGCCTGGTATTCATGCGGGTATGCGAGGATCGCGGCATCGTCCCATTCGGCTCGCTCCGGGCGACGCTGGCACGTATCGGAACGGAAGGGGGGGATTTCTACCAAGCCCTCCGGGCGGAATTCCGTGAATGGGACCGCAGGTACAACGGCTACTTGTACAAGCCTCATTTCTCCGAGGAACTTCTGGTTGATGCAGGTGTGCTTGCCGACTTCGTGCGCACGCTCTATCCGCCCGATGGCCCTTGGGACTTCGCCGCTATCGGCGACGATATTCTCGGTATCGTTTACGAACGATTTCTCGGCAACGTCGTCACCGTCGAAAAATCGCACGTCGAAATCAAGGAAAAACCCGAGGTCCGGCACGCCGGCGGGGTTTACTACACGCCGCGCTTCGTGGTCGATACGATCATTCGGCGCGTCGTAGGGCCTCAAATCCAAGGTAAAACCCCCGCCCAGATTCTGGACGTAAAGATTCTCGATCCCGCCTGCGGGTCCGGGTCTTTCCTCGTGGCCACCCTGCAATACCTGTTCGATTATTGCCTCGCCGCCGTCCAGGCCGATCCGTCCCTCGCTAAGGCCCACGTCCCCGCCCTCGCTACCGGTGGTAAAGGCCGCAAAAAGAAATCCGAGATCGCCTTTCAGGACAAGGATAAACGCTGGTACCTGGCCCCCGACTTCCGTTCGGCCCTGCTGACCCACTGTATCCACGGCGTGGATATCGACCAGCAGGCCGTAGAAGTCACCGTAATGTCCCTCTATCTCAAAATGCTCGAATCCAAGTTACCGGAAGACTGGGCCACCTTCTGGGTCGAGCGGCAATTACTGCCGCCCTTGGACAACAATATCCAGTGCGGCAATTCGCTGATCGACGAGGCCGATTGGTTCACCTATTGCGAGATACAGGGGCGAAATCAGCAGAAATTTGGTTTCGACGAGGAGGACGCCGATACCACTTTCCGTATCAATCGCTTCGATTGGACCAGCCGAACGCGCGGCTTCGGCCGGTTGCTCGATTCGCAGGCGGTCAAGGACCGCGGCCGCGCTGGCTTCGATTGCATCATCGGCAACCCGCCCTACATCCGCGTGCAGGAACTCAATAAGTGGGCGCCCGAGGAATGCGAATTTTACAAATGGAGGTACAAAAGCGCGGCTAAAGGCAACTATGACATCTATGTGGTATTCACCGAAAAGGCCCTGTCTTTGCTCTCGCCCGACGGCTTGCTTGGCTTCATCATGCCTCACAAATTCTGGCAAGCCAAGTACGGCGAAGGCCTCAGGAAACTGATTGCCGACGGGAAACATCTTAAAGCAATCATTGACTTTGCTCACCATCAGGTATTTCATGGTGCAACCACTTATACGGCTATTCACATTATTCAGCGATCTGTCAATGAAGCCATGGTCGACTATGCCCGGTTCAAGGAGTTAGTTGACGGTGTTGGACAATGCGCCACTCTTGATTCCAAATTTCCGCGAGCAGCAGATGGGGTCTCGTGTCGTCTTGCGCCTCAATTGCGAACAGGTGGGCTTCCTTTTTCATTTGCGCTATCTTTATCTCCATCGGTTGTCGGAGTGGTCAAACCTCTTTCAGGTGTTGCAGAATTGGCTCAAGGTTTTAAGACTGGGGCAGATAAGGTATTTGTGGTTTCCGTAATGCATGAGAAACGCGGTGTTGCAACTATCTTTTCAGATGAAACCAAGCAACAATACGAGATAGAAGCCGATGCTTTACGCCCACTAATAAAAAGTGAACACATGAAATCGTTTGACCTATTGCCTTCAAAGTTGCGATTGGTGTTCCCATATATTTGCGAAGGCACGTTGTGGCGGCTATTAACACCGAACGAAATGCAAGAAAAGTATCCACGCTTGTGGAACAATTATTTAATCAAGATGCGATCATCGCTTGATCGTCGTGAAAAGGGACGTTTTAAAGGCGAACGTTTTTATCAATTCTCACGGCCACAGAATTTCAAAGCTTTATCGCAGAAAAAAATAATCAATCCGGATATTTGTGAACATCCCCAAATGTGTTGGGATTCCACGGGGAATTACGTCTTTTCTGGAGGCGCAGCTGGTGGCGTTGCCATCATTCCCCACAAAAATATTGAGGCTATGTATCTTCTTGGTGTTTTGAACAGTTCATTTGCCGACGCATGGATTCGTGCGAATGGAACAGTATTTCGTGGTGGCTACCTCAATTGTGAAATCCGTTTCATACGTAATCTTCCCATCAAACTTCCCGAGACCGCCGAGGAGAAGAAACTTGCGGAGCGAATCACCGAGGCCGTTCGCACAGTCATGGACGCCAAGAAAAAGCTTCGCTCATCGGCCCTTTCCGACCGCGAAATACGAACCCTGCAAGGCAAGGTCGAGGCCTGCGAGAACCGTATCAACGAATTCGTCTTCGCCCTCTACGGTGTCGATGGACTGCCCGAATAATCCAGCCGGTTCAGAAAACAACGGGACGCAACCAATTCTGCACCCGCTATATATGCTATGCCGACATACAACATCGTCCGTCGCCGTTTCTCAATCCCAACGGTATAGCCATATCCACGCGCTATGACGATACGAAAACCGTCCGCCGTCATCCTCAAAATCCCAACGGGATTTCATAACAAAGCCCAGGGTTGCGGCGCAGGCCGCTACCCTGGGAACCGATCCCTCGTCTTTCCTCATTCTACCCTGAAAGGGTTGCGTTCTCCCCGTGTGGAAAACAACGAACCCCTGGCCGTTGATTTGTTTCACTCGTCAATGAGACATTTTGTTTTTCGGATTAAGCAACGGTT
>CAZXSA010000359.1:0-4229 GCA_964642815.1 uncultured Planctomycetales bacterium | reverse complement strand
AAGTATTGCACGATGAATTGGATCACCGACGCCTTCAACACCCAGATCGATCAAACGAGCGCTGCTCTGTGGCGAAACAAAGGCTACGAGGCAGCCAATATCGGGTCCGACCAGGAGGCGTTTCAGGCGGCCTTGGGGAAAGTGGTGCCCGGTCTTCAGATCATTCGGGAACAGAGCCTGGAGGAGCTGCGCCAGCTTTTCGCGTCTTGTTACGCGTCGGCGGTACAAACCATTCAACAAACCGGCGGACGCTGGGATTTCTATGTCTACGAGTTACAAGGCAAACGGCAGGTCCAGGGCGTTAGCCTGCGGAGCGTCGTCTATCTGGGAGCCAGCGTCGTGGTTACGCCCCACACCAAGGGGCCGATGGGCCTTTGGTCGATTCAAATCCGCGGCTACGAAGCCCCGGCCGAGCAGTTCGCGCAAATGGCTACGCTCCTTGAACGGGTTTGCACAAGTTTCTCCTATACCCTGTGGTGGATTCGCGAAGTTCAGAAGGCCAATGAACAGGAAGCCCGTCAAATCCGCGAATTTTGGGCATACATGAACAAGGTCGATCGTGAAATCTGGGACAACCGCACGCGCACGCGATCGGCGATCAACGAAATGATGTACAACTCGCTGATCGCCGGTACCCCCGGCTATGTGAACAAGGAAACCGGCACGATCGAGACGATTCCCCTTGATAAGATTGATGCTTTTCGAGACGAGTACGGCCGGGTCATGAGTCCGGAAGAGCTTATCGAGAAAAAAATCGACCCGCACTGGGCCACCCGCCTCCGCGAGGCCGACGCCGACGATTACATGAACTATGACCGACGAGCCCACGTCTGGCCTTGACGGTTAAAACCCGCGCATGGCGTCGTTGGCCGGACCCGCGTCTCGTGGTTGTATTGTACGTGTACCTTCGACCCACGACCGTCGTCACAGTTGTTGATAGCGGACGAACGCTTCCATGGCATGATACTCGGGTAATCCGAGCTTGTTGTAGACGGCCGCGGTTTCCGTGTTGCGGGCCTCGGCCCTTTGCCAGAATTCGCGATCATCAAACGGGCCGGGGAAGAGGGCCTTGTCCTTCTGCGATTGGTGCTTGAAGATGCCAAATATTTTGTGGGTCAGTTCCCCCTTGCTCAGGGGAATGGCCATGTCAATTTCGTCCGGCTCCCACTCCTGCCACGCGCCGCGGTATAGCCAGACGATCTCCGGATGCTCGTCGAGGGTACAGCGTTTAAGGGCGGCCATGATGGCCTCGGCGCAAAGCCGATGCGTGCCGTGCGGATCGGAGAGCTCGCCGGCCACGAAAATCCATTTGGGACGGATTTCGCGAATCAGACGAAGCACGATATCGATATCCGCATCGGTAACGGGCAATTTGCGGACCTGGCCGGTTTTGTAAAAGGGCAGCTCGAGAAAATGGGCGTGGTTTTCGGGGATGCCGATGTGTCGGCAAGCGGCCAACGCCTCGGCCTGGCGAATCAGGCTTTTGATCCGTTGCACCTGCCAACTGTCGGCCTCGCCGGGCGTCTTGCTCTCGAGAAACCGGCGGACTTCCCGCAAGACGTTCGCGCTCTTATCGCTATCCAACTCGAAAGAATGGTTGAGTTCCGTCCAAAACCTGATCATCTGCAGGGCATGCTCATCAGTGACCGCGATATTGCCGCTGGTCATGTAGGCCACGAAGACCTCGTTGCCCCTGCGGGTCAGGCGATTCAACGTCCCTCCCATGCTGATCACGTCGTCGTCCGGGTGAGGACTGAAACAAAGCACGCGGATCCCGCTCGGTAACGAGCCGTGCTGAACAATGGTATCCAGCATGCGTCGAAAGACTCGCTGATTCAGCATATCCACCGGGCCGGCCTTGCGTACGAGGGCGGCCAAATGATGCAGGTCATAATCATCGTGGTCGAGTTTCAGGACGCTTTTCCCGGTGGTCAAACTCAGCCAGATCACCGCCTTTTGCTGCATGCGCGGGGTCCACTCGACATCCCCGAGCAACCAGGGGCTGGCCATTCGGGTCAGTTTTTCGCCGGCGGCGTTATCCACCCAGACCTCGGCGTCCGGGTGTTCCTGCAGGAAGCTGGCGGCCACCGAATCGGTGACTTCGCCCTCGACCGCGCGGCGAATGATCGGCGCCTTCTGCTCGCCAAACGCCATCAGGATGACCCGCCGCGCGTGCAGGATGGTGGCCACCCCCATGGTGATCGCCCGTCGGGGAACATTGTCCTCGCCAAAGAAATCGGCGGCGGCGTCCCGGCGGGTGACCGGATCGAGGGCGATCATGCGGGTTTTTGAATCGCGCGAGGAACCCGGTTCGTTGAAACCGATGTGCCCGGTACGTCCAATGCCGAGCAGTTGAATATCGATTCCACCGGCGGCCTGAATCTTCTCCTCGTAGGCCAGGCAGTAGGCATCGACCTCATTCTCCGGCACGGTGCCATCCGGAATATGCACGTTATCGGACGCGATATTTACATGGTCGAAGAAGTTCTCCCACATCCAGCGATGATAGCTCTGAATGCTATCCGGACGGATAGGGTAATATTCGTCGAGATTGAAGGTGACGACCCTGGAAAAATCCAGCCCCTCCTCGCGATGCAGGCGAATCAGCTCACGATACACGCCGATCGGGGTGTTGCCGGTCGCCAAGCCAAGCACGGTTGGTTTCCCCTGGGTGT
Source organism: uncultured Planctomycetales bacterium (assembly GCA_964642815.1). Classification (GTDB taxonomy): domain Bacteria; phylum Planctomycetota; class Phycisphaerae; order UBA1845; family PWPN01; genus JAAYCU01. The sequence continues at coordinate 1,554 of CAZXSA010000359.1, read as the reverse complement.
TGTTTTGCGTAATCGTACCGGCGATCAATCGGGCCACCTGTCGAGTAGCCTCGATATCGTTGACACAAATCGTCGTCGCAAGTTTCTCGCGGGCCTTGAAAATAGGGCTATCAAGTACCGGCTCGGTTCTTATCACCTTCGTTATCTCCGTAATGTCATGCGTTCGGGAGGGTGTGGGGAGAGGTAAAGCGACCCCGGACGGTTATATCATTGTGCGCGCATCCATAGACCGGCACGAAACTTATAACGGCCGGGGCAACTCACGTCTGGCGAGCTGCGCAAGTAGTGTGACTAATGGTTATACGTTTCTTGCCAGATAGTACATTCCGCCGGCGATGGCGCCCAGAAGGCCGGTTTGCATCGCCTGCAGGAACAGATCGCAACCGGCGGCCTGAAGCAGAAAACCGCCGGCAACCACCAGCCCGATCCAACGATAAATGCGACTACGTCCAGTCAACATGCTGCTCTCCGATGTCAAAATTCCACCTTTGCGCCCGGCCGCTCATGCGTTTGGTTCCGGACTCAACGGGTATGCAGTTTAACCAGTGTACTCGGCGCGTCAACCTCCCTTGGAAAATTGTCATAAACCGGGCCTGATAAGGGTTTTGGCGGAATAGCCCGAACGGGCGGATGCATCGGTTGGAAATTGGCCATCCCCATCTGATAGCTCCACATCCCGGGGGACCAATCCGGCTCAAAAAACGCTGTTTTCCGCGACGGCCCACCCTGGTAAACCGGAAAACCCCGCGTCGTGCCTGTCAGGAAAGCGTCAGGGTGGATTCATTTTTAACTTAAGTGGAGCTTTGGCGAGGCCGATAGTCCGATCCATTATGACAGTTTTTATGAGGCGTATTTTGTTTGGGTCCATCACGTCCCTGAGGAGATTGTATTATGGCTAACACCAGATCAACACGCAGTCGTCGTAGTCCTCGCGCCGCCCGCCGGGCTCGTTCAGGCGCGGCTCGCAAGAGCACTACCACCGCCACGCGCGTAGGCAGATCAACCGCTAAAACCTCCAAGAGCAAGACCCGACCGGGCAAAACGACGGTCAGCCGAGTTCGTCGGACGACGGCCGCCAAGAGCACCCGAACCGGCACGACCCGCGCGACCCGGAAACCGACCACTCGGACCACGTGTTGCATGTCGCGGCGCACCGTGAGCCGGGCCTGTCGGTAATCTCGATGTAAGCACGATTCTCACTGAAACATTAACTTAACCCAAAACCTTGGAATTCAAACCGAGGACGTGAAAACCCTTAAAACCCGCCGATCAACCGATCGGCGGGTTTTCTTCGCGCATATCTGGTAAACAACACCCACGGTTTTATTTTGCCGATGAATCATATTCCCACTTCTCAGGAAGGAGAACGTCATGCGTAAGCAAGTATTTTCGGCGATAGTTGCGTGTGGTATTGCGTCATTCATGAGTACCGGGGTGGCCGTGGGTAATTCCTCGCCCGAGGTCAGCCGCGTAAGAGTGGCTCAGCGGCCGGACGATTCGAGGCTGGTGAATATCCGCTACGATCTGACCGACGCGGACGGCGACACCTGTACG
>CAZXSA010000358.1:0-4250 GCA_964642815.1 uncultured Planctomycetales bacterium | reverse complement strand
CTGGTTGGCCCCGGCCACCGCGGCGGCGAAGGTTGACGTTTCGCCGGCCAGTTGCTGGACCACCGCCTGCGCATTGGATTTTCGGGCGGTTTCACCGGTAACGATGACCGCTCCGGTCAGGACATCCGCGCGGCCGACCCCGGCGGCGCGATACTCGCGCTCGACGATTTCCCGAATGGCCTCGGCATCGATGGTCGTCTCGTCCTTCAGCGGCGTGCGGTGGATTTCGCCGCGGTAGACGATTTCCTTGTCCAGCAGATGATAACGGCCGAAGGGATCCTCGCCCGGCCCGATGATCATTCGGGAGATGACCAGATGCGTGGTCGTGGTTCCGATGTCCAGACCGAGTGAGAGGAAGGATTCATTTTGCATGAAGTTACCTTTGACGCCATTGTATGGATTCATCGTTGTGTCGCGGAGTTCGGATATCGAGCTTTCCGCCGCCCATGCGGGCATTTTACACGCTCGGTGGAAGACTCCCAACGCCCGGATCTGCCACCCGGGTCCGTTACCATTTTGGCGAGGGTGATATCCGGAATCAGGCTTTGGAGTGCGCTGCCAACGGTAGCGCTTTGGCTGGACAACTGTTTGGTACAAGCAGCGGATTGCCGGCCTTGGTGTGGTGGGTCATGCTATTCGTATCTTATGGTGGCGTGGGCAGGCTCTTGTCGCGCCTTGGCGGGACAGGGGTTTGCCCGTGCTTGGCGGAAGCCCGATGACGTGGCGATACGTTCAGGCCAACCGGAAGGTGCCTGTGCCACCGTTTTTCGGATGCCCCCCCGCCATGAGCGGCGTCCGGGCGACCCTTGAACCCGCCGTCGATAGGGGATAGACTGGATGAATACTCGGGGGCGTAGCTCAGCTGGGAGAGCGTCGCGTTCGCAATGCGAAGGTCGAGGGTTCGAATCCCTTCGCCTCCAGTAAAAAGGCCCGCTCGGCGGGCCTTTTTACTAGAGCGGTTGAGCGGTAGACAGTAGAGCAGGGGATGATGATCAAACACCGCCAAGCGATCTATCATGTGGATTCGCAAGGGCGAGGTCAATTGCGGCCTCCTGTTCTCCTTGCTGACATTAACATGCCTTGTCATCAAACAAACGTTATTCCTCGCCTGTTTTGATAGTTTGGATATATGACTTTCTACCCTGTCGAAAATGCAACCCCAACTTAACAACTCATCTGAAAAGGGGGACGGCATCCGCTTGGACGCAGAGGGTTGTTTCTCGTCTCCGGACAACCCGCCTTTCCGGCGTGGGCCGTGGAGCGGGCGTGTTTTCAACGCAGAGTTTAATTCGATACTTGTCGTCGGGGCATGGATCCGTCGCCGGCGGCCCCGCCGAGGGAGGACATGGCCGCCGCCCGTTCAATGAGTCTTTGTTTCATCAGACGGCCGACTTTAAATTTCACGGTGCGCTTGGAGGGCACCGAGACACGCTCCAGCGTTTTAGGGTTTTGAGCGGTACGCGCGGCCCGGACCTTGCTCTCGAAAACGCCGAAGTCCCGAAACTCCAAGCGGTTGCCCTGGCCAAGCTCGTCGATGATCTCATCAAGAAAACTCTGGATAATGCGCTTGACCATTACCCGCTTGTGGTTGGACTTCTCGGCGATCCGGTCAATCAGTTCTTTCTTTGTAATGGTTTGCATGACTGGCCTCTGATGAAAAGGCATCCGTAATTTTTATTGCCACCGGCTTTTCGACCGCCCGAACGGTGAAACGAAAGAGCTTTGCTCCTGATTTGTCGCCGCCGAGACCACGGCTTCGAGGTCGGTCCTCCTCGAGGGGCCGCAACCGGCCGCATCCCGAGTCCCGGCAACGAACGCAACTTATTCTAATATAATGATTTTCGGCAATCAAGGGTTTTCTTCATTGATCTTCATTTTGAAAATCTCGAAGAGTTTCTTGGGGTTGCCAAACGCTCGCGACAAACCCCTAAGTCTATTATTTGCAATAATTTAGGAATATCGGATCGGCGGGCCTGGCCTTATTAAACATAACCATATTAAATGTAAACAGTTACATTTTTTCCCAGAGGGGCCGAAAATGGGCCTCGAAACGGGATTTCTGCCGTGACGGAAAACGATGCGACATCGGCTATAAACCTCTACTGACCAGATGAGTCACGATGCCCTGGATGGCGAAGTCACGTTCCTGATCGATCACCATGGGAGGGATGGCTGGATTGTCGCCGCGAAGGATGACCCGCGCGGACTGGCCTTGTTGCTCGACGAAGATGCGTTTAAGGGTGGGCAGGCCGTCAATCAGGCAGGCGCAGATTTTGCCTTGCACATGTTCCGGGTTCACGCCCGGCCGATACTCGACAAGCACCAGATCGCCGGGCTTGAGCGTCGGCTCCATGGAATCGAAGCTGAGACGCAGGCAATAGCGATTCGGGGCCCAAAGATGACGCAGGACAGGAAACAATTCCATTTGCTCCTGGGTCTCGGTGGGCGGACCGGCGGGGATGGAACCGAACAAGGGGAGATCGCGGGTGTCGAGGGGTTGCGGTGTATCGTGTTCGGGTCCTTCGCCGATGAGCACGGCTGGGGGCACCTCGAGAGCGACGGCCAGAGCTTTGATCGAGCTGGGCGACGGTTTGCGCTTGCCGCGCTCGATTTCGCTCAGGAACCCCTGGTTGAGTTCGGCGCGTTGGGCCAAGGCAGTCTGGGTCAAGCCGGCCTGGCGGCGGTAGTAACGAATACGCTCGCCGATGTGTCCGCGAAACGCCGACGGTGGAACGTAAGGTGCGGCCATGTGGATACTATCCGATGCCGCGCGGCACTGGTCAAGGGACGGAAGCCGATCGCAAGGGTTGGTAGTGCGTCTGAAACCGGCACACGGGCAAACCCTTATCCCGCTAAGGCGTGATAAGGCCCTGTCCATGCCATTCGGCACGGCTCAAGGGATGGCAGCCGATCGCCTGGGAAGATCGGTCGGTTATGATAGGGCTCAGGTGGTGGTGTGGTGGAAGCGGGGTATCGTGAGCGAGGTGGGTTATGAAGATTGTCATTGCTCCGGACACGTTCAAGGAGGCGTTACCCGCCCGGCAGGTTTGCGAGGCCATTGCTCGGGGTGTTCGACGGGTGTGGCCGCACGCGCGGATCGACATGGTTCCGATGGCCGATGGGGGTGAGGGCACGGTTGAAACCCTGGTCGAGGCTACGGGTGGCACGCTCATGGAAACTCGCGTGCGCGGTCCGCTTGGCGATCCGGTTATCGCAAAGTGGGGGATGCTTGGCAGTCCAACGCAGACGGCCGTGGTGGAAATGGCGGCGGCCTCGGGTCTGGGGTTGGTCCCGCCGGAGCGGCGCAATCCGATGATGACCACGACCTATGGCACGGGCGAGTTGATTCTCGCGGCGCTGGACGCAGGCGCGCGGACGATCATTTTGGGCATCGGGGGCAGCGCAACGAATGATGGCGGGGCGGGCGCGGCCCAGGCGGTCGGGGTGCGTTTTTATGATCGCGACGGTGGATTATGTCCGCCGGGATTAGCCGGTGGCGGGCTGAAGAGAGTTGCCCGCATGGATATTTCGGCGCGCGATCCGCGCATTGCGGAGACGGAGATCAAGGTAGCCTGCGACGTGGACAACCCGTTGTACGGGCCGCGCGGGGCGGCGGCGGTATACGGACCGCAGAAGGGGGCCACGCCGGAGCAGGTGGCCGAGCTCGATACCAACTTGGTTCGTTGGGCGGAGTTGATTCACCGTGACTTGAGCCTGAGGGTGGACGCGATACCGGGAGCGGGCGCGGCCGGCGGTCTGGGAGCGGGGTTGATGGCTTTCTTCGACGCGAAGCTCGCGCCGGGGATCAAGCTGGTCATGGAGGCGGTGCGACTGGCGGAGCGCATAGCCGGCGCTGATATGGTGATTACCGGAGAAGGGCGGATTGATCGGCAGTCGATGATGGGCAAGGTGATCGCCGGAGTAGGTCGGGCCGCGAAAGCCGCCGGAGTGCCGGCCATTGCGCTGGTCGGGTCGATCGGCGAAGGGGCGGAGGCGACGCTCGAAGTGTTGGAGAGTTATCACGGTATCAATCCGGCGGGGATGCCGTTGGATCAAGCGCTGGCCCGGACGGCCGAGGCGCTGGAAGCGACCACGCGAGAGGTGTTGAGTCGGAGGTGATTGGGTTCGAGGTGGAGGGGGCATTCGTGAATACACAAGAGGGTTGTTCATATATGTTCCCTTGCTGGCCCGCCACGGCCCGGCTCCGCTGGGCTCCGCTCGCCAAGGCGGAGCCTAGTGAAGCCTGGCCG
>CAZXSA010000357.1:0-4253 GCA_964642815.1 uncultured Planctomycetales bacterium | reverse complement strand
AGGCCGGTGGCTACACCGGCCTTGCATTTTTATTGGATCGCAAGTAAAAACAGAACCTCGGAAAGGAAATATTACATCGGTCCGCGTTGGACCGATGGTTGTTTTTATTTGTTTGAGCGGAAAGGACGCAAAATGAGGAAAGGTTTGTTTGTAGCGGTCGTGTTGGCGTGGACGACGGCGGGCTTTGGGATGGATATGGCCCTGATGGGTGGGCCGATCGATTTCAATTGGGAAACGGATACGTCCCTTTCCTTTGACCTCTATGTCATATCCGATACCCCATTTGCAGGTTTACAATGGACGGTGTTGTTCGAGGAGGAGGCCCAAAACAATCTGTGGACGGTTACCAATGTTGATGATACGGGTAATACCTCGGGTTTGACGCACTCATTCAACATCTTTGAAGTGTTCACCGGCGCGTCCCTCCAGGAAATCGCGGATAATCATTACGAGGTGACGGATCAATGGTCACGGGACGATATATTTACGCCGGCGGGGACTTATTTTCTGGCCCGCGTTACTATCAAGCCAATGGTGAGCATGGAACCTTATCAGGGCGAGAGTTTTACCCTGGCAATCCCCTTGCGTCATAACGTGAGTGATGTATACGGTGATCCGATTGGTACGGCCATGCCGTTGGTCATCAATATCGTTCCGGAGCCCTGCGGTATTTTATCGCTGGTGGCGGCGGTTCCGTTCATGCGTCGTCGGAAGGGGTAAAGGCACATGCACCCGCAACGGGTTTCCGGCTTGCTGGCCGGAAACCCGTTGAAGGGCCCACGGTTTCCGCGTCGGGCGGCGACGCCGCCGTGTCGCTCCAACCGTGGCTACAGACCGGCGCTCCTTTGGTGCGAAAGCCAATCCATTCTATCCCGCCGTTTCTGTCACGGACCCTCGGCGTTCGGGACGGTTTTCGACGGCTTTTGTATGCCGCCGCAATCCACTACAATGGCCGGTTCGTATCTCCTCCCTCGGCCGGTATCCGGCGGGTGGCAGGACCGGTGAAGAGTGGACCCCTTGAGCAGGAAATGTCTATGGGCGTCAAGGCCGCCAGTCAGATTCGCGAAGAGTTCATTCGGTTTTTCGAGGGTAAGGGCCATACGGTCGTTCCGTCGGCCCCGGTCGTCCCCGCCGACGATCCAACCCTGATGTTCACCAACGCGGGGATGAATCAGTTCAAGGATGTTTTCCTCGGCACCGGCCGTCGGCCTTACACCCGGGCGGTCGATACCCAGAAATGCATCCGCGTCTCCGGCAAGCATAACGACCTGGAGGAGGTCGGCCGCGACACTTATCACCATACGTTCTTCGAGATGCTGGGCAACTGGTCGTTCGGCGACTATTTCAAGCGGGAGGCCATCGGCTGGGCCTGGGAGCTGCTCACCGGCGTATGGGGTCTGCCCAAGGAGCGGCTTTACGCGACGGTCTTCGCCGGCGACGCGCATGACGGGCTGGAGCCTGACGAGGAGGCGGCCGCCCTGTGGACCGAGGTGACCGATATCGATCCAACGCACGTGCAGCGTTTCGGTAAGAAGGACAACTTCTGGGAGATGGGGGCGCACGGGCCGTGCGGGCCGTGCAGCGAGATCCATATCGACCTGACCGAGGACGGCTCGGGCGCAAAGCTGGTCAATGTCGGCGATCCGCGGGTCATGGAAATCTGGAACCTCGTTTTCATCCAGTTCAACCGCGACGAGTCGGAGCGGCTTTCGTTGTTGCCCACGCATCACGTGGATACGGGGATGGGCTTCGAGCGGATCGTGGCCGTCCTGCAAGGTAAAAAGAGCAATTACGACAGCGACGTTTTCGCTCCATTGATAGGGCATATCGCCGAGCTGACCGGCAAGCGGTACACGGGCAAGCTCGGAGCGGGCGCGGACATCGACAACGCCTTCCGGGTGGTGGCCGACCACGCCCGCATGATCACCTTTTCGATCACCGACGGCGGCAAGCCGAGCAACGAAGGGCGCGGGTATGTCATTCGCCGTCTCCTGCGTCGGGCCGCCCGGTTCGGCCGCCAGCATTTCGGCCAGCAGCAGCCGTTTATCCACAAACTCGTCCCGACCATCGTTGAGACGATGGGTGAGGTGTTCCTCGAACTGAGAAAACGCGCCTCCCAGGTGGCCGAAGTCATCCGCGAGGAAGAGGAAAGCTTCGGCCGGACGCTGGATCGCGGCATCGCGTTGTTCGAGCAGGCGGCGGGCAAGGGCCGAGCCATCGGTGCCGAGGACGCTTTCAAGCTGTATGACACTTTCGGTTTCCCACTGGATTTGACCGTGCAAATGGCGGCCGAGCGGGGGATGACGGTCGATGAGGCCGGCTTCGAGAAGCGGATGGCCGAGGCCAAGGAAAAGGCCCGGGCGGGGGCCAAGCAGCATGTGGCCGTCGCCGTGGAAGGCGACTTGCCTGCGACCGACGAATCACCCAAGTACGAAACCGAGCGCATGACATCCGTCGTCGTCGGTTGGGTGAAGAACAATGCCCTGCTCAAGACCGGAACGCTGACGCCCGCCGATGGCGAGACGGCCCTGCTGGTGGAGCGTACGTGTTTTTATGGCGAGCAGGGCGGGCAGGCCGGCGATCGGGGTACGATAGTCACCGATACCGGCCGTTTCGTGGTCTCGACAACGCAGCGGTTGGGCGACGCGATTCTGCATATCGGTGAAGTGGCCGAGGGAAGTATCCAGCCGGGTCAGCAGGCCCGGCTTGAGGTGGACGCCATCCGCGCCGCGGTCCGCAAGAACCATACGGCCACCCACTTGTTGCACTGGGCGTTGCGAACCGTATTGGGTACGCACGTCGAGCAGCACGGCTCGCTGGTCGATGCCGAGCGTTTGCGTTTCGATTTCAACCATAACGCCCCGGTCAGCCACGAGCAGCTTGCCGAGATCGAGCGGCTGGTCAACGAGCAGATTCTCGCCGACCGGCCGGTGACCACGCGCGTGTTGCCCATCGATCAGGCGAAACAAGTCCCCGGCGTTCATGCGTTTTTCGGCGAGAAGTATGGCGAGGTAGTCCGCGTGGTGTGTGTCGGCGAGGGTCTTTCGGCCGAGTTTTGCGGCGGGACGCATCTGACCCGGACGGCGCAGGCGGGGTTCTTTAAGATCGTCGGCGAGGAATCGGTGGCCAAGGGCGTTCGCCGGATCACGGCGGTCACCGGGCCGGCCGCCGTTTCCCATGTGCAGCAAATGGAAGCGAAAGTTCGCGAAGTAGCCATTCTGCTCAATGCGGGTGTCGAGCAACTGCCGGAGCGGGTGGCCGCCCTGCAGGAGGAGATCAAGAAACTCCGCAAGCAGTTGCAGAAGGGCGCGGTCGCGGACATCAAGACCGCGCGGCAGAAGCTGCTGGATGAGGCGGAAAAGGTCAACGGCTCGACGGTGGTCATCGGCGAGTTGCCCGAGGTTCCCGTCGAGCAGATTCGCGAGGCGGCCGACTGGCTGCGGACGCAGGCGGGATCGGCGGCCGTCTGTCTGGCCTGCCGCACGGACGGCAAGCCGTTGCTGATCGCGGCGATCACCGACGATCTGATCGGCAAGGGGCTCAAGGCCGGCGATTTGATCAAGCACATCGTGCCGGCGATCGACGGGCGGGGCGGCGGTAAGCCCAACCTGGCCCAGGCCGGCGGCAACAAGGCCGAGGGCATCCCCGACGCTCTGGCCGCCGCCGCGCAATGGGTACGGCAAAAGCTGGCCTGATGGGCGGACTCCTGGGCGGGGCTATAATCATCCGAAGAGTCAAAAACCTTGTTTTTGGAGAACCGTTATGAGGCGCAAGCACTTGTTCGCGTATGGGGCCGTTGTAACGACGCTCGCGGTTTTGGTCATGGGTCCGTCATGTCCGATTCAACCCGACGATTCGCCGGACGACACCACGGATGAGCAGATTTGCGGCGGGCTTACCGGGGCGGCCTGCGATGAGGGTGAATATTGCCTTTATCCGGAGGGCACCTGCGGGGCCGCCGATCAGACCGGCGTTTGTACCGCGATCCCGGAGTTCTGTACCGAGGAATATGCTCCGGTCTGCGGTTGCGACGATGAAACGTATAGTAATGCCTGTTTCGCGGCGGCCGCCGGGGTGAGCATTGTCGCCCAGGGCGAGTGTGAACAGGCGGGCGAATTTTGCGGCGGTATCGCCGGGGTTGCCTGCCCGGACGGGCAATATTGCCTGTATGAAGAGGGCGTATGCGGAGAGGGCGACCAGAGCGGGGTGTGCGCCGAGATACCGGAAATCTGCACGATGGAATACCTTCCGGT
>CAZXSA010000356.1:0-4263 GCA_964642815.1 uncultured Planctomycetales bacterium | reverse complement strand
TCGGCGGAAGCGGCGACGGTCTGCGCGGTACTCCCGACACCGGGCGTAGAGTCAAGCGTGGAGGTGGCCGATGTACTGGAGTCGGAACTGGCCGATACGGAGGGGATCACCCTGCTGAATCGGGATCATTTGGAAGAGCTCATCACGGAACAGATCCTGGCGGCCGCCTTCAAGGCTGACGGCGTGAAGCAACGCCTCGAACTCGGCCGCATGCTCAAGGCGGACCTCCTCGTATTTCTGTACGAGCGCAAAGGGCAGAAGAACCAGATGATCGAGTTAGCCATCGCCGAGACGCACCAGGGGTTGCGTCTGGCCACGCATGTGGCCGAATGGAAACCACACCGGGTCGGAACGATCGCCGAGGATTTTAAGGCGGCGATCATGAAGGGGCGGAGCCTGCTGGATCGCGACGATTTGCGGGTCTTCGCCGTGACGCCCGTGGAAAACGGGGGTTGGGATACGGCGAAGGACGATGGATATCGCGGCTATACGCGGCTGGTGGAGGAATATCTCCTTGGGTTGCCAGGCGTGGTGGTGGTCGAGCTGGCCGAAGCCGAAGCCCTGACCCGGGAGCTGGCCTTATCCGGCACCTCCTTACGGCGTGATCTGCCCTGCTATTTGCGGATTGCCGCACGGAGTACCACCGCCGAAGAGACCGAACACGTGCAGTTCACCATCGATTTACGGCGCGGGACCGAGGTACTCCGCAAAGTAACGACAAGCGAACTCGATCAGGATCAGATTGCCCGAGTATTGCAGGATACCGTTGGCGAACTGGCGGCCCTCGTACTGGACAAAAAGCAATCCTTGCGCATGGAGAGGCCGGAACCCGATCTATTGACGCTGCGGGGCGATGCCTTTCGGCGCATTGGAGCATGGGCGGACGCGGTTCCGCTTTATCAGTCGGCACTGCTATTGGATCCCACGCATGAGACCGCGAACTTGCGTATGTTCGAGTGGTATACGGACCGTATGGCCTCGCCCGGTGATTATCCCGACGAGTCGGCGGGTTACAAATGGAAAATGCGAATTCGTTACGCCGAGCGGGCCTTCAATTACCTGGCGGTCCTGTTGCATGAGAACCAGGTCAGCGATGGATTATGCAGCGTGCTGGCGCGATTCAGGGCCTATGGCCACCTCAAGGAATATCTCTCCTCCACCAAGGATGATCCGCAGAAGATCATGCCGGCCTATCAGCGGGTTTTTCGTCGGCAGACGGGCTTGGTGCTGGACCTGCTGGCCGACAGCGAGCGGCGCGAGCGATTGACGGATCGTCAATTTCGCAATCTGGCCTTGTTTGTGTCCACGTGGGCTTATTCATATGGCGACGTGTTTCCCGAGCAGGCTTTTGAGGCCGTCCAAAAATTGCTTGAGATCGTGAGCGGCCAACCTGAAGGATTGTCCCTGGCCTTGGAAGCGGCGATGAAGATCGGTCAGAAACAGGACATTGAAACGCATTACGCGGCCTTTCTCGATCGGTTGGCGAGCTCAGATTCGAAGACCGTGCAACAGATCGCCCAGGCGGAGCGGATCATCCTGCAAATCAAGGATCCGGATACGCTGAGCAAGGCACTGGATGAGCTGAATCGTCTGGCCGCCGACGCCATGTGGGACGAAACGATAGCGGATCATCTCGAACAACTCGGAAGGGACCATCTGAAATGGGTTCGCGGGCAGCGAGGCGATTTCGCGAAGGTCGGAAAAGTCATGCTTCCACGGATCACGTCACTGGCCAAGGTGCTCAAGGTGGTCGATACGGACGGGGAAACGCTGGCCGCTCCGAGTTCGTTTCACGATTGGTGCTGTTGTGGGCCGGAAATGGAAGTCATCGCGACGAACGCCGGGGTATTCGTTTTGCGAAAAGACAGCGATAATCTGGCCAAGCTTCTTTCCGGCTCAACCTGGAGGGTAAACTGGGACGGCCGATATGTCTGGGCTCTGACAGAGAAGACGATCGCGGTGCTGGACCTCAACGATGGTGAATTACTCCATTTCGACGAAATGGATCTCGGCCATCCATTCACCGTCAAGGGCTGTCAATTGGCAACCCTCAGTCCTGGACGGGCCTGTTTCGTGGGACATATCGAACACGAAAAGAAGCGCATGACAGTGGCAACCATCCTTGAGGTACAACGAACGGAGGAGAAGGTCACCACCAAGCGGGCAAAAAAGTTCTACGAGGCCCGCGACCAGGAATACGAGACGGATAAGGAAAGAAATTGTTGTCCGAATACGGCCTTCGTGCCGTTGTGGGCAATGACTCTGCCGGCCGTGGACCCGGGCGATGAGCCTTGGGTGGTGGTGGGTCGGGCGATGCGTCGTCCGCTCATCCTGGATTTATCGCGACGGGAAGCACGCGTAACCGCCCACGAATGGCCTTCCATGCCCACGGCCGCGTGGCATGACGGCTGGCTGTATCTCGCTCATGGACATATCGGCCAGTACAAGGAAAGCTCGCGGCTGCATCGCGTGCGGCAGCCTCATCATGCCCCCGAATGGTTGATCGACTTCGGCGAGCGGGAATCGCCCGTGAAAAGCTGCCTGGGGGGTACCTATTTTGAAACGGCATTGGTTCACGATAACCGTTTGCACCTGATCTCCGGCGGATGCAAGCACAATAAGAAAGCACCTGGATGGGTAGCGGTCGATCTGGAGAACTGGCAAACATTTCTGATCGTGGACGTTTTTCCGGATGAATGGGTTTGCTGCAATCATACGCAGAAACTGTGTCGATCGAATCGTTTCGGGCTGGTCCTGCTGGTGCATAATAAGCCGAATCGGCTGGAGTTACCACCGGCGGAAACCTGGCCGTCCCTGGAGGTGGAGGTCCGGATAAAAGAGGCATCCGCCTCGACGACTCAAGCGGAATCCGCCCCTTCGACCAAGCCGGATTCAAATTGAAGTCTCGCAGAGCAGGGATGATATTGAATTACAAACGCGTGTTCGTCAACTGTAAATGTCGCCTTGATATTGTCAAATTCCCTTGGGAATGTTTCTTGATACGGACCACCCCTGATTCGCAAGTGCAAGTGAAAAAATAACGCGATATCAAGATACGATCGGCCGCGTCAGCGTCTAACAGGATGGAACAGGACAATGTCATGGATAACCGGAAGGCCGAACAATTGAATGACCATCTTCCCCGCATGTATCGCGTGGCGTTGCGGGTGGTGGGTTGCCCGGAGGCGGCCGGGGAGGCGGTGCAGAATGCCTGCGTGAAGGCCCTGGGGAACCTGGAGAAATTCAACGGCCGATCGTCGCTGGTCACCTGGCTGCATCGGATCACGGTCAACTGCGCGATCGATATCCTGCGGGAGAACAAACGGCTGGGACTTTTCCACGCCGAGGCGGGTGACGGCATCCACGGCTTGATATCTCATCTGGGAGACGGCCCGGTCGAGACCGTTCAGCAACGCGAACAATTCATCATAGCCCAGGCCGTGCTCGAGGAATTACCGGATGAGTGCCGCTCGGCTTTCATGCTCACCCAACTCGACGGTTACAGCTATGACGAGGCGGCGGTCATCGAAAACCAACCGCGGGGAACCATCGCCTCCAGAGTGTTTCGGGCTAAAAAAATCCTCCTGCAACGGCTTTCCGGGCAGGCGGATGGGAGGTCAGAATCATGAACGAGAACCTTGCTCAAAAACTATCTGAACTGGCCGACGGCGAACTGGACAAGGACCAGGCCAATCTATTACTTGCCGAAATTCTGGATGACGCCGAGGCCCGCGAACAACTCAAGGCCATGCTGCACTTGCGACAGGCATGGGCGGGTTGGCGAACTCAGCAACCTCCGGACACGGTGCAAATCAAATTGCAGCGACCTCTTCCGCCCATGGATACCGCTGAACCAGGATACCAACAGTCAACCTCTACGCATCCGATAAGCTTCAAGACTATCGGGCCGCCCCGCGGGCATACACATGTGACGCATGCCGGGCAGTTGGTCGGACTGGCGACGGCCGCCATGATCGGCGGGCTGCTGGTGATGGGCGGGTTCTGGCTGGCCCGCCCGGATCGAACGGTCACGGCGACCAACGGCCGATACGACCTGCCCGTGAACATCTCCGCCGAAGCGGTCCGGCAGGCGGCCGATGCGTTCGCCCTGCACGAATCCGTCGGCGGCCCGCTGAAATGGTACGCTGCTGACGAGCAGCAAATCCAATTCGCGGCCGTCGAGGATAAGACGCCCGCCGGCAAACCCGTGACTATCTTTCTTGAGGTTAAACCGGCGGGCAGGCCGGACACTGCACCACGGAG
>CAZXSA010000355.1:0-4278 GCA_964642815.1 uncultured Planctomycetales bacterium | reverse complement strand
AAAACGCCGGCCTGCGGATCGAATCGGTGGCCGCGTCGATGAACGTCATCGTCGGTGCCGTCTCCCGCGAAAAACTCGCCGACCTGGCCCTGCTCGATCCGGTCCGCAAGATCGAACCGATGAAAGAGTAAACCGTCGTCGGGTCGGAGGATTCACCACGGAGACACTGAGGCACGGAGAAAATAAAAAAGGTCAGGATAAGCTGGACCGAGATTCCTATCTCGGTCCTTTTTCCGGGGGATTCCTATCCCATACTAACGAACGAGAAAGGATTCTCGTTCGAGCGTGTCCTGTTTCAGAAGGATTCCCGTTCCATACTACACGAACTAGAAGGGTTTCTGGCTGGACCGAGATTCCTATCTCGGTCCTTTTTCCGGGGGATTCCTATCCCATTCTGACGAACGAGAAAGGATTCTCGTTCGAGCATAAAGGATTCTCGTTCGAGCATAACGAGAAGAGATTCTCGTTCAAGCTGCTGTTGCCGCCTCGATTCTCGTCCGCTACACTCCGTCGCCATGCCTGATGTGCAGGTCCACGCCGGCCAACGCGACCCATTTGCGCGACGCGCTTATCTTTGCCTGCTGACCGGCTTTGCCCTGACGGCCATCGCGGGCTTGTTATCCGACGGCGTTTACCATGAAGACGATTTGCAGCATTTCCTCATGGTCCGCTGGGTAGGTCACGATTTGCGCTATCTGCTCGACGAGTGGGGCCGGCCCGGATTCACCATCCCCTATACCCTGCCCGCCCTGCTCGGAAGTCAATCCCTCGGCTGGCACGCCTGCCGACTTCTATCCGCGGCGATGGCGGCCACCACCGCCTGGCTCGCCTACCGGATCGCCCGGCAATACCGCCTGCGTCATGCGTGGCTGGCGGTTCCGCTGTTGTATCTGCAACCGCTGATCACGCACTTGGCCCTGACCACGCTGACTGAAACACCGCTGGCATTCTATTGCACACTCGCCACTTGGCTACTGCTCCAAAATCGGCCGACGGCATCCGCGGCGATCATCGCCCTGGCTCCGGTCACCCGTCATGAAGCGATCGTATTTCTGCCCGTCTGGGCTATCGCCCTGTGGCGGATACGGGCGGCATGGTGGAATTACCCGCTGCTGTTTTGGGCGATGATGACGCATAACCTCGCGGCCGGGCTATGGCTCGAAACGCTGCCTGTCGCTCGTTTCGTCGATCCGTCCGGTTCGACCCAATACGGCCGCGGCACTTTGCTGACTTTTATACCCAAGCTGGCCATCGCCTGCGGGCCGGTCGTCGTCGCCCTGGCACTCATGGGTACCCGGCGCATCCTGCACCGGCCGTGGGGTTGGCTATGCCTGCTCGCGCCGCTAAGTTATTTCGTGGCGGAAACCGTAGTCTACCGGTGGGGCGCATATTCCTCCGGCGGTTATTCCCGTTTTCTGGTGCCGTTGGCCGGTTGGTTGGCCGTCCTCGCAACCGCCGGTGCCCAAACGCTTTGCCTCAGGCGAAGGTTATGTTTTCGATATCGCGCCTTGGCCGTCTGCGGCTTGTTCACCGTCGGTTTATGCGTCGTGGGTGAAATCGAATGGTGGTTGAATCCGCCGGAAGTGGCCGCCGCGTGGTTGCCGTTCGTGGTTCCGATCCGCATCGCCCTCGCCTGTGGCTGTGTATTGCTGGCGCTTGCCGCTTTCTATCTATTGTTCCTTCGCCGATTGGACAAACAGAAGCCGGTTGGACGTTTTGTTTTCGTGACGTTACTTCTGTCGGCGGTTTTACCGGCGGTCTGGGCGTTGATCCCTCTTCGTGTGAATCCACAACACCAGATCATGCGCGACGCGGCCGCCGAGTTCACGCGTCAGGGTTGGGACCGGCCGCCCATGCTGGCCGCCAATCTCTGGATGTACTATTGGACCAACCGGCACCGGCCGCAGGGGCGTTTTGATCTATGGACCGCCCTGGCCGAGTCCCAGCCGGGAACGCTTTTCGTCTGGGACGCCCGCTTCTGCCCCGATCCTGATATCGGCGTGCCCTGCGGCGTGTTGAGCGACGCTCCCGAATGGCAACTCCTCTGGACCAGCCGGCCCCAGCCCGGCGATTCCGCGGCGTTTCTCGAAGTTTATGAACGTATCACTGCCCGGTAACGTATTACTTTCGGATCGATGCATACCCCCCTTGTCGATACGTTTACGGCCCCTTAAACTGTTGGTCAGTATGGCTTACATCCGTCTGATTCGTCCGGCCCAGTGGTTTAAGAACGTGTTCGTTCTGGCCGCCATCTGTTTCGGCCGAAAGCTGGGCGAACCACAAGCCGTCGAGATGATCCTTATCGCGTTTGTCGCCTTCTGTCTGGCCAGTTCCGCCGGCTACATTTTCAACGACATTCTGGACCGCGAGCGAGACCGGCTGCACCCGAACAAGAAGGATCGGCCGCTGCCCAGCGGGGCGATTTCCGTTTCGGCCGCCGCCGTTTTGTCCGTTTTGCTTACGGTGGCGTCCTTCGCCGTCTGCTATCCGCTACGGCACACCTATTTCCCCTACACCATCGCGGCTTATCTGTTACTCGTTCTGCTTTATAGCCTGGCCTTGAAACATCGCATGTTGCTCGACGTTATCACCATCGCCGTGCTATTCGTCCTGCGGGCCTTGGGTGGGGCCTTGGCCATCGAGGTGCAGGTTTCGCCCTGGCTGCTGATTTGCACGTTCATGCTCAGTCTGTTTCTGGGGTTCGGCAAGCGGCGCTGCGAGATCGCGGTCATCGGCAACAGCGATGACCTCGGCGCTCATCGGCAAACCCTTCCCCGTTACACGCCGGAACTACTGACCCACCTGCTCAGCACCTGCGGAGGCATCGCGGTCATCACTTTCCTGCTCTACACCCTGGATACAAGCGTCCATTCGCCGTTCGGAGTCCATAAACAACATCTACTTTTCACCCTACCGCTGGTCATCTATGGCGTGTTCCGTTACGCCATGCTGATCGAATTGGGTAAAGGCACCGGCCCGACGGAGTTACTGCTGAACGACCGCCCCTTGCTGGCAACCATCCTACTGTGGACGACGGCTTCGGTGATCATTCTTCATAGCGAAACCATTCTTAAATGGATTCGCGCGTAGGTTTTTTTCTGACTAACATGGGTCCATAAAAGACCGACACGCCCGCGGATAAATACCTGTCCGGAAACGGGTTTCGCGTCGAGGGCAGGCGAGTCATTCCGCGGCGGGTTTGACTGCCGGGCTGGTTAGAATAGAATTATTATGGTAGCTTATGATGGACAGGTGACGCGTTTCGTCCGCTCGTCACATATCCTGTATTGATTTCATGAATTGAAGTCGGTGGGTCGGTCTGGGTTAAGTAGGCTGGCTCCGGCAGGGAGTATTCGTGGCCACACTGTTCGTATTGCAAGGTCCGGACAAAGGGCGCACATTCCGCGCCGCTGACGGCCGGGCGGTCCTCGGTCGCGAAAGCGATTCCGTACCGCTGACCGACCGCACCATTTCGCGCCGACACGCGGAAGTCGTCTTGGAAAACGACGCCTGGATCATCCGTGACCTGAACAGCGCCAACGGCACCTACGTCAACGGCGAGCGGTTGACCAAACCGGTCCGGCTCAAGCACGGCGATCAGATCAAGCTCGGAGCGACCCTGCTTATCTACGGAAGCGACCAGGTTTCCGAGCGGATGAGCGGTTCGCAACTGGCCCGCGATATGATCGATTTCGATGGGCGCAACGCGAACATGGACTCGGCCATCTTGTCCACGGTTTCCAGCGACGATTCGATCATCATCGCCGGACCAGAGGTAACCGAGGCGGCCCGCGCCTGGCGGGTGATGAGCGAATTGATCTCGGCCATCGGCGTGATCCTCGACCCGGAGGAGTTGCTCGAACGGGTCATGGACGTGATTCTTGAAGAGCTGCCCGTGGATCGCGGGTTTATTCTTTTATACGACAGCAAGGGCGAGGAACTGGAGCCGCACGTCATCCGGTATCGCCGGGGCACCCCGTCGCGCAAGCAGCGGATCACTACCAGCAAGCGGATCATCCAGCACGTGGTGGATCGTCGCGAATCCGTACTTTGTACCAACGCGATGACCGATCAGCGTTTTTCCAGCGAGGCCAGCGAGGACAGTATCCACCATTACGGGCTGCGCTCGGTTATTTGCGCCCCGATCATCGTCCGCGACCTGCTGCTGGGAGTGATTCATATTGATTGCTCGGCCGCCGCCCACACCTATACCGATCCGCAGCTTCGCCTGATGAGCGTGATCGGCCAGATGACCGGTCTGGCGGTGCAGAACGCCCG
>CAZXSA010000354.1:0-4300 GCA_964642815.1 uncultured Planctomycetales bacterium | reverse complement strand
AGGCACTGAGACACGGAGGTTAAGTTTAGGAAAGTTTTCATTCGCCAGGATTCGCATGATTTAAACCGGCAACGGGTAAACGCGCTCAGAATGCAAAATATCGCTGGCATATTCCAGACAAGCAAGAATATCCTCACGGGTCAGACCCGGGTAGCTATCCAGAATTTGTGCTTCGGTCCAGCCGCGGGCCAGCAATTCCACGATAAACTCCACAGCCAAGCGGGTTCCTTTGATAACCGGCTTACCCACAAGCACGTTTGGATCCATAACGATGCGTTCCCGCCGGTTCATGATCTGCTCCTTAGTGCTTCAATTCCCTGCTAACAACCAATCTACCATATTATCTCTCATTATTCATAGCTTGCCAAGGCACGATTGACATGCACGACGGTGGCCGGGGGGAAGCCGTTGAACCAGGTGGACGAGGCGTAGCTGTAGGCGCCGATGTTCTCGTTGTAGAGAAGATATCCACAAGACCCAAATTCGGCGATGGTCCGGCCTACGGGACACACAACCCTTTGACACAAAAACAGTTAATGCCGCCATACCAATTATTTTTGCCCTCATGGTCGAGATGAGGTAGGATTGTATTAAGAGGTATATATGAGCCAAGAATTGTCGAACATCTTGAAACAGGCGGAAGCGTTGTCACCAGATGAACAGATGCTGTTGATCGCGCACTTGGCCAAGCACAATCGGCAAGCATTACGGGGGGAACGGGTGTGCCGTTCATGGCGAGATGCGCGGGGGCTTGCCCAGCATTTTTTGCAAGGCGAGGATGCGCAAGCATGGGTATCCCGCACACGAGCCGAGGCCGATAAAGTGCGTGCGAAAGGGCGATCATGACTCTGGCCGAACGCCTAAGAACCGTTGAGCGAATATTCCTTGATACCGCTCCGGTGATTTATTACGTCGAAGCCAACCCGCATTATATTGAACGGGTTCAAGAATGCTTTGATTGCCTGGATGACGGAACCTTGAGGGCGGTGGTATCTCCTATCACGCTTGCGGAGTGCCTGGTGCATCCTCATGCAAATGGACAACCGGACCTGGCTCAAGCTTTTCTGGACTTGCTCACGGTCGGTCCGGGCACTGAATTGGCAACCATTGATGGAGAAACAGCCGAAAAAGCCGCGGAATATAGAGTAAAATACAACATTTCCTTACTTGATGCCTTTCAACTTGCCCTTGCCGTCACATGCCATTGTGACGCCTTTCTGACTAACGACCTGGATTTAAAACGCTGCACCGAGATCCACGTTATTACCGTCGACGAAATCGAGCATTCGGCATAGACCTACGAAATGTTACTCTTGCTTCCGTCTTAATCGTGCGCCGAAGCGTTCGTTTTCCTCGGAAAGGTCGGTGGCGGCATCGTCATCAAAACGACCTACCGATTGACATGCACGACGGTGGCCGGAGGGAAGCCGTTGAACCAAGTGGACGAGGCGTGGCTGTAGGCGCCGATGTTTTCGCTGTAGAGTAGGTCACCCAGGTTTAATTCCGGCAGCGGCTCGGCCTGGCTGATGGTGTCCAGGGCGTCGCAGGTCGGCCCAAAAACGGCGCAAAGCTGTGTCGCCCCCTTCTTGAAGGCCTTCAGGCGATACTGGCAATGGTCGAAGAGTACGCCGGAAAACGTGTGATAGATGCCGTCGTTGAGGTAGTAGCACCGCTTGCCGTCGCGCTCGGCCTTGCCGATCACCTCGGCCACCAGGGTTGCGGCCGTCGCCACCAGAAATCGCCCCGGCTCGGCCAGAATCTCCAACTCCTTCGGAAACAATCGGCGGAATTCCGCGTTCAATACCCTAGCCAGCTCGCGAAAACGCTTTCCGCTCCCGTCATAGGGCGCGGGAAATCCGCCGCCGATATCCAGAAGTTTGAGCGGAAACCCCCGGCCGTCCGCCTCTTCCAGGATCTGGGCCGACATATTGAGGGCCTGCACGTAATTATCGAAGTTCGTGCATTGGCTGCCCACGTGAAAACACAATCCCTCGACCACCAGCCCGGCATCGAAAGCGGCGGCGATCAGGTCGGCCGCCTCGCCCGGCGACGCCCCGAACTTGCTGGATAACTCGACCATCGAACCGGTATTAGGCACGCGGATACGCAAGGCCAGCCCCGCATGAGGGGCGTGCTTGCGGATCTTGCCGATCTCGGCCAGGTTATCATACGTCACCAGGGGTTTGTATGGGTCCAACTCCTCCAGCGTCGCCCGGTCCTTGATCGGATTGGCGTAAATGATCTTGTCCCAGATGTAATCCTGCCGCTCTCGCGGCGGCAGGTTGCGGATATTCTCGTAAACCAGGCGGAACTCGCCGATGGAGGCCACGTCGAAACTCGCCCCGGCCTTGAAGAACGTCTCGACAATCTCCGGTGCGGGATTGGCCTTGACCGCATAGTAGGCCTGCACCCGCGGTAGATAACGCTTGAACTCGGCGTAATTGCGCCGCAGCACGTCATGATCCACGATAAACAGCGGCGTGCCGTGCTTCTTCGCGAGTTCCTTCAACGTGGCGATCTTCGCCATGGCAACATCTCCAATACTTCATCGCAGCCCACGCCTACCCGCGGCCGCGCCGCGGGAAAGCATGGGAGCCGTTAATAGATATGAGGAATCGATATTCGTCAATAGCGCGCGGTCTCGTTCAATTCGTTGATTCTGTCACGGCCCCCTGCCGGTGCGGGGGGATAAACAGAAAAATTTGGTGCTGAATGTTGCGCCTCTGCCTGTGTCGCGACGAGCGGCGATAGGTAGCTGGCGATTGTTGGCACTCCCTTGTCTTATTCATCCAGCGATGTTCCTCGCTGTCTGCTCTACCAACATGGCAGGGCGGAAGATGACCTTGACAATTCTGTCGGGCACGGTCTTGTCAGATCTCGTGTCCACGAAATGCCCCGGCGATTGTTTCTCGATATGCCAGTGGTCGGCATTGCTGAAGTGCATAATAACGTGTTGTGAACGCAGTGAGACGTATGCCGTGCAGTAGAACACCGCGAAGGTCGCAAGAGCGATGATAATTCCTTTTCTCTTTATCATCTCCGTGCCAATTTTTTATTATACGACTACCCCCGTTTGCTGGGCGAAGCCCGCCCTGAGACCAAGTCGTACTCCCGCAATGCCACCAAGGAGTCCACGGTTACCGCCGTTTGCTATCAGAACCTTCGCCCCTGCAACTGAACTCCCTATTCTACACAAATCACCATTTGTCGCCGGAGTTGTACTTATAAAAGGATTCTATCACCGGCCGAGGCGGTCAGCAAGCGTTTTTTGACGGTTATATCGTCCCTGGTGCATCCGGCAAACGATGGCTCGGGTACGTTCCGACTTGCCTGGTGAGGTCACCCCGTCATTGAGTCACCGGAGAAGCACGGGCAGACCCTGGTCCCGCTGGGGCGAGACCAGAGCCTGCCCATGCCACGCGGCCGCGTTGCTGTTGTCTACTGTTCTGCGGGGAAACGCCAGAAAGTAGAACAGGTGAGCAGGAGACCGCAGGAGAGCAAGCCGTTGAGGCTGCATAGGCTGCGGCGCGATGGGGCGTCTTGCTGTTGTCTACTGTTCTCCTGTCTACCGCTCTCCTGCTCTATTGAAAAGGCCCGCATTTGGCGGGGAGACGCAGAAAGGAGAACAGGTGAGCAGGAGACCGCAGGAGAGCTAATCATCGGAGCTTCAAAGGCTACGATGCGATGAGGCGTCTTGCTGTTGTTTACTGTTCTCCTGTCTACTGCTCTCCTGCTCTATTGAAAAGGCCCGCATTGAGCGGGGAGACGCAGAAAGTAGAACAGGTGAGCAGGAGACCGCAGGAGAGCTAATCATCGGAGCTTCAAAGGTTACGATGCAATGAGGCGTCTTGCTGTTGTCTACTGTTCTCCTGTCTACCGCTCTCCTGCTCTATTGAAAAGGCCCGCATTTGGCGGGCCTTTTCAATGGAGGCGGCGGGAATCGAACCCGCGTCCCGTGACAATTCAACCGAGGTTTCTACGTGCGTAGCCGTCTGTTTTGATCTCGGTCGCCCGACGCCCAGCGACAGGCTTCGGTCGGCCCAGCGTCGTGATGTACAAACTCGCGTGTCACGGCGCCTACCCTCGCGAGCGGACCTGCTGTCTTCGCCCCATCAACTAGCAGGTGTCATCGATGGGACGGGTCGCCTTTTAGGCGGCCATACGCAACGGTTGACCGTTGGCATTTAAAAGTTTCGTCAGGTGTTTAGCCAGGCCTCCTGACAACCTGGGCACGCGGCCTCGACCTCATTTGCCCGGTCGAACCCAATTCGCCCCCTTTCGTGCTTTCGCCTTGACGGCC
>CAZXSA010000353.1:0-4323 GCA_964642815.1 uncultured Planctomycetales bacterium | reverse complement strand
GTGGCCGGCCTGATGTACGAGCAGATGCGTTATGATCCGGCCGACCCGTGGAACCCGGGCAGCGATCGGCTGGTGCTCAGCGAGGGCCATGCCGTACCCATCGTATACGCCGCCTATGCGGATTTGAACGGGGTGGTGGGCAAGTCGCCGCAACAGAAACGTGCCCTCACCCTGAATGACCTCAAGACACTCCGTGAGCTGAACAGCGTGCTGGATGGCCACCCCAACCCGGCCGAGGGGTTCCCCTTCTTCGATGCGGCCACCGGCTCGCTCGGGCAGGGGTTGAGCGTCGGGGCCGGCCTGGGGCTGGCCGCCCGGTTGAACAAGATCGACAAACGCATCTTCGTGATCATCGGCGACGGCGAGTCGCGCGAGGGGCAGATCTGGGAGGCCCTGGATTTCATCATCGACCATAAGCTGACCCATGTGGTGCCTATCTTCAACTGTAACGGGCAAGGCCAGGCGGATTATGTTTCCAAACAACAGTCCGCGGAAGTCGTGGCCGCCAAGCTCAAGGCTTATGGCTACGAGGTCGAAACAATCGACGGCCATGACCTGAAAGTCATCGGCAAGACGCTGGAGAAGGTCGGCAAGACGGACAAGTGCCTGGCGATCGTGGCCAAAACCCAGAAGGGCTGGGGCGTCGAATCACTGAAAGCCCACACCAATCACGGCAAACCGCTGGGCGAGGCGGATGTAGCCGAGGCGGAAGCCAGCTTGGATCGGACGGCGGCGGCGTTGAAGATCGCCATCGATGACCGCAAACCGCAACCGAAGGCCCCACCGGCGGTTTCACTGAAAAAGCACGAAGGAGCTATCGTCGTCGAGCCGTTCGCCGAGGCCATGGAGCGCGGCAAGATGGCCGACGCCGTGGCCAAGAACAAGTTGTCCACCCGCCGAGTTTACGGGGCCGCGTTGCTGGCGCTCGGCCGGGCCGACGAGCGAATCGTGGCCGTCGACGGCGACGTGAGCAATTCAACGTTCGCCAACCTGTTCGCCAAGGAATTTCCCCACCGGTTCTTCGAGTGCAAAATCGCCGAGCAGAACATGATTTCGGTGGCTGTCGGTCTGTCGGCCGGCGGCATGATCCCCTTCGCCAGCAGTTTCGCCAAGTTCCTGGCCCGCGGCTACGACCAGATGGAAATGGCCGCCATCACCCGAGCCAACGTCAAACTGGTCGGCTCGCACTCGGGTATCTCGCTCGGGGCCGACGGGCCGAGCCAGATGAGCCTGCCGGATATGGCCTACTTCCGCAGTTACACGCACGCCGACGACGGGCGCGGCGGGCGGGCAGCGACGCTGTTCCATCCCGCCGACGCGGTGGCGGCCTATCACCTGACCGTACTGGCGGCCAACACGCCGAATATCGTCTATGTACGCACGCATCGGCCGGATGTCGCCCTCCTGTACAAGCCTGACGAGAAGTTCGAGATCGGCGGCTGCAAGCAACTGGCCGAGGGCGGCAAACTCACCGTCGTGGCCAGCGGATACATGGTGACGGTGGCTCTGCAGGCCGTCCGCGATCTGGAGAAGGCCGGCATCAAGTGCAACCTGTTCGACGCCTACTGCCTGCCGCTGAACTGCGAGCCGATCTTCGCCGCGGCGAAGAAATCAGGCGGGCGCATCCTGGTTGTCGAGGATAACTTCACCGGCGGTGTCTACAGCGAGGTGGCCGAGGCCGCCGCTCGGCTCGGCGATATTCGCGTTGACGGCCTGCTCTGTCCGCGCATCCCGAAGTCGGGCAAGACCGGCGATATCATTCTCGAATCCCTCGGACTCGGGCCGGCGGACATCGTTGCCCGGGTCAAAACCCTGCTGGGCTGAGCCTGGCCGACCGGAGACGATTTTTCGGGGTTCTTCCCAAAAAGGAAGAACCCCGTTCACTTGATCGACCGAAACACGTTACAATAGCAACCCGGCCGCCGGGAACGAGTTTCGTGCGTCCACGAAATTGATCAGCTGCCGCATGTTCGCGAGGATAAAGCATGATCCGTCTCATCGAGGCTTTCAATTTCAGGTGCCTTAGATATATACGGCAGACATTGGATCCCTTTCACGTGCTGATTGGTCCAAACGCCTGTGGTAAAACGACCTTTCTGGATGTGATGGGTTTTCTTGGAAGAATGGTGTCGGAGGGATTGGAGTCGGCCATCGCTGATCGGACAGAGAATTTTCAGGATTTAGTATGGGGGCGGGCGGGTAAATATTTCGAATTGGCCATTGAAGCCTCCATCCCCGATGAATGCAAGGTGCATCTCAAAAAAGAATGGGACACCATTCGCTACGAGGTACGTATCGGGCAGCTTTTTGACGGCGATGAAGTGGGTATTATTGAAGAAAAGGCCTTACTCAAGAAATGGGCGGATCAAGAAGCCGGGGAAAGACTATTATTTCCAATTGAACCCCAACCACTCGACACGATCTTGACCACGAAATCCAAAACGGGAGAGCGGACCATACTGAGTAAAACGCTCGGAGGAAACGATAATTTCTATTCAGAGGTCATGGAGGAGGCGGGCAAGGGCTGGTTTCCTTCGATTCGGCTGGGGCCTCGAAAATCGGCCTTGGCGACTCTCCCGGAGGATGAAACGCGTTTCCCTGTTTCAACCTGGCTCAAACGCTTGTTGGCTGAAGGCATTCAAAATTTCATGTTCAATAGTCTGCTGATCCGCAAGGCCAGTAAACCGGGACAACGTAAAAGCTTGAATATCGATGGTTCCAATCTTCCATGGGTCATCCATGAACTGGAGCGACCGGAAAACAAAAAGTATTTTGATTGGTGGATCGAGCATCTGCAAACGGCCCTCGATGATCTGAGTACAATTCGTACGGTCGAACGTCCCGATGACAAGCATCGATACTTGGTTTTACATTACAAGGGCGGTCTCGAAGTACCTTCCTGGATGGCCTCTGATGGCACGCTACGTCTATTGGCCCTGACGATTATTGCTTATCTTCCCGATTTCAAGGGAATCACGCTTATAGAAGAGCCTGAAAATGGAATTCATCCTCGTGCCGTCGAGACCATGTTTAAATCTCTTTCGTCGGTCTACAAGGCCCAAGTGTTACTGGCTACCCATTCGCCGATCATTCTGAGCGTGGCGGACGTGGCTAAGGTATTGTGTTTCAAGAAAACTGCGAGCGGGGCTACAGATATCATTCGAGGCGATCAGCATCCGGCCCTCCGGCATTGGAAAGGCGAAGTGAATCTCGGCACTCTCTTTGCGGGAGGGGTATTGGGATGAGTCCAACGGTGCGCAAGGAATTGGTTATTCTTGTGGCCGATCTCGATATGGATAATGCCTTGCGCGGCATTTTGCGACGCCACCAAGCTCTGGGAATACGTTCACTATCGACCGACGAGGTCGATATTTATCGACATGAACAAAGGGATAGCGGTTGCTATGGGGATGCCCATGAGTTTCTACGGCCTTTTATGGCAACCCATCGTCTTGCATTGGTGATGTTCGATCGCCACGGAAGTGGCCAAGAACATTTATCCGCTCCGCAGATAGAGTCCGAAGTAGAAATACGATTATCCAACACTGGATGGAGCAATCGTTGTTCGGTTATTGTGCCCGATCCCGAACTGGAGATATGGATATGGAGCGACTCACCGCATGTCGATGCGCAGCTTGGCTGGTCAGGCGGGCAGCCACCATTGCGTCAATGGCTTGTCTCCGAGGGACTCCTTCACGATCCGACCCGAAAGCCCTGCGATCCCAAGAAAGCCATGCTCCAGAGTTTGCGCCAGCAAGGAAAACCCTTATCGTCACGTCTGTATCGTGATTTGGCGGAACAAGTCAGCTTGGAACGCTGTCGAGATCGAGCTTTTCTGAAACTGAAAAAACAGCTTCAAGATTGGTTTGCGATGGGCTGTACCTGATGGGCGGGCAGACGGGAAATGAGTATCGTCCGAATATTCTTATAAAGAACCCTGTTGGTTTCCAAGTTGTCACAAATGTTATAAGCTATTCCGTTAAGGAGGATTGGTCATGAACAGGTCGTGGATTTATGTTTTGGCGATGGTGTTGGCTTGCGGATCGTTGGCTTACGGCCAGCTTGGCCAGCTTGAAAACCTGACCAAGAAGGCGATCAAGAAGGCCGCGGAGAAGGATGACAAGAAAGCGGAGGAGACCAAGAAGACCGACGAAGGCAAGACCGAGGAAAAGGCCGCCGGCCGAAGCGAAAGTGGGAAACGCCCGAAGGCCCGCAAGGACGCGGAACGCAAATATGCGCCGGGACTGAGTTTTTCTACCGTTCTCAACGGGGTCAAGTTGCTGCCGGACAAGGGCAAGTTCCGGCTGGACAACATTCAGGCAA
>CAZXSA010000352.1:0-4326 GCA_964642815.1 uncultured Planctomycetales bacterium | reverse complement strand
ATGCTCATCGAGCACCTCCTCGATCCCGGCGGCCAGCTCCGCGAGCCTGACGGCCAGCGAAGCGTCGTCCGACGTGCGGATGATCCCCGCGTCCAGCACTTTGGCCGAGTCATCATCGTTATCGACGCAAATGACTCCGTATCCGGTCTGACGCAGCCCCGGATCGATGCCACAAATGATTTGCGTGGTTTTCGTCAACCCTTACCCTCCCTGGTGGGTCATGTTTCATCATCCGAACACGATCATCTTGCCCGTTCGCGCAACCCTTACGCGGCGGCGATGCATACCAGCGCGACGCGTGGGTGGCACTGGGCGGCGAGTTCATCATCGCTTCCCCACCTTCAGAGAAGGTGGGCCACCCGATCTGACCACTGACGCCTGACCGCTGAAAACTGACTCCTGAAAGCTGACCGCTTTCTTCTCAGCCTCTTCGCCAGATAGTACCGTCCGGCCGATCCTCGAGGGTCACGCCGATGGCCGCCAACTGGTCGCGGATCATGTCGGACAAGGCATATTGTTTACTCTTACGGGCCTCGGCACGCACGCGGATCATGATGTCCATCAAATCGTGAGCCAACCGGTCTTCCATTTCGACGCGGCGGGGGCGTTGCTCGAACAACCCCAGAATCCGGGCCAGGTCGCGCAGGGTCTGGACCGCGGCGGCGGCCAGCTTTTTCGTCCGCTCGTCCCCGCCGCTCTCCAGGTTTTGGGTGTCCATGAAGCGATTGATGGCCGTCACCATCTCGAACAACGTGCCCGTCGCTCCGCCGGTATTGAAATCGTCGTCCATGTCCTCGAGGAACCGCACGCGCAGATCGAGCACCTCGCGGACGAAATTTTTCTCCGGTTCGGTCGTCGCCGTCGCGTGCAGTTCGTCCAGGGTCGGCCCACCGGCATAGGGATCGCCGGCGACGCGCTCGATGCGCTCGAACAACCGATAAAAGGCGTCCAACCCCTTGCTCTTGGCCGCCAGTTCCTCGTCGGAGAATTCGATCGGGCGGCGATACTGCGTGCTGAGGATAAAGAACCGCAGCAACTCGCCCGGATACTTCTTGAGCAGGTTGCTCAGGACCAGCTCGTTCATCCGCTTGGCCATCTCGGTGTCGGACTTGCTGATCTTCTTGGTGTTGAAACGGGTCAGGCCGTTGTGCAGCCAGTACTTGGCGAAGGGCTTGTCGTGGCACGTTTCCGACTGGGCGATCTCGTTCTCGTGGTGCGGGAAGATCAGGTCCATGCCCCCGCCGTGAATATCGAAGGTCTCGCCAAGCAACGCGCTGCTCATGACCGAACATTCGATGTGCCAGCCGGGCCGGCCCGGGCCCCACGGAGAATCGAATTTGACTTCGTCGGGCTCCTCCGGCTTGGCCGCCTTCCACAGGGCGAAGTCGTTGGGGTTGCGCTTCTCCTCGCCGGCCAGATCGCGGGTGCCGGACTGCTGGTCCTCGGCCTTGCGGTGCGAAAGCTTGCCGTAATCGGCGTCGGCGGATACGTCGAAATAGATATCGCCCTTGACCACGTAGGCGGCCCCCTTGGCAATGAGTCGCTCGCACATGCGGATGATGCCGTCGATATACTCGCTGGCCTTGGGCAGGTGATCGATGCCGGTGACGTTCAGCTCCTTCATGGCCTCGAGGTAATTCGCCGTGATCCGCTCGGCCAGACTCTTGACCCCGCAACCCTGGGCCTTGGCCTCGGCGATCAGTTTATCCTCCACGTCGGTGATATTGACCACCCAGGTGACTTTGTAACCCTTGTATTGCAGGTAGCGTTTGATGGTATCGAAAATCACCGGGCCGACGGCGTGGCCGATATGGCTTGGCTTGTAGACGGTCGGGCCGCATACATACATGCCCACCTTGCCCGGGATCACCGGCTCGAACATTTCTTTTTTCTGCGTCAGCGTATTGAATACTTTCAGCGACATATCTTTCCTCGTCAGATTCTCTTCATCCCCACGACGGCCGTGCAACCGATGGCCTCTCCCCGGCCGACGGCGTCGAGCCCCTCGCCGGTCTTGGCCTTGATGCTGACCCGCTCGGCATCGATCGCCAGCAGGCGGGCTACTTCGGCCTGGATCGCCGCCTTGTGGCCGCTCAGCCTTGGTCGTTCCGCGTGGACCACCACGTCCAGATTCACGACGTCCCAGCCGCGCTGCCGGGCGGCCTGCATCGTCCGCTCAAGCAGTAGCCCGCTGTCGGCGTCCTTATACGCCGGATCCGTGTCGGGGAACATTTCGCCGATGTCGGGCAGCCCGGCCGCCCCGGCAATCGCGTCGATGATCGCGTGCAACACGACATCGCCGTCGCTGTGTCCGACAAGCCCTTGCCGGTGGTCGACGCGAACGTGGCCCAGCAGCAAGGGGCGGCCGTCGGCCAGCCGATGCAGATCGGTCCCGATGCCCACGCGGGCAATCATTTCGCTGGTCTGTCCGTCGTTCAAATGGCCTTAAGCTAAGGATCGGCGACGGATAAATCAAGCGGCCGCCAATCCGGCCGTAAACACGTAATAATTAAAGGGATACAGGGTGGCGGATAACGGCCGGCTTGTCTACAATGAAAGCAGTTTCCACGCTTCGTCAGTCGCCTCGGCACCTTATCAAGGAGCGAAACGTCATGAATCGACGCGAACTGTTGAAGACCGCCACGTGGACCACCGCGGCGGCGGCGGTGAACCATCTTGTACCCGAGCTTTCGGCGGCCGAAACGGCACCGCCGACCAGTCGCCCGAGCACCGCGCCGGCTACCCTGGCCCGGCGTCCGTTCGGCCGAGAGGGTGAATCCCTTTCGATCGTCGGCCTGGGAGGAATCGTGCTGATGGGGTTGACCCAGGAGCAGGCCGACCGCGCCGTGGCCCAGGCCGTCGAACGCGGGGTCAACTATTTCGATGTGGCCCCCAGTTACGGTAACGGTGAGGCGGAAATCAAGCTGGGCCCCGCCCTACAGCCTTTTCGTCGGCGATCGTTCCTGGCCTGCAAGACCGCCGAGCGTGGCCGTGACAAGGGCGAGACGGAATTCAAGCGCTCGCTCGAACGCCTTAAAACCGATCACTTCGATCTGTACCAGTTGCACGCCATCGCGGATGTGAAAAAAGACGTGGACGCTGTTTTTACCAAGGGCGGGTTAATGGATTTCCTGATCCAGGCGAAAAAGGATGGGCGCATCCGTCATCTGGGTTTCTCCGCGCACACCTACGAAGCGGCCGAGGCGGCCATGGATCGCCATGATTTCGAGTCCATACTGTTCCCGCTGAATTTCGCGTGTTGGTATAAGGGCGACTTCGGACCGCGCTTCGTGGAACTGGCCAAGAAGAAAAACGCCAACCTGCTGGCCTTGAAAATCGGGGCCCGGCAGCGCTGGCCGGAAAACGACCCGCAACGAGCCACGTACAACAAATGCTGGTACCAGCCGGTTACCGATGCGGCCGAACTGACCCTCGGTGTTCGATTTACTTTGAGCCAGCCGATCACGGCGGCCATTCCCCCCGGCCATCTGGACCTGTTCCAGGCCGTTGTCGAGGAGGCCTGTCGTTTTACGCCTCTCACGGAACAAGAGGATAAACAGGTCCAAGCCCTGGCCGCCAACCTGGCGCCCATTTTCCCTCATGCATAGGAAGCAAGCTCGTGAATCGGCGTGATTTTATAAAATCTACGGTAGCCGGGACGGCGGTAACGGTGGCCGGACGAATCTTCTCCGAAACTCGTGCGGCCGATCCGGCGGTCTCCAGGCCGGCCTCCAGTAACCCCGCGTTACTGGCTCGACGACCTTACGGCCGTGACGGTGATCGTATCTCCATCGTCGGCTTGGGCGGAATCGTGGTCATGGAGATCGAGCAGGAACGAGCCAATCGCATCGTGGCCGAGGCTGTCGAACGCGGGGTGAATTATTTTGACGTGGCCCCCGGTTACAAGGATGCGGAGATTAAGCTCGGGCCGGCCCTCAAACCGTATCGTAAAAACGCTTTCCTGGCGTGCAAGACGGCCCGGCGCGATGCGCAAGGCGCCGCCGCGGAACTGAAGGAATCGCTTCGGCGTCTCCGGACTGACCACCTCGATCTGTACCAGATGCACGGTATTGGCCGCGTGGTCGAGGATGTGGACGCGGCCTTTCGCAAAGGCGGGGCCATGGAGGTTTTTCTGGAAGCCAAGCGCATCGGGCAGGTTCGTCACCTCGGTTTTTCCGCCCATACCTTTGAAGCGGCCAGGGCGGCCATGGAACGTTACGATTTCGACAGCATTCTGTTCCCGCTCAATTTTGCCTGCTGGCACAAAGGGCATTTCGGTCCTCAGTTTGTTGAACTGGTCAAGAAGAAAAACGCCACCGGTCTGGC
>CAZXSA010000351.1:0-4342 GCA_964642815.1 uncultured Planctomycetales bacterium | reverse complement strand
AGCGCTTGCTACTCTGCGAAGCAGCACTTCGCTGCGTAGCACGAGTCGGGCTGGCGGGGTTACTTGTGTCCGAGAATTGGATATGAGCGACGATGAGGCACTTGATGTCGAGAGGTTGTCCCTCGCTCGCGCTGCGGGCTGGCATTCCATACCGTGTGCCAGCCCGAAGCGCAAGCGAGGGAATGCCAGCCCGAAGCGCTAGCGAGGGACGAAGGCAGAATAAACATGCCACATCGGACGTGGTGGGATGGCCAATAGTGTATGCGACGGGCGGCGAGAATGCTGCTTTGGGGGCCGCGACGAGAAGACTATCTCCCGCACAATGCGGGCGATAAAGGAGTATAAGCGATGTCTATACTTGAATGGGTCATCATAATCCTTTTCATGGCCTTAACCGCCCTGATGATTAAAAGGTACGGGTCCAAGTCCGTCTTATGGGTTATAGGTGTCATCGGAGCAGGTAGTGTGGCGATTGCGTTACTGTTCCTGGTTTCATTCCCGTATATACGAGGTACACGAGTGAGCCAAATCGCGGTAACCGCGAATCGCGTGGAATCCGACGGGCGGGAATATTCCCGTTCGGTAACGGTTATGGATGAGGTCAAAACATCGGAAAGCGGGCTACCGAGCAATGTAGTTGACATGGAATGGAAGCCCAGCGCGGATACGGATTATATCGTGGATACCAATCCATTAAGTGATAGAACCGAGTTGTATATTTCACTGTTGCCATGGCTTGTATTACTAACGATTATTACGCTGATCGCAATTTTGATTTTGGTCCTGTTACGCCGAAAAAGTGTCTTATGGATTCTTGGCTTCGTCGGCGGTTTGGCGCTTATGGGGCTATTCTGGGTCTCGTTATGGTTATGGCCGTCCGAATCGATCCATCAAACCTCAGTCACCGCCAGTCGTATGAAATCGGACGGACATGGTTATTCCCGTTCGGTGGCGGTCGTTGATGAGGCGAAGACATCAGAAAATGGGCAACCGATCACTCTGCCCAGCATTGAATGGAAGCCCAGCGCGGACTTCGAGTTCGAGGCGGATATTTATCCGTCGGCGGTATCGGCCGGGTTGTTCGCGGCCAAACAGCTCTGGTCGCAAATGGCGGACAAGGAGGAACTCCCTCCGCATCCGGTGTTGATGATGTATGTTGACCGGGTTAGTCGCGAATACGGGGCTGCCCTGGCCTTCGCCCTGGAACGGTATCTGCCCATCGGCAAAGTGGACATACTCGGAAATGAAAACAATCCCCCCGTTTCACCCGAACAGCCTATTCTGCAAGTTTCAAATCCTGAACTGACTCGCGATACGGCAATCGAGGTTCAATTCATTCAAGTAGATTTAAGTTATCGGGATAACACCGTCAGGTATCGATCGCGTTTCTCTGAGAAACCTTGGGTGGAAGAATCCTACGACAGCGTGTCGTATTCCGCGCATCATGATCCGTCAGGTCGGATGGTTCATTCGCAAGGACTTTATGCCACCAGAGAAGAAGCCGAAAGACAGGCGCTGAATCATGTGGTGGACAGGATCGAGGACGAGGCGCGAAGGCGGGGCCTGGTCCAAATACGGAATGCCACGGATCGGGAGCCATTTCGGGCGGCAGTCACATCGTTATTACAGAGCGGCCCGATGGACGAACCGTTGGCCCCCGGCTACGTCCAGGAGGGAGCTCCGCATAATAGACCACTTATCAAGGATCGGTTCACCCAAAGTTTCAATCGGCCTTACGGGAGGGTTTATCGTCAGGCTTTGCTGCTGGATGTTCCGGCACAGGCGGTGGTGCTGGAGATCGTAAGTGAAGCGAATGCCTCTCTGCGTGAAGCCCGAAGAACGAAACTCCTGACGCATATCGCTTCCATCGCCGGCATGATTCTGCTCATCACCGTGGTCTACCTGTTCCTGAACGCGGCCACGCGGGGGTATTACGTGTGGTCATTGCGGGTGGCGGGGGTAGTGATCGTGGTCGCGGGGGTTTTGCTGGTACTCAAATATGCATAAGACGGGAGGGCATCGCGGAATGCACAAGAGAGGGAGAGGGGGAGAGGGAGATAGGGCCGGGCGGGTAATGAGAATGTCTTGTAAACCCTACATCGCAGGACTCCTGGGCTTGACGTACACCGGCGAGACGCCGGTGCCACACCGGTTTCCGGTCTCTCCCCATCTCCGGGTCGCCCCCTCTCCCCCTCGTTTTCAAAATAGGTACACTATGAATCATGGATGAATTGAACGCCGCGGATAAGTACCTGCTGGAGCAGATCCGCCGGGGAAGCGCGGACGGGTGGGCCCAGTTGGTGGAGCGTTATGAGGGAAGGCTGCTGGCCTTCGCCCGTGGGCGTCTGCCGCGCGCGGCCGAGGCCGAGGACCTCGTACAGGAGACGTTCATCAGTTTCCTGAAAGCCCTGGCCAATTTCCAGGAGCAGGCCGGCCTGGAAACTTACTTGTTCACCATCTGCCGCAACAAGATTGCCTCCTGGTACCGCTCCCGCCGGTTAAACGTCTGTTTGTTGCAGGACATCGTCGCCGAGGGCAACACCGAAAAAGCAAGCGACCCCCTTGGCGTAATCCCCGCCGACGATCTGACCGCCAGTTGGTACGCCCGCCGTGCCGAGGACCATCAAACGCAGCGGCAAGTTTTGGCCGTCGCTCTAACGGAGTTGATTAATCACTATAAAAAGAGCCTCAATTTTCGCGATCTGCGGATTGTCGAGATGCTCTTTTACTGCCAGTTGCGGAACCGTGACATTGCCAGGCATACCGAAGTCAGCGAAAACCACGTCGCTCTGATCAAGCACCGTTGCCTCAAGCAGATTCACGAGCAGCTCGGCGAATCGCCGTCCACCGAGTCATCCGCCGACCCTCCGGATTCGCTGCTCAGCGAAATATGGCAGGAGCAGCGGCTCAGTTGCCTGAAACGCAGCACGATCGGGGCGTATCTGTTGGGTACGCTCGAAGCACCTTGGCGCGAGTATGTGGCCTTCCATCTGGATCGGCTCGGTTGCCGGTTTTGCCGGGCCAATCTGGAGGATCTGCAAAGCCAGACGGCCGAGCAAATCCCACGCCGGTTGCACGAGCGGATCATGGAATCGACGGTGGGGTTTCTGCACAAGCCGTGAAGGGGATCGATGCGGCCTTTCCCGATGCGGGGATGCCTCGCGCGGAGACGCAGAGCCGCAGAGATTTATTGATTGATGAGAAAGGGACGGGGCTTTACCGGTGCGGGGATGCCTCGCGCAGAGACGCAGAGGCGCGGAGAATAATATGCCTCGCGCAGAGGCACGGAGTTAAATATTAGAATAATATTTTGCTTCGCGCGGTCAGGGTTGTTCGGGTTCGGGGGTCGGTTCGGAAGGTTCATCGGACGGCGGCTCGGCTTTTTGGGTTGTGGCCATCAGCTTATTCCTGAAATCGGCGACCGTCAGTGGTTCAGCGTTGAGCGGCCGAAGGCAGCGGATGGTCCCATTGCGGGTGGTCACGAACACGGTATCGTTGACCACGTTACTGATGCCGTCGCAGGCCTCGCCGAGGTCGGTTACTCGTTCGACTTGTCCGCTCAACGGCTCGACGAACAGAAGCTGATGGTTGGTGCTTAACAGGACCACATGCCGGGGCCATTCGGCCAGGAACCGCCGCGCTTGGTTGATCTGCCAGCCGGCGCGCCGCTGGCTCTTATTGATCTGAACCACGCCGGCCGGAACCAATGCCTGGTAAATATGTTTTTCGCTGACCACCGGCCCGCCGTCGGGGGCGGCCGTCAGGTAATATTTCCACAGGGTCTCGCCCGTCTGGCGATCGAGTTGAAAAAACAAATTCCGATCCGTGACCAAATAAATCCCCTCGGTGTCGCCGGCCAGCCAGCCGCGCGGGCGGCCTTCCACCTGGTGATCGAAGATTTCCACCTTGTTCGTTCCTTTGGCCGAGGCAACCCGTCCCTGATCGTCGGCAAAAACCAACTGGTCCCGGTCGGCCAGATAGAGGGGGGAAATGTGGAATAGATCATTGCTGCGAATCTGCCAATCCAGGAATTTGCCCTCGATATCGTATTTGCTCAAGCGCTTGTCGAGTTCGACCGTATAGATAGCGTTTGGTCCCAGAACCGCGCCGGCCTTATTGACGCTTTCGCCTTTACGGGTGCCGAGCTTGGTGCCGCTTGCGGGGTGAAGGAAAATCACATCGTTGAGGCGGGTAAAGGCGACGGCCTCGCCGCCCAGTTCGTCACCCCACGAGGCCGGATAAACCGCCGGCGGCCAAAAGGTGTCCGTCTTGCCGATCACCTGCTGAACCCAGAGGTATCGGCCGATATCCGCCCGCACGCAATGCACCTTGCCGTCGCTGG
>CAZXSA010000350.1:0-4380 GCA_964642815.1 uncultured Planctomycetales bacterium | reverse complement strand
TGGTTCCGGTTTTATCCCGATTGCAAGCTGGGCGAGGATCATTTGTCCAATGGCAAGCCGGGCTCGAAATTCGACCTGAAGCACAAGTACGAAACCGACGGATCGAGCGATTACTCGGATAAATTCTCCACGCGGATCACGGCGAAGATCATCGACGTCAAGCCGAACGGCAACCTCGTCCTGGAGGCCACGCATACCCGCAAGCACGACGAGGAGGTCGCCAACATCACCTTGACCGGCGTGTGCCGAAGCGAGGATGTCACGCCGGACAATACGATCATGAGCACGCAGATCGCCGAGATGGTTCTCGATGTGCAGAACAAGGGCGCGGTGCGGGACGCGACAACCCGGGGCTGGATTCCCCGGATATTGGATTTCATTAAGCCGCTGTGACGGCTAGGGCGGGACGCAACGAGGAAAGCGATATGTACGAGCGGTTACGGACAACCTGGTGGAAGGCGCTGATGGTCGCCTGGTTCGCGTCGGGGACGGCGTGGGCGGAGGTCAAAATCAGCGACATCACCCATTTGCAGGGCGCCCGGATCAACCGTCTGGAAGGCTGGGGCCTGGTGGTGGGTTTGAACGGAACGGGCGACGGTGGCAAGCATGCGCCGACCGTGCGGGCCCTGGCCAGAGTGCATGAATACTTCGCCAACCCGGTGATGGTTCAGGATGAGCTGAAGAACGCCAAGAACGTGGCCATTGTCTACGTCGAGGCGGTGTTGTCGCGGAATGGAGTGCGCGAGGGGGAATCGGTGGATCTGACGGTCAGCAGCACCGGGGCGGCCAAGAGTCTTAAGGGCGGCCGCTTGTTGCCCACGCCGCTGATCGGGCCGAATCCCGACGATGACCGGATCTGGGCGTTCGGGGCCGGTCCCCTCGTGATCGAGAGCGAGGATATCCAGACCCAGGGACGAATCGTCAAAGGCGCCACCCTGGAGCGTAACTGGATTCATAGTTATATCGTGAAAGGCCGTGAATTGCTGGACGGACAGACCGGCGGGGATCCTTTCCTTACCAACTGGATTCAGCCTGACGAGCCTTACATCACTTTTGTAATTAACCCCGGCCATGCGGAGTTTCGCGTGGCCTACATGATCGCCCAGGCCATCAACGAAAACGAGACCCTGCTGGAAACCATGGCCGGCAGCGTCAGCTCGCAGATCGCCCGGGCCTTCGATCCGCGGACGGTGATGGTTCGCGTGCCGGCGGCCGAGCGGGCCAACCCCGCGCAATTCGTGGCCCGGCTGGAGGCATTGCCGGTGCAGATGCCTTACACCGAGGCTCGGGTGAGCATTCATCGCAAGAGCGGGACCATCATCATCAGCGGCGACGTGGAGATTTCCCCGACGGTCATCACGCACAAGGGATTGACCATTACGACGGTCGTACCCACGCCGCCGGCGACGGAGGAAGTCCCCCGGGTCGAGGTTCGCGATTGGGCGGCCTTGGATCCGTCCGGCAAGGGGGGGATGAAATTGCAGAATCTTTTGGAGGCCCTGAGCCAGTTGAAGGTGCCGGCAACGGAGAAGATCACGATCATCGAGCGCTTGCATGAAATGGGCAAGCTTCACGCGAATCTCGTGGTGGAGCAGTAGGAGCGATGAGCCAGCCGCCCGCGTATCGGGCGTGGAGTCGAGACCATGAGCGACATGAGTATCTCCATCCAGGACGCGACCCTGTCGACGGTGGCACAGGCCGCCCGGCAAAAGCAGGTCAGTCAACTGCGCGCGACGGTAGGCGAGATGGTCGGCGTCACATTCTTCGGTCAGATGCTCAAGATCGCCCAGGACAATCCGTTCAAGGCGGATTTCGCCCACGGCGGCCGCGGCGAGGAGTTATTTCGCGGCCAGTTGAACATGGAGCTTTCCCGGCGGGCGGGCCAGGGCCTGCGTGGTGGGTTGGCCGACCAGATAACGGACTATTACACGCGGTATCTCAGGGCGGACGGTCATGGAGAGTAAGGTGAACATGCGGCAACCGGATATGGACAAACTGGCCCGCGACCTGGTCCGGCTGATGGGGGAACTATTGGACCTGCACGGCGAGTTGGCCATGCATTTGCGGAACAAGCTGGTCGGGGCCCGCCAGGCGGACAGCGCAAAAATCCAGTCGATCACCGCCCGCGAGAAGTTACTGGTGGAGCGGCTCACCGAGCGGGAGGGCCTGCGTCGCCAGCTCTGTCGGCATATCGCCGTGCAACTGGGTTGGTCGGAGGAACGCCGGGCGAGGATCAAGCTTGACGAAATGGCCGCGGAGCTTGCCGAGCCATACCGCAGTCAATTGCTGACCGCGGCGGTCGGTCTGCGTAAGACGGTCGGGGAGATCGAACGGATGCGAGTCACCATGACCCTGGTGACTCAGGTCATGCTCGAGCATCTGGGTCACATTCTGGCGGTGATGACCACCGGAGTACCTTCCGGCGAGGGCTATTTGCGTAATGGTCGGCGGCAGGGGACGACGTCTTCCTGCGTTTTCGAGGCGGTGGGTTAGTCATGAGTCTGGTTACGGGTGCCTTACAAATCGGCCGAAGCGCGTTGCTCGCCTACCAAAGCGCGTTGCAAGTGGTGGGCAACAACATCTCGAACGCCGGCAGCGATTCGTACGTGCGTCAGACGGCGGTGTTGACACCGGTTACCGGGATCACGCTTCCGGAAGGATACGCTCCCGGCGGGGGCGTGGCCTTGACCGGCTTACGCCGCAATGTCGACGAAACTCTGGAAAACCGCTTGCGCATCGCGTTGGGCGACCAGGCCGGGGTGTTGGCCGAGCAGCAGGTTCTAGGACGCATCGAGTCCATTCTGAACGAATTGTCCGATTCGGATTTGTCCACGTTGCTGCAGAATTTCTTTAACGCCTGGAGCAACCTGCAAAACGCTCCGGAAGAGGAAAGCACCCGGCAGATGGTGCTGGTGGCCGGCGAAACGTTGGCGAACGAAATTCAACGTCAGCGACAAGACGCCCTCGGACTGCGCGACGAACTGAACACCTTGATCGAGGATTCGACGCACCGGGCGAACGAGTTGGCCGACGCCATCGCCGCCTTGAACGTGCAGATCACGGCCCTGGAAAATTCGAGCGTGGGCGGGGCCAACGCGCTCCGCGATCAGCGGGATTCCCTGCTCCGCGAATTGTCGGGATTGGTGCAAATCCAGGTTCGCGAGCAACCCGACGGGGGAGTCAATGTTTATATCGGCAACGAACCGCTCATCCAGGGCGGCCTGAATCGCGGATTAACCACCACCTTGGAGACGGCCGACCAGGATCCGAAAGTGGTGGTGCGGTTCGCGGACAACAATGGGATGGTGAGCATGACCGGCGGGAAAATCGCCGGCTTGATTACCGCCCGGGA
Source organism: uncultured Planctomycetales bacterium (assembly GCA_964642815.1). Lineage (GTDB taxonomy): Bacteria > Planctomycetota > Phycisphaerae > UBA1845 > PWPN01 > JAAYCU01. Next base: position 1,028 of record CAZXSA010000350.1, on the reverse strand, counting down.
AGAGCACGTGCTGGGTTTCGTCGACGATTTGAACAGCCTGGCCCAGGCGTTAATCAGCGAGGTGAACAAGGTTCATGCCAGCGGCAGCGGGTTGAAGGGTTATAGCACGGTTTTGGGTACGTTTGACGTGCTCGACTCGGCCGCCGCCCTGAACAGCGCGAATGCGGGCCTCGATCTGGTTCCGAGCAACGGATCGTTTCTTGTCAAGGTCCTGGACACGTCCACCGGGACGAGCATCGTGACGACCATCACGGTCGATCTGGACGGCATTGGAGCGGACGAGTCGCTGGAATCCCTGGCCGCCAAACTCAACGCGGTTGGGAACGTGACGGCCATCGCGACCTCGGATAATCGGTTGAAAATCACGGCGGACAACGGTTTCGAGATCTACCTCGCGGAGGACACGTCGAATGTTCTGGCCGCGTTGGGGATCAACACGTTTTTCAGCGGGCGCGATGGTTCGGATATCGGTATTAACTCCTTGCTGACGGCGAAGGGCGGGGCCCAGTTGCTGGCCGCCGGGCAGGGTGGCGGTCCGGGTGACGGCTCCAACGCGGCGACGATGGCCAACTTGGCGACGGACAAGCTGTCCGGACTCGGCGGGCAGAGTCTGAACGATTTCTATAACACGATCGCGACCCGGATCGCGGTGAAGGGTTCGGCGGCGATGGCCGCCGTCGATGCCGCCGATGCCATCACGATGGGGCTGACTTCGCAGCGCGAATCCGTCAGCGGGGTCAACCTGGATGAAGAGACCATCTCGTTGATGCGGCTGCAACGTTCGTTTCAAGGCGCGGCCCGGTATGCCACGACGGTGGATGAATTGATTAAAGAGTTGTTGGGATTGTTGGGATAGGCGAAACGGGAATTTTGGCCGGACCCGGCCACGACGGTCCGCGGCCATTCGAGAGCTGAGATAACGTTATGGCGGTGACTCCCATCAATATTGTTCGTGTCAGCACGAACATGCAGTCGATTTCGCTGCTGGATACCCTGCGGCGGAATACGTTGCAGTTGTTCCTCGAACA
>CAZXSA010000349.1:0-4402 GCA_964642815.1 uncultured Planctomycetales bacterium | reverse complement strand
TGGTCAGCGGGGCCAGCCTTTTGGGTATGCCATGGTATATTCGCGACGACACGACGATCGGAGGGTTTGGTAACGTAGGTTTTAACTCGAGTTGCCAGCAATACTGGGCCAACGGTCTCCAGGACGCCATCGATGAATGTTACATCTTCGATTGCGACGAGCCGTGGGCGGGTGGCGCGTTCGATCCGTGCGGGACAAACCCGCTGTTGGCGGATTGCGTGGTTCCGGTCGTGGAAGAAACGGATACGACGACCCAGCAGCAGGATACCCAAACCCAGAATCAATAGGGATGGTTGACCGAATTTGGGAAATATCACGGATTGATCCGAGACGAATCAAGACGCGGGGTTGATAATAAGGCAAGGCGAATTTATGCGATCAGTAAAGATCCAGCGAACGATTTGGCGCTTCCTCTTGGCTTTGACCCTCGGGGGCATGGTGAATGCTTTGAATTGCGGCGGGTTGAAGGACATTGCCTCCAATTTCAATCCCTGCGGCACGTTGTTGAATTGCGATCCATACGAATATGATTGGTTGTTTATCGACCGCTTCCCCAACTGGGATATTGATCCGACTTGCACGATTCCCGGTGCTTGTGCCGGTACGGAAACGGCCACGACCACGACGACGGATACGAATACGACAACAACAAATACCAATCAATAGGGGAGTGTGACTTTGGTTGCGTCGCCGGGAACGACGGTAGGAGAAGAATTTAAGGGAATCGCAAGGGGCGAATCCTGAAAATAGCCGATATTAACCTATGGACCGGTCTTGGCGCGGTGATCGGTGGAATGGTCAGCGGTTCGTAGCGTCCAACTCTTTCAAGGAGCCGATTATGAGTCGGAGTAATATGAAAAAAGTGTGCTTTGTGTTGCTTTGTGGTGGAACGTTGTTGCAGACCACCGGATGCGACGCCATTGTCTCGTCATTGATGGCCAGCCTGATTCCCACGCTGGTTTCAGGTTTGCTGTCGGGCATGATGGGCGTCTGATTTCGTTCATCAGGAACTTTCGAACAAACCAATCATCGCCGGGTCGAATCGGCCTGGCGATGGTTTGTTTTTACCCGGCTGAATCATACGGGGCAAGTCGGTTCCGAGGCGATTATCGGACGGAAGATAGCTGATTTCGGCCGGTTGGCTGACGAGGAACTCGGTACGCTAAAGCCCGCGCCATGCGTTATTTGCGTGATTTTGACATTTCCCACCCCCTCCGGGTGGATATTCTCAACGTCTAATAACTTCGGTTGCCTCTTGCATTGGCCGATGAACAGATCTGATATCGGTCCTTGCTGAGGGTCTGTATTCATGTACCGAGAGTACTTTGGATTCGAACGCATGCCGTTCGCCAATACGGCCGATCCGCTGTTTTTTTATAAGACGGCGGAACACGAGGAGGCCCTGGCCGCCCTGATTTATGGCGTCTCCCAGCGGCGCGGCATTACGGTGGTTACGGGCCAGCCGGGCAGTGGAAAAACGCTGCTTGGCCTGATGTTATTACGCGCGTTACGGCACGATGCCGAGACGGCTACCGTGCTGCATACACCGGAGAACGGCCACGAACTTTTCATCACGCTCTGTCGCGAATTCGGCATTCGCTGCCGTCATGGACACACCACCGGTGAACTGCTGGATCGTTTACGCGGTTTTCTGGAAGCCCGTTACGACGAGAACCGCTGCGTCGTGGCCTTGATCGACGAAGCCCAGAACATGAGTTCCGAGACGCTCGAGCACCTGCGCATGCTGGGCAATATGGAGAAGGACTCGGCCAAGCTTCTGCAAATCGTTTTGACCGGCCAGCCGCAACTGGCCCGCACGCTTCAGCATCCGCATCTCGAACAGCTTCGCCAGCGGATTTTCTGTTCCTGCCAACTCAAGCCGCTGCAGCGCGACCAGACCCGGCATTACCTGCGGCATCGTCTGGCCGTCGCCGGCGTGGGGGACAAGCAACTGTTTACGGACGAGGCGGTTGATCTGATCCATGACCGGTCCGGCGGGTTGCCCCGAATGATCAATCAAATCGCCGACAACGCTCTTTTGGCCGCCTACAGCGCGGGTTTGAAGGCGATCGATCGGACGATGGTCAATAATTGCATCAACGAAATGATGTCGTTGCAGATCGTGAATCCGGTATCGGTCGAAAAGGCTCCGGTCAATGAAGCGATGCAACCCACGGTTTTGACCGGCGGCGCCTTGCCGAATGTGCCAGCCCCGTCGCCACCGCCTTTTGCCGCCCCTAGTGAGACCCAACTCATCCTGGGTAATAACCTGAGCCAGCAGTTGACCGAGGCCTTGCACCGTGGGTCCGAGGTGGTCGACCGGTTGGAGGAAGCGACGCGGCATGCCTCTCGGCGATCCGATGAGGTCCACGATCTATTGAGCAAGCTCTCGGGTACCCTGGAGGAATTGGAGCAGGTTCGGCGGAGTACCACCGATGCCCGGCAGGCTTCCCGGGAAGGCCTCGCCAGTTTCGACCATGCGTTGACGGACGGTCGGCGGGTCGTGGCTCGCTTGCGCAAAGCCAAGGACAGCGCCGACGGTATCGTGCAGGAGCTTAACCGGAAAATCAGCGACCTTAACGAGCGCCACCACGAACAGGCCCGGCAACTCGATGAGAAATACCGGGAACGCCTGCGGGAATTCGAGCAGCGGGTTGAGGCCTTGGCCCAGGCGAGCGAACAGAACCGCGGCGCATCTGAATCGATCGCCCGGGAGGTCAAGGGGCAGATCGAACAGGTGCTGGCCGTTTCCACGGAGTTGAATGCCAATCGCGATCGAGCGGCACGGGAAATCGAGGAGGCGATTCAGAAAGTGCGGGTGGTCACCGCCAGCGTTCGCGAGGAATCCGAGAAGGCCCGGTTGACCACCGAACAGAGCGCGTCGGCCGCCCAGCGCATCGCCATCTTGATGGAACAGGCGGAGCGCTGCGCCCGGTCGCTGGAGCGTTTTGTATGCGACGGGCGGCAATCGCTCGAAGCCTTGCGTTGCCAGGCCGAAAAGATCCTGCCCGACGCCCGGGACATGGTTGTCCGGCTGGCTGATGCCGTGGACGGAGCGAGCCACCGTGAGCGGACGCTGATCGATGTCACCACGAAGGCCGAGGCCTGTCAGCAAGCGGTCTCGGTCGAGAATGAAAAATTCGCGACGCTTGTGGGGCGTTTGGAGGAAAGATTGGGCGCGCTCCGCGTGGTGCTCGGCGAGAGCGATCGGCGGGCCGAGCATTTGAGCGACATCTTGCGCCAGGCCGACACCGTTTTGTCGGAAGCCTTGAGTTGCACGCATCGGTTGGATGAGAAAATCGCCACGGCGGGGCGACAGGAACAGGATTTGGCCTCGGCGACGCAGGCCGCCGAGTCCACGTTAAGCAGGTTGATCCGGCAGGTTTCCGAGCAGGCGAGTTTCCTGCAGGAACAGGCCCGGTCGGCCTCGGAGCAGTTGACCGGCCAGATCATTGAGCAGAGTCGGCAATGGCAGAGCCGGGTCGATCACATTGAAAATCTGCCCGACCGGCTTTCGGCCCAGGTTGAGGAGCACACCGTCCTGCTGAACACGCGGATGCGTGAAGTCCAGGCGGCGTCCGAGCGGTTGGCGAAACTGTATGAAACCGCGATGGCCTCTTGTGGTCCGGCGGCGCTGCAAACCCTGAACGATGCACAACAACAGGTGCGCCAATTAACGACGGAGGTTTCCACCCGCTGCGCTGAGATGCGAACGGATCTGGATCGTCAGATCGAGCAGGCCCGCGGCGTGTTGCAAACCGGAACGGCGGCGACCGCCGAGCAGACCCGCAGGGCGGAAGCAGCTTGCGCGGATATCGAAAGAAATCTTCACCTTTTGGAACAACAGATCAATGACGCCCGGCAGATTGCCCGCGGCCTCGACGAGCAGGCCGATACCCAGGCCCGGAATCTGAGCCGTCGGATGATGGAGGTGGAAAACACGGCCGAGAACTTCGCCGAGGAGACACGACAGCGTTGCCGTATCTTACAGGAGCGCATCGGTGCGGCCGAAGCGGCGACCGCGTCGGCGGACCAGCAGACCCGGACGCTGGAAGCGATGCTTCGTGAAGCCGAGCCGGCCACGAACCGGTTGATCGAATGCTGCCGGCAGGCGGCCGTTGTATGTGGCCCGGAAGCCATGAACGCGCTGGAGCAACGGGCCAGGGAAATGGATGGGTTGCTTGAACGGCTCCGGGAGGAAGGAAATGATCTGCGGGCGGTCGCGGAGATGACCGCCTCGCTGCGCGACCAGACGGCTGTTTCGACCCAGAAGGGCGCGGAACAACGTCAGGTGTTGATGGAGGCCGTTCAGGCCGCTCGCGAACAGGTCGCCGAGACCCGGACCGCAACCGAAGCGTGCGACCAGCAGACCCGGCTTCTGATCGAAACCAGTACGAAACAG
>CAZXSA010000348.1:0-4412 GCA_964642815.1 uncultured Planctomycetales bacterium | reverse complement strand
CGCATGTCTATCACATGGTGGTGTCCTACGCCTTTAACGGCGACCTTTTCGGAGTCAGCAAACACGCACGGCGAGCGGCCGGCGAACAGTGGCCGATCAGCGAAACGGATACAGGTTCGCCAGAGACCGGCAATAATCCCGAGGATAATATCTGGGACAAGGGCTACGGCGGTTATTCCCCAAAACTTTCCGGCCAGTTGGATAGAATCAAGCGGCCGAGCGAGGTGATGATGTTTTGCGACGGGGGAAACGAATATGCGGACGAGAATGTCCCCCAAAGATATGCGGCCAATTTTGGTTCGGGGAGCTTCTGGGAGTGGTCCTATCCCACCCTGGCCTTGAAGACGGACAAGCAATACGGATTGATAGGTCCGTTCCTGGAAAATGCCACGAGTTGGACCGCCTTGGTGCCATATCGCCGGCACGGTAAAAATGGCGGTATTAACATCGCTTTCGCCGATGGCTCGGCGCGATTTGCTCAGGCGACAGGCTGGACCGCGTCTGAACGAAACATTCAATGGGGGCCAAACTCCAATCCATCCGTCAGGACTGGTTATGCAAGAGTAATAACGGGTTACAGTACTCCGGTTCGTGTTTCGCCTTATCAGGTCGGAAACGTGGACCGCATGGCCGTCAACTGGCCGTAAGAATGGATCAAACTACCTCTGGGACTCCATGTCGCCTTATGAGGCGGGGGGTTACACCGTCTTGCGGAATTTTCCGCCGCCTTCATTGACCAGTTTGTGGAAGCCTTTCTCCTTGAGGTTCTTGTCGCTGAGCATGGATTTCGCCGATTGAGCGGTCGCGACCGTGCAAAGCGAAATCAACCGGCGCACGGCGCCGCCGCAATGCGGGCAGGTGGTTAAAGGCTCATCGGTCATGGACTGCCGAACCTCGAAACGCTCGCGACAATGCGAGCAGCCGCGTTCCGCATCCTGAGCTTGATATTCATAAACCGGCATGACCGTTGTCTCTTGGACTATTTACCACGGAGACACGGAGACACGGAGAAGATATTGTGTTATAAACAAATAGATCGTGTATAGTGAAAATGCACGATACAGGTTCTCTCCCTCTCTCCCTCTCTCCTTCCCTCCATCTCTCCGTCGCTCCGTCATAACCCCACGGGTCTCGTTCACGATCCGAAACAAACGATACGTACCCATTATACCACGCTGGAAGGGTCACGGCTTCGGCAAGGCCGCGTGGATAAACTCGGCCAGGTCAACCTTGAACGCGGCCAGCTCGGCCGTCGGATGATACAACATGTGTCCGCCTTGGTAATACGTGTGCCGGATGTTCGCCCGCAAGTCGGCGCCCAGGTCCAACCGGTTGATGGTGAAATCGGCGGCAAAGTACGGCGTGGCCAGGTCGAAATATCCGCTGGCGAACAGAGCCTTCAACGACGGGTTTTTCACCATGGCCGACCGCAGGTTGTCCGCCACCGACAGATACCCCTGCCCGCCCTCGCCGAAATTCCACGGCCGCACCTTGTCCGAGAGCACTTCGTAAGGCAGCACGCTTTCATATTTGAGCGTGCGCCGGGCATAATCGTTGAAGGTCGCGCTATATACGGGAAGGTATTGCGAGAGGCTGGGGTCGTAGCTCGACCAGGGACGCATCGGTTCAGGGTCGAAGCCGACAATGCGCGAGTCGAATCGGCCGACGACTTGGCGCTTGTCCGCGAGCAAATGTTTCTGGAACACGCTCGGCGGCACCCGCAGATTGCATTTCTCGATCACCGTCACCGGCAGTGCGGTAAACCGGGCCAGCATGCGCAAGACCTGCTTGCGCTGGTCGGCGGCCAGCGCGTCGCCCTTGGTCAAGGCCACCAGATACGTGTTGATCGCCCACTGCTCGACCTGGGTGAGCGTTTTCTGGAGGTCGGCCTGCAGGTCGGGGGCCAGCTTGCCATGGTGCCAGGCGGTGGCCGTGTAGGTCGGCAGATATAACGGGTATGGCAGATCGTTGCTGTTGCCCGCCTGAAGAGTTTGGAAATCCAAAACGGTGGAAATAAAGATGATCCCGTTGAGGGCGATCCCGTAACGGTCAAGCAGATATTCCGACAGGCCGGCGGCCCGAGTGGTGCCGTAACTTTCGCCGGCCAGGAACATCGGCGAGGCCCAACGCTCGTACTTCGTGATGTAGAGCCGAATGAAATCAGCCACCCATTGGATATCCTCCTGCACGCCGTAAAATTCCGAGCCCTTCTGGCCCTCGGCCGGGCGGCTGTAACCCGTCCCCACCGGATCGATGAACACCAGATCGGTCACATCCAGCCAGGTATACGGATTGTCGATCAGGCGATAGGGCGGCCCGGGCGCTTCCCCGTTTTCCTTAAGGGCGATCCGCCGCGGACCGGCCGTCCCCAGATGCAGCCATACCGAGGCCGCTCCGGGTCCGCCGTTAAACACGAAGGTGATCGGACGACAATATGGATCGGCCGCCATCCGTTCGGCTTTTTCCTCACCCTTGGTAGCGGACTTGAGCCGTTCATAGGCCGTGAAGAAAACGGTGGCCTTGAGCTTGCCTTCCTCGTCTTTCATGGGCATGTTGGCCGCCGTCGCGCGATAATCGAGTACCTGTCCATCGACGGTCACCTGCCCCTCGGTCGCCGAGGCGTTCTCCACCTCGCCTTGCAACGGGGCCTTGGTCTTCTCCTCCTTGGCGGCCGACTGCGTCTCGGCGGGCGCGGTTGAGGTGGTCGCCGACGATGCCGACGTCATGCCAACCCCAAGACACAAAAGAATCGTAACCAACAAGGCGCATCGGTTTCGCGTGAACATAGGCACTATCCTCCTTGAAAGTATAGTATCAGGCCCAGGAAGAGGCGGCCAGAAATTCCGAGGGAGATAATACCGACAGGTCGTCCTTGGGAAAATGCGCGGTGTCGCGGGTCACCAGACACCTGGCGCCGGCATGGATGGCACTATAGTACTGAACCGCATCCTCGAAATCCCTGAACCCTGCGTCGATGGCCTGATTCAAAATCCGCTCATCCAGCGCCACCGGCCGAAAACTGGCCCGGAGCCAGTTTAAGGCCCGTATCGCGGTTTCGTGCGCGTGCAACTTGCGGACGATATAGTAAATGTTCGTAAAGCTGACGGTGGAAATGAAACCTTTAATCTTTTCCTCCTCCGACAAGGTCCAGATGAGGACGGACTCACGGTAAAACGGCTCGCGCTTGGCCAAAACATCCAGCAAGATGTTCGTGTCCACGAAGACTTTCATCGCTTGATCCCGTATTTGTCCTCAAGGGCCTCCTCAAGAACCGCCCGATCCGTCTTGCCCTTGGGTAGCTTGAGCACACCGGATGCCTTGCGGGCTATCGGACCGATGGGGGCCGCCTTGTCGTCGTCGGCGTCCATCAAGCGAATAAACCGAGCGAACATCGCCGAAATGGTGGTCTTGTTTTTTCGGGCCAGTCGCCGGGCTCTCCGAATGACCGTCGGGTCAGCGCTGAGTGTCAGTTTCTTCATGGCGGGCATCCTCAATACGTATACTCTACTGAATAGTATACGTATCATCGGCGATCCGGGCAACCGGCCTTAACCATGCCGCGTCAACCTCCCCTTTTTCGCAAGCCGGGAGTTGAACTGTTACAATGCCCCTGAGCCGGGACGCCGTCCCGGCCTGCGATGATGGAATCACCGGCCTCGGCCGGATGGGAGACGACCATGAAACAAGTGACCATTCACACCGATTTCGGCGATATGAACCTGGTTTTCTATCCGGACAAAGCGCCGAACCACGTGGCGAATTTCATCGAGCTGGCCGAAACCGGGTTTTACAACGGGTGCAAGTTCCATCGCATCATTGACGGATTCATGATCCAGGGCGGCTGTCCTCGTGGCGACGGGATGGGTAACGGGCCGCGGCGGCTCAAGGCCGAGTTCAACGACACGCCGCACGTGCTTGGCACGCTTTCCATGGCCCGGGCGGCCGACCCCAACTCCGCCTCCTGCCAGTTCTTTATCTGCCTCGACGACGCTGATTTTCTTAACGGCAAGTACACCGCCTTCGGATGCATCGCCGACGAGGCCTCGCTCGAAGTGCTGCAAAAGATCGGCCAGGTACCCGTCGAGGACAGCGGCACCGGCGAACAATCCTCGCCCGTCGAGGACGTGATCATCCGGCAAATGACCGTGCGGGAAACGGCGGCGTGAGCTGAAACATTGTTTGTTGGGTGGCCCACCTCGGTACGTATGTGTTTAGCGGTTCTGCGTAACTCGCCGGCAAGGCCAATCAGAACCCCAAACGGGAGTGAGGGGCCGGATGTGAGTGGTTTTCCGATGAGGTATGCATTCCACCGCGTCGACCCGCTCGCTTCCGCTCGAGGTTCTGATTGGGTGGGGTAACAACGATTTGCATACGATCAGAGTGGCGTTTTGTAGTCGTAGGCCCGCAGGATG
>CAZXSA010000347.1:0-4419 GCA_964642815.1 uncultured Planctomycetales bacterium | reverse complement strand
CGGTCAGGCTTTTTCGGGGTGGAGTTTTTCCCATTTTTCCTCGGCTTCGGGGCGGCGGATGTACAGGGGGAGGAGGTCGCCGGGCGGGGTAAAGCAACCGGTGTCGGCCAGTTCGAGACCGACGGTAATCACGTGTTCGGCGCGGGCCGGCCACAACTCGCGGGGCAGGACATCGACGCGGCTGTCGGCGATGGCCTCGCGGTGATAGTCGATACCCTCACCAAGGACGGCCAGCGGACGCGGGCAACGCGCCAGAAACTCGCGCGGGTCGGCCAGGCAGGCGTCGAACAGCGGGCGGCATCGCCCGTCGGTTAAGTCAAAGGCGTTGGTAAAGATCTGTTTGCGTTTGGCGTCCAGAATCACGGCGACATGGGCGGGTACCGGGTCCGCCTCCAGAGCGTTGCGGGCGATCACGTCCAGGGTGGGAACGGCCACGATCCGGGCTCCGACCGACCAGCCGAGCGTTCGGGCGGCGGTCACGCCGATACGCAGACCGGTGAAACTGCCCGGGCCGATAGATACGAACACGTCGGTCAGCGTATCGGCCGTCCAGTTCTGCTCGCGCAAAAGCCGTTTGACGGCCGGCAACAGTTCGCTGGTGTGCTTCATGTCGCCGGAAAGCCGGGTCGAAACCGACCAGCCCTGGCCGTCGCCCAGCGCCACGCTCCCCATCCGCCCGGAAGTCTCCAAGGCTAATATGCACCGCTGCTCGGTCTTCATGAGCGGGATTGTACCATATCTCGCGGCGAAGAGGTGAATCAGATTGGTCCGATCATGTCCCTGCGCTTTTCACGGCACGACTCATCCTCAACGTTGATACACCGACATATACCGATGCAGGACGGTCGGGACAAGAACGCTCACGACCGTGTTTTAGGTCGGAGCGGGAATAGTCATCGCTGATATCATATCTTTTTTGAATAAGGTATTTTGGTATAATGAGTAAAGGATATCTTTGAACCGGAGGATATGCCGCATAATTGTAAGAGAGGTATGCCATGACGCTCCATATCTTGCTCAATCCCGAAACCGAGGCCCGACTTCGACAGCGGGCAGCGGAAGCCGGTAAAGATCCCGCGACATACGCGCGCGAAGCCCTGGAAGAACAACTGGCGTTTTCTCCCGATTCGGCAAGTGCCCAGCCTCCCCTTCCTACCAACCAACGCGTCGCGGAATTTCATGACTGGGTTTCTCGACATCGCCCCGTAGGCCACTTTATCGATGATCGTCGTGAAACCATTTACGAGGGCCGTGGTGAGTGAGCACCTTGCTGGATACAAACATCCTGATTCGGCTAATCCAACCGGATCATCCGCAACACATTCCGACCAGGGATGCTATCACATTAATGATCGAGCGCCGTGAGGAGCTGTACATCGTACCTCGAAACCTTTATGAGTTCTGGGGGGTTGCGACCCGACCAGCAAATCAAAATGGTTTCGGTATGTCCGCCAAGGAAACTCAGTCAGAGATTATCCAGATCAAACGACTGTTCACTTTATTAAGGGATGAACGGGGGATCTTCACGGAGTGGGAGCGGTTGGTTGTCGCTCACGATGCCAAGGGGAAAAACACTCACGACGTTCGACTCGTCGCTGCCATGCAACGTCATAACCTGACATGTCTACTCACTTTGAACACGGAAGACTTCAAGCGGTTTACCGATATCCAAGTCATTACACCCTCCGACGTTTTATCGAGCAACCGATAAAGTAAAGTCCGAGGCATGCAAAGGTACCGCGGAGTCTTGCCGGGCACTTTTCCTCATCGCTGATACACCGGCATGTAGCGATGGGGGACGGTCAGCACGAGGATGCTCACGGCCGTGCCGTAGGTCGGGCCGGCCTCGCCGTCCCAACGCCCGTCGGGTTCCTGCATGGCCAACACTTCGTCGCGGATCGGCGGATACCAGCGTTTCCACTGCTCGCGATCCAGATAGAGGTACATGGCCTGGGCCGCGTAGTACAGGCCGTAATGCAGGTGCGGCTCGTCACGAAGTTGCACCGGCTTGAATTTCAGCAGGTATTGGATGGCGGCGGCGGTTTCGGCGGCCTCATACTCGCCGGCGATCAGCAGGGCACAGGCCCCCGCCGCCGAACGGGCATAGGCCGGCTCGCCCACCCCGATCTGATAGAGAAAACCGCCACCCGGGGCCGCGCAGCGCTTCACGTAACGTACGGCCGCATCGACGGTCCTTTTCGGCAAGGCAATTCCGGCATGGCTGGCCGCCCGCAACGCAACAATTTGCGTAACCGTCACGGAAATATCCGCATCCCGCGGAACCGGCTCATACCGCCACCCGCCTTCCTCGTTCTGGGTGCGGACGATCAGGTCCACTGCTCGCTTCAGCGTGTCGCGCAGGCCCGGCCGTTCATATTCGCCCAAAGCCTCGGCCAGTAGCAGCGTGGCGAGAGCATGTTCGTACATGAAACCCTTGGACGTATCCGCCGGGTTGACGATGAGGCCGTCGGGTTGAGCGTTACGAAGGACATACTCAATCCCCTTTTCCGCCACCGGCCCATAGCGACCGGCCTGGGGCAGATCGCCCACGGACATGAAGGCCATCACCGCAAAGGCCGCCACGCCCGTATTGCCGCCGGAGGTGCCCTGCCATCCGCCATCCGGACGCTGGTGTTCGGCCAGCCAGTCCAGGGCACGGCCGATGGCGTCGGCTGACCGCGAATCGAGCGGTTCGACCGCCGGCGTGGTGGAAACGCGCTCCACCGGTTGACTGGCCACCGGTCTGGAATCCGCCGCTCCGGCCAGGCAAACGGCGGACAGCCCCCCCACCAAGACCAGAGCCCATCGAAACACGGCTTGCGGTTGCTTTCGGATAAAGTCTCTCATATCGTTGAACGAAGACGATAACCCCATTGACCATGAGGAGTAAAGATGAAAAAGCTGAATCGACGCCAATTTCTTCATTCCACGGGAACCATTGTCGGGTCGGCGGCCACGGGCGGCCTGCTAAGCCGCCGAACCGCCCTGGCCGCGCCCAAAAGCGGGGCCAACGAAACGATCCGCGTGGGAGTCATCGGAGTCGGTAGCCAGGGTGACGCCCATGTGCGAGATATTCCGTTGCTCCCCGGCGTACAACTTGTCGCCGTTTGCGACGTTGTTAAAGCGCACCTCGACGCCCAAAAGAACAAATTCGTTCACAAGGCGGAGGAGATCCTCGGCCGGCCGATGGATCGATACGCGGACATACGCGAACTACTCGAGGACAAGAGCATTGACGTCGTCCACGTCGTCACTCCAAACCACTGGCATTCTCTGGCCGGCATCTGGGCCCTGCAAGCGGGCAAGGATGTTTATGTTGAAAAACCCTGCTCGCATACCTTCTGGGAAGGTCGTCAACTGGTCAAGGCCGCCCGAAAGTACAATAAAATGGTCCAGCACGGCACGCAAAACCGCAGCTCGGAAACCATCCGCGAGGGGATCCGTCTGCTGCGCGAGGGGATCATCGGCGATGTCTACCTCGCAAAAGGTTTGTGCTTCAAACGTCGGCCTTCGATCGGACATGCGCCCAAGGAGTCGGTACCGGCCGGGGTGAATTACGATCTCTGGCTCGGGCCAGCACCGAAACACGACTTCACCCGCAACCGGTTCCACTACAATTGGCACTGGTTCTGGGATTACGGGAACGGCGATATCGGCAATCAGGGCGTGCATGAGATGGACCTGGCCCGCTGGGGATTGGGCGTCAGTCTGCCCGACCGCATTCAGGCCACCGGTGACAAGGTGCTTTTCGACGATGACAAGGAAGTGCCGAATTATCTGCTGGCCACCTTCACTTACCCCGAAAAACGAAAAACGCTGGTCTTCGAGGTCCGCCCGTGGCATACCAACGATGAAGGTCAATTCGACCCGAACGGCCGTTCCAGCATGGGGGTGGTCTTCCTCGGCAGCGAAGGGGTCATGCATCTGAGCGCCAAAGGGTATAAAACCTATTTGGGCGAGAAAAAGGAGCCCGGTCCGGCCCGGGAAAGCAAGGAGGACTTCCGGCGGTTTGAGATGTTTTTCGATGCCGTCCGCAGCCGAAAATCCGAGGATCTGGCGGTCGGGATCGAGGACGGGCATTTCACCTCGGCCCACTCGCACCTGGCCAACATCGCCTACCGGGTTGGCCGAACTGTCCGGTTCGACCCTACAGCCGAGCGTTTTCCGGACGATCCGGAGGCCGACGCCCTGTTGAAGGGGCGATATCGTCCACCCTTCGTAATTCCCGAGGAGGTTTGAAAAAAAAGTAAAAAAACGCCCTTGCCCACCCTTGACAGGCCCGGCGGGATGGGTATCATGGTTCCTGTCGGTGACAATACGTCCGGGGCAACACCCGTTCCCATTCCGAACACGGCAGTTAAGCCCGGACGGCCGATGGTAGTCCATCAGGGCGAGAGTAGGTGATTGCCGACACTTTTT
>CAZXSA010000346.1:0-4426 GCA_964642815.1 uncultured Planctomycetales bacterium | reverse complement strand
GAACCTGTACTATCTGCACCGCGGGTTCATCGCCGCCAAGGCGAAGTACATGGCGGACTTCGTCCGGGTCATTCAAAAGCACGACCCCGACCTGTTAACGACGATCTTCGCCTACGAACTGGAAAACGAGACGCACCTCATAGCCACCCAGCCGCCTTTTTCGCTGACCGAGGGCACCTGCACGCCGGCCGACGGAAAAACGTATGACCTGACCAGTGTGCAGGACCTCCAGAAAATGGCCGACGAGAACGTTAATCTCTGGGCCGATGCCTGCGTTGACGCCGTCCATGCGGTGGACCCCGAGGTCATGGTCAGCACCAACGTCTTTACCTTCCGCGCCGTCAATCGGACGGGTCCGGGCAAGTTGCGCACGGACAAGTCGGAGGATCATCGCTTTCCGGCCCGGCCGCTGGCTTTGACCCGAACGAAACTGGATTATCTCGACATCCATTTCTATCCGAAGGACGATAAGACGCTGGACCGCGACCTGAAGAGCATCGAGTTTGATGAATTCAAGAAGGCCTGCGACGACAAGGGCATCCCGCTGATCATGGGCGAGTACGGCGCCTTTAATTTCACCTACCAGACGCTCGACGACGCCGTCGTGGCGATGAATAACCATTTGACGAGTGTTCGCGATTTGGGCTTCGTCGGCGATATCTATTGGACTTACGATTGCCATGAGCAGGAAAAATTGTGGAACGCTAAATCCGGCGAGGGCCGGATATTCAAGATGCTGGCCGCGATGAACCAACCGACGAAGGTTGAATGGCGCGAGTTGGTTACCGTGGACGACATATGCCGAGCGTATCCCGAGCGGATGCGGGCATTGCTTGAGGCCATCGACCTGAATCGGCCCGCCCTCGCGGCGGTCAAGCAGGCCGCCGACCAAGGTGATGTGTCGGCCGCCTGTACGGCGCTGCTGGCCTACTATCGCGATGGAAATTCCGGGAAATGGCTGCGTCGCGACCCGGTGCCGCCGAGCGATAAAAAAGACGACACGGCCGAGGCCATCCTCAAAGACTCTTTTACATTTTATACCCAGACCAGCCGCGTTCCCCGGCGACCGGACGGACGCCTCGACTGGGACCATCGCGGACCGACCAATGATTTTGAATGGGCCCTGGCCCTGAACCGACATCAGCACATCGACTCTTTACGGAGTGCTTATGAGAGTACCGGCAATATAGCTTACGTGCGGAGACTCGACGAAGACCTGCGTGATTGGGTCATCAGCAGTCTGCCTTATCCCGCGAGTAAGAACGCGACGGCCATGTGGCGGGGGCTCGAAACGAGCTTTCGGGTGAAGAAATGGGCGGCGGCATTTTACGGTTTGCAGGGTGTCGACGCCTTTCGCCCGGCCACGCGCCTGCTGTTATTGAGCAGCCTGCCCGAACATGCCCATTACCTGCGTCATTTCCACGGTGGCGGCAACTGGATGACCATGGAGTTGTCGGCCCTGGCGACAGCCGGGGCGGCCTGGCCGGAATTCAAGGACGCGGCCGCCTGGCTGACCTATGCGATCGAGACGCTGGGGCGCGATCTGGACATGCAGGTATATCCCGACGGCGTGCAGAAGGAGCTAACGTCTTCCTATCACTGGGTGGCGTTGTCCAATTTCGAGCAGTGCGCGGAAGTCTGTCGCCAGGCCGGGCTGGCCGTGCCGCCGCGTTATGCCCAGCGGCTGGAGCAGATGTGGAATTATCTGGCGTACACCGTGCGGCCGGACGGTTACGGGCTGCTGAATAACGATTCCGACCGGTCTTTCAATCGCGACAGAATTCTCGACGCCGCGGACAAGTATAAGCGGCCGGATTGGGCGTACATCGCT
This sequence comes from uncultured Planctomycetales bacterium, assembly GCA_964642815.1. Lineage (GTDB taxonomy): Bacteria > Planctomycetota > Phycisphaerae > UBA1845 > PWPN01 > JAAYCU01. The sequence continues at coordinate 2,595 of CAZXSA010000346.1, read as the reverse complement.
TCCAACGGACGCGCCGGGCAGATCCCCGCTCGCCCGTCAGCTATGTTCCCCTGGGCCGGACATTTTATCATGCGCAGCGGTTTCGACGCCGACGCGCAGTGGGGGTTTTTCGACCTCGGGCCGTGGGGTACCGGCCACCAGCACAATGATATGCTCCACCTTTCGATTGCCGCCGGCGGGCGTGATCTGCTCGTGGACAGCGGGCGGTTTTCCTATTCGGGTGAGATTGCGGCCAAGTTCAGGATACCCTATGCGTTTCATTCCGCCGGCCACAATGTGATTCTGGTTGACAGCCAGGGGCAATCGCCGGGTCCGTTATTCGCGACGAGCGCCTTGCCCGAGACCGTCTATCGACTCGAAAAGGATTTCGACTACGCCCGCGGGGCTTGCCCGCATTTCGCCAAGGTCGAGGGGAAAATAAGTCATGCGCGGTCGGTTCTGTACGTGCGCGGCCTGTGCTGGCTGGTCGTGGACCAGATCGACACCGATCAGCCGCGAAAGTTGGAGGCCCTTTGGCATTGGCACCCCGCCTGTACGGTCAAGTCTTCCGGATTACGCGTTGAATCCACGGACGAAAGCAAGGGGAACCTGGCCGTGGTTCCGGTCGGCGACATGAAGTGGAACGTCGCACTGGTCAAAGGTCAAACTGAGCCGCGCTTGCAGGGCTGGTACAGCGAGACCTACAACAAATTTGAACCGGCTGCGGCCGCGGTCTTTTCGTCGTCCATCGAGCGATCCGCCACGTTCGGATGGATTCTGCTGCCCGCGAAGGGAACAGTGCCGACATTTTCCGCCTCGGTGTTATCCTGTGACGCCGAGCGGATGACGGTTCAGATCGACCTCCCCCGAGGCGAATCCCTGACCCTCATCGTTCCTCTGATCGAGGGTGGCCGGCCGGCCGTGAACCGATGAGAAAAGCGAGAATACTTCTATTCGCGGGAGGGCTGTCCCAGCCTATATGCTTTTTTCTCGTATGCTTTCCGCACCAACCCCGGCCATCAGGCGCATGAGGGCTTCCTGGTTGGCTTGGGTGCGGGGGAGTTCGCCTTGCCGGCGGCCTTCACGGAGGACGATGATCCGCGTGCTGAGGTTGAGCACTTCGGATCTGTAAACCAACCGCGTCCTTGTTTTATTTCTTCGAGACCAAGGAATGTCCGCTTACAATCGCGTTAAGTTCATCTTCTAACCATTTTTTATCCATGTTGTTTAAGCAGCAAATATGAATAGCCTGGACCACTCCCTGCTTGTCGATTACAAATAACGCGGGGATTGACTTAACGTGATAGAGATCGCTGACTTTACCTTTCAGATCGAGTGCAACCGAGCAATTCAATGAATTGACTTTCATACATCGGATGACTTCCTCTCGCTGCTCTTTTATATTTATAGCATAAAGTTCAACATCTCGATCTTTGAATTTCCCGGCGATTTCAATTACCCCAGGGAGTCTTTGGATGCAGGGAATGCAAATTGTAGCCCAGAAATCCAAGATTACTATCTTTTTGCCAAGCTTTTCCGCAAGATTGATTTTACCACCATCAAGCAGCTCAAGTTCGAAATTGGGCGATTTGTTGCCCAGTAATGGATGCTTTTCCTCCTCTTGAAGTATTATGGAAAAATGACCTTTTGCATTACCGGTACGATCTTCTGCGCCATCAGGCGGTTTAATATCAAACGTGTTTACAGCGAATGCGGTGTTGGTATCCCATTTGGAAAAATTCACAAATGCATATTTGGGGTCCGACTGATTTACCCCATTTTTCTGTCGCTGGTTCCATAGCCGCGTACGATCAATGGTCATTTTTTTGATAATAGGTTTTGGTGAATCATCTATCCACATTTCCCAATCCATTTCTTCGGACGCACATTTAACGTGGTGATAACGTCTGTTATCTATTGTTTCTTTAGCGACATACTCGGCACTTTGAATCCCTTGCATAATATATTCGTAAATCGATTCATGTGGATTAGATGTCGCAAGCGAGGCAATAATCGGCGTGCACGGATAAACATTTTGCCTAAATGCCCAGCTTAAACTGAACAATGTTTGAGGGGCCTCATATAACACATACCAGTTATGAGTATCTTGTTGCTCACTCCAATATGAATATCCATATTGCATAATTTGTTTGCCGTCCGTAATGCATCCACCTTTAGCGAAATCTTCCGATGTAACACCAGCGACCCCTTTGTATTCTGCCACCCAGGCGAAGGCTGCCTTATCAGGACGCTGGACAATAACGGTGTACCGATACTTATGCTCATACCCTGATAGGGTGGGATATTCATGATTATCTTCGATTTCAATATGGTAGCTTTGTAAAGACCTCAAGTATTCAGTCATTTGACGAATGCATTTCTCTACTTTGGGGTCGATTCTTGCGGCTTCATCCTGTGGTGCCTCACGGCTGGTGGAGGCAGCAAATACCGACGCTGAGATCAGAAACATTAGGAATGACATGAGAATCGGTTTAGTGGCACTATTGGTTTTCACAATTCACCCCTTTGTGTGTTTCACGACTTCATCCCTTTCCGCCCCCACCCCGGCCATCAGGCGCATGAGGGCTTCCTGGTTGGCCTGGGCGCGGGGCAGTT
>CAZXSA010000345.1:0-4429 GCA_964642815.1 uncultured Planctomycetales bacterium | reverse complement strand
CCGCTTATCGAGACGGCCGTCCGGGTCGCCCATCATAGCCAGCCGCAAGTTATCGTCGACCTCGGCGGCGGCACGGGGTATCTGCTCGGGCAACTCATGAACGATCTGACCGACCCCGCTCTGCGTTTTGTAAACGTCGACCTCTCCCCGAAGCAATTGGATCGCGATCACCAGCCGAGGGTATGCAAAATCCATTGCGGCCTCACCGAGTTTCGCCGCGAATGGAGTGACGACCCCGACAAGCGGTTCCTCTTCCTGATGCGCTCCGTACTCCATTACTTCGGCAAGGATCATCTGCCGGAAGCGCTCGCCAGTCTCCGGGGCCACCTGCGCGCGGGCGAGTTTTTCGTGCACCAATCCGCTTGCTTCGATGAACAAAACAACGCGGATTGTCTCAATCAACTCTACGCCGACATGAACTCCCCCAAGTATTACCCCGTCGTGCCGGCCATGCGCGACTTACTGGAAAATGCCGGCTTTTCGGTTGAATCCGTCGAGCCCGCCCCAGCCTTGCCGCTCGATGCGCCGGAACTGGCCCGACGCTATCAGATCGACACCGCAAACATGAGCGCGATCCAAACCCGTCTCGCCGAACAATTCGGCCGTATCGAGCGTGTTTTCGAGCCGGCCGCCACAAGCTTCCGGGCCTGGCTGCATTACCATATCTTCGTTTGCCGGGCGTCGGATATTACCCGCTGAAATAGACATACACGGTAATGATCAACCCGAGAACCGCGCAGGTGTGGATTACGTCCCATTTGTTCCAACTGGCCCGGGTTGCGTGGCGATCCTCGGCGGTAAGGGTGGCGAAGGTCAATCCCTGGATTCTTGCCGGAGCCGGCGCCCCCGTCAGCAGGCTGACCCCGACGATGATGGCCGCGCAAATGGCGAACAAAATCACCGAGAAATACAGGAAATTGATCGTGGCCAGGCCGTGAAGGAAAGTACCCTCGGCGAACAGACTGGCCAGGGTCTCGTTCTGCTCGAAGAGGCCGCCGGGCCTGGTGGCTTTGGTGCAGATTTCGCAGGCCAGGCGGAACATACCGATGAGGAAGCCGGCGATCAACCCGCTCATGCAGCCCTTGGCATTGATGCGTCTGGAAAACACGCCGAAGAAGAACACGGCCGCGATCGGTGGGGCAATGTAGGCCTGCACGCTTTGAAGATATTCGTACAACGTGTCGGACATCATGGTGATCAGCGGAATCCAGACCAAGCCGAACAGGACCATGGTGGCCGTCGCAATCCGGCCAACCCAGACGAGGGTGTGCTCGGAGGCCTGCGGACGCCTCTTCTTGTAGATATCGATGGTGAACAGCGTGGAGCAGGAGTTGAATACGGAAGCCAGCGAACTCATCAGGGCGGCCAGCAGGGCTCCGACCACCAACCCGCGAAGTCCAGCGGGCAAAAGATCCCGCACCAGCATCGGGTAGGCCTGATTCGACTTGCCGGGATCGAGCAGACCGGGATCAAGCACCTCGGTCTTGGCCAAAGCGTAGGCGATCATGCCCGGCACGATGAACAGGAAAACCGGCAACAGTTTCAGATAGGCACCGAAAATGGTTCCGCGCCGGGCCTGGGTCTGGTTGGGGGCGGCCAGGGCCCGTTGCACGATGTACTGATCGGTACACCAATACCATAGCCCCACCACCGGGGCGCAGAACAACATGCCCAGCCAGGGAAACTTCTGCTCCGTCCAGAGCACGTTGCCGAGGGTGAATTCCTTATTGGTGAGCGGTTTCCAGAGATTGAACATGTCCGTGCCGCAAGCCTCGTACAACTTATCCCAACCGCCGAGCCGATTCAGTCCGTAAATAGTGAGCAAGATCGAACCAACAACCAACACAACCGTCTGAATCACCTCCGTATAAACCACCGCCCGCAGACCGCCAAGCACCGTATAGATACCGGTGACGATCACCACGCCGATGGCCCCAAGCCAGAAGTTACTGATATCGCCGATCAACGGTTCGGGAAAAAGCGTCTGGAAAACGATGCCGGCCGCGAACAGGGCCACCGCGATTTTCGTGAACACGTAGGAGATCAGACTGACCAGGGAGAGGAACCACCGGGCGGCCGGTGTATAACGGCGTTCCAGAAACTCCGGCATGGTAAAGACGAGGCTGCGGGCATAGAACGGCACCAGAACCCAGCCGAGGATGAGCAGGCACCAGGCGTGCAACTCGTAGTGGGCCATGGCCACGCCATCCTTGGCCCCGGTACCGGCCAGGCCCACCAGATGCTCCGAGCCGATGTTGGAGGCGAACAACGAGCAGCCGACGACAAACCAGCCGACATTTCGGCCGGCGAGAAAGTAATCCGCCGAGGAATCCTGGCGCTGATTGATGACCCACCAGGCCACGCCCAGCAAAACGGCGAAATACAACCCAATGACGATCCAATCCCAGAATTCCATAGCGCCCGCCTTTCGCGTTTCAGGAACGTACTCGCGATCTGCTTGACCCGCCAGACCTCTCGTTTCGTCAGACCGACGGCGAAGGTCGCGGATATCGGTACAGGTCAGCTCCGTGCCGCCGACAACATACGATTTTGGTCGATTACGATAGGCCGGGGCGGCCTTTTTTGCAACCATGACTGACGGCTGATCCCATGAGAGTCCATCGCGGTCAGGGTCGGTGATGACATCCGGCCGAGGAGAGGGAATGCGCTGCCAACGGCGGTGCTTTGGCTGAAAAACCAATCACCTTGTATAAGAGATAGGGGGCTGACGTTCGGGTCATGCGGCCATAATCGCCGGGGCCAATCATGGTCTCCAGGGAAAAGCGGCATCGTTACCGCCGCGGTCCAAGGTAAGTCCGAGCGATATCCGTCAAGGGTAGAGGGGCCGACATGACGGGAAACGCCGGCATAATGGAGCGATCGTTGTTGATGCTCTTTACAGTACTAATTAGATTCATTGGTGGGGCTATTCTCCGATCACGGTGACCACCACGGTTCGTTGCCGGGCCTTGATGTCGCATTCCAGTAGAAAGATTTGCTGCCAGGTACCCAGCAGGAGGCCTCCGTCGCGGACGGGAACCGTCAGGTCCGGACCAAGCCAGGTGGCCTGCAGGTGCGAGTGGCCGTTACCGTCCTGCCAGGTCTGCTCGTGACCGTAGGTCCGGGCGGGCGGAATCAGCTTGTCCAGCACTTCCGGCAGGTCGCGCTCGAGGCCGGGTTCAAATTCGATGGTCCCTACCGCCCCCGTGCTGCCCACGTTGAACACATGCGCGATCCCCGTCCGGACACCCGAGGCCCGGACTCGATCGGCCACCCGCTCGGTGATATCCTGCATATCGCGATGGCCGGTCGTCCGCACCGTGATCTGGTCCTGATAAATCATGGCGGATACTCCTTCGTTTACTCGATTGTCCCCCACCCGTGCGTGCCACCGCCGGGCGGGGCAAAAACGCAGGGTACAATATACAGCACCGGGACGGTTGGGGCGGGGTGGTTGCGGGAGGGAGAGAGGTATCGAGGGATGAAGGGTACTCGATGGCCGGTTGTCCTGCGCTCGCGATTACGAGTTCGCGTCCGAAAAAAACAGATGTAACGGGCGGATAGCAAGCCCATACCGGTATTATCCTTCATTTACGTCAATCCCCCCTGCCACCGATCCATGAACGCCGGTTCTAGCCTTGACAAGCCCTTTACATTCGCATTGGATTTTGATACCATTACCCAGTAGAGGTAGGGTGTAAAAACGGACCAACCCAATCATACGCGCAGGAAGGCTGTTTCCAAGCTTCGGTGACGCTTGGGACGAACCCGTGGACACCTAAATCAGAAATCAGGTGGGGCATGTCAAAAGAATCGAAGAGTCTTTGTTTACTCATTATCCTGGTCGTTACGGCAACGTTCCTGGTCGCTCCCCAACCCGCTCGGGCCCTTACGGGGAATCACGAGGTGATCGTGGCCTATTACCCGATTTTTCCCCGCTGGAACACGTCGGGCGGTTGCCTCTGGATCGGTGATCCCGTCCTGCAATACCCGCTGCTCGGTCTCTACAACAACAGAAGCGATATCGAGGTCATGCGTTTCGACTTTCGATGCATGAAGAACATGGGAGCCACGGTGGTCAATCCCCATTTCTTCGGTACCACCGTGGAAACCACTCGATGCGATCTTATCGATTACGCCGCGAGCAACGTGGGGATCAAGTGGACGCCGACCTTCGAATCCCTGGGGGATGACCCGATCGGCATGGCTCGGATTACCAACGAGTTTCTGCGTCTGTATGGAGACAGCCCCAACCTGATGAGAGTGAACGGCCGTCCGGTCATGTTCTGGCATCTGGCCAGCACCGACAGCGTCATCGCCGAGGGCGTGGAACTCGTGCGGGCCTCTTCCGGCGAGGTGACGATTATTCTCGACACCTTCTTCATCGTCCCCAGTTGGATTGATATTGGCCAGGTACTCAAGGAACCCG
>CAZXSA010000344.1:0-4515 GCA_964642815.1 uncultured Planctomycetales bacterium | reverse complement strand
TTCATCCAGGTACGCTGGCTCTTGGCCAAGCGGCGCGAATTGATCTTGATCTTCTCCGCGGCCTCCTCGAACGTCATTTCGCCGCGCAAATGGGCGATGATTTCCGCATAACCGACGGCTTGGGCGGCCTGCTCTCCGATGCCGGCAGGCTCGGCCAACAGTCCGCGAACCTCCTCGACCAATCCGGCATCGATCATCCGCTTGACCCGTGCGTTGATCCGTTTGTTTTCCTCCTCCTTCGGCCGACGCAGAGCCACCAGCCGACACTCGTAAGGGCTTTCATCGCCGACCCATTGGGTTTGCAGACGGCTGATGGGCGTACCGGTAAGGCGGTAGACTTCCAAGGCCCGCTCGATTCGCCGCAGGTCGTTCGGATGGATGCGCTCGGCCGACACTGGATCGACCTTAGCCAATTCGGCATGAAGAGCGGCCGTGCCTTCCTGCTCGGCGCGACGACGGATGGTGGAACGCAGATCCGGGTCCGCGCCTGGCCCCTCGAATACACCGGCCGTCAGCCCGCGTACATACAGCATCGTGCCGCCGACGGCCAGCACGGGAAGGCCGCAGGCCGCGAGGTTACGGATAGCCTCGTCCGCCAGTTCCAGATACCGGGCCACGCTGAAAGCGTCGCTCGGCTCGACCACGTCGATCAAATGATGCGGAATCTCCCGCCGAACCTCGGCCGACGGCTTGGCCGTCCCGATATCCATTCGACGATAGATTTTCATCGAATCGATGGAGATGATCGCGGTGCCCAGCCGCCGGGCGATTTCCAATCCGACCCGGCTTTTGCCGCTGGCCGTGCAACCGATCAGTAAATGAATTCGCTGGGCCATCCCCACTGTTCCCTGTTTCATGTCGATCCGAAAGACCACATGCCCTTCGATACTCGGCGGAAGAATTAAAACACGGTCAAAGACGGCTTCAAACCGCATAGTACTCAATAAATAACGATGTGCATTTGAATGATGTTTCGGAGTTACGTCAACCGTTCGCTGTTTGCTGAGAGAACCCAACACATTTCATGTATGCGGGGAACGGATGATCCGTAAATCATCCGATCATCGATAAAGATCAGACCAACTTCCCGACCCGATGGGAATCAGCCGTTATTATCAAATATGAATGGCTCTAAAGGGGTGGCGATCCATCCGCATCCCCGGGTTCACGCTCCAGGCCGAGCATGCGTTCAACGGCCATGCAATCCAAGCCCGCCTCCGGATGGACATCGGGACGACGGGCCAGCGCAGTAGATCGCACCGAGTACCGGAATATTGTCCTCCCTGGTCCTGAATAAAAACAAACCGTCCGCGGGGGCACATGGAGGTATGACCCGCGGACGGTGCTTCATTCAAGCATGGATCAGGCCATCATTCCGGTCAGGCACCGGGGAGAAAGCCGAACAGGATGCTGTTAAAGAGGGTCGATACATATTCGACGATCGTGGCCGCTAGATTCGTCTGCAAACCTGTCCATACGCTTTGCCAAAAATCTTGATTTTCCAACATGGCGATATACCTCCTGTGAAAAGGTTATCCGTTTTGCCAAACACACCTTTACAACATTTCCAAGGACGTTCCTGATTCGTCGCAACCGTTGAGCGCGCCCGCTCCGTTCGAGGGGCGATCGGGTCCAATGAGCCAGGATCGCGTCACCTGATTCCTTGTTCGTCCTGCCGCGGGTGGTAACAAGCCCGGCATGGTGCGCCCGGTTGACCCAGGCCAATGAGCAACCGAGGCTCGCGGCCATCCTCCGACCCCACAGGTTTCGGATGGCCGCGCATGTCAGCCCACCTCCCCACACCCACGGCAGGACGGTTATGCCGTCTTCGACCCGGTCATGGCGCGAATCTGTTCCCATTCCCAGGCAAATAGATTCCGTCGTATCCGCAGCCGGGTTTGCGCATAATTCCAGTCGCTGCTCAGCGGATTCCATCCGAGACTGTCTAGAAACAAAGCCGTCGTGTCCTGAGTGACGAGGGGGATTTCCTCGATCCCCGCTCGACGCGTAACCATCTGACAATTCATCATGGCCCGCGTTCCGAAAGTAAAATTACATATCGCAAAAGCGATCTCCGACGGCCGCTGGTCTTTCCGCAATAAGAGGTCTCCGTCGTAAAGGGCATCGACGACAACTTTCATTAGTAAACTCGACAGCCGGTGGTCACCCGTCTGGAACAAATTGAGATCAGGCGGATGAACACTGGATAACTGCTCAGCCATGCGTACGGCCTGCATCACCCGGTAATACCGCGGATACATGCAAAAATAGACGCGCTCGGCCTCCTCCAAGGCCAGTATTCTTTCGCGGGTGCGTCCCTCGTAGGCGGCGGCTTTTTCAATCAAAGCCAACCGTTGCCCCAGGGACGCAAGTATGCCTTCCGTGAACATCACATTTCATCTCCGCCTCGGATCCCGGTGTTCCAAGATGCGGCCGTCATCGGCCAAACATTCGCAACAATCCGACGATACGGATCGGCGGTGCCCCATCCCGCACATCTCGGGTATGTCCTTGGGTATACGCGTCGAGAAGTCCGTTTATCCGCGGAAGGAAATGACAAAAAACGACGGCCGATCAGAATCGTGGGGGCGCCGAATGGATATAAAGACTTGTCCGCACAGGAGATAGGGAATAAATGGCCGGCCTGACAAGATCGGTCAAGCAGCCCATCCGCGTTTAAGCGTCTGCCTCAGGGCGTAACCCCAGAACAGAACCAGTGCCAGCAGCACAACCCCCGCCGTAGAACCGTACCAAGCCTGGACATCCAGGGTCAACGGACTGTTGCGCAGGAGGTAATGGATCCACAAACTGACGATGGCGGGCAGCAAACCAAGGCAGGCCAGTACCAGAGCCAGACCGGCGGAGATGATGGCATGGGTGGCCCATGGGAAAGCCGAGGAGTATTCCGAGGTCAACTTCGACCCAATGGTGAGAACCACAAAGAAAAGCACATTCGCCAGCCAAGCTCGACGTAGCAGGATCCTGAGCAGAAGCATCAGCAACAGCATGAACAGGCCCATGCAAACCGCCGCGATCAGGGAATCGGTCAGAACACCCAGGGTATGGCTAGGCCCGATCAATAAACCCAATTCATCAACGCTCATGGGTAAAAGCGGCAACGCCTGGCGGTGATGGATCCAGGGCTGAACCACTACGGCACATTGCTGCAACAGGGTTATACCGACACCGACCAGGCTCCCTAGGATTACATCACGAGCGACCAGCGAATCGCGGACCTGGCCCATGAGCAACCGGCTCCAGGAGATCATGGCGCGCGGCCAGAGACGCCGGACATAAGGTTCGAGCGCAAGATAGGACAGCCAGACAAACACGCCGACAAACAGGGCAAAACGCAAACCCATGACCAGTGAGCTGGCTTCCACGTCAAAATAAGGAGCGTGACGATGCTGCAAGATCCAGCGAAGCATGTCGAGGGCAATAATAAAGATCGCAAGACGATAGGCGCCGCGCCGATCACTGTGTTCCAAAAGCAGGTTTCGCCGCGCAAGAACGGCGGCCCCGCCCAGAATACTTAGAAAGAGCAAATACCGGACCAGTGAGGCTATATCGATGCGGAACGCCTGGCGGTCGCGCTCGGCAACTTCGGCCGTTTCCGCCGATGGATCCGAAACCTTGAAATACACGATACGCCCGTTCAACGCGGCCCCCTCCACGCGCACCGGCCCAAGGGCATGATCCGGCCCGGGGCCTTGCCAGCTTTGACATCTGTTCGCATAAACCGGTGGTTCGCGTTGCGGCACGACAGTTTGAAACAACGCCATATCCAGCCCGGCAAGTGTGAAGGCGATAGCCCAGGGTGAGTCGGAGAGTAGCTCCGCCGGAGACGTTCGCCCGGGATCCAGCCGATATTCCAACAGACGCCCGCTCGGATCGATCCGAACAAGGGTGGAATCAATGAGCGAAGGAGTAATGACGCGTTTCTGCGCACCCCATAGCAAACGAGGGTAATACTCCACCGTCTCCCCCTGACGGTACTCGAAGTATACGGGCGATGGATAAGCTTGCCGAACAAGTTCCTTCATGGGAAGAGGATGCGGCGGATGGGCACTCAAGCTTTCGAGAGCGGGTAGATCGACAAAGAATCCGTAGGGTATCCCTGATACCGTCGGATTTGTTCCAAGTGCGTCGATAACCGCCTCGGCCTTCTCCTGAAGTACGGCCGGGGGTTTCGCCAAGGCCTGATCGGTCAGATACGTCCGGTCCGCCAAGAGAAGAACGGCCAGTAAACCGATAATGAGGCCGCCAAAACCGGCGAGCATCCATCCAGCATGAATCCTGTTCGCTCCCGCGGCGGCCACCAACTCCGGCGAGGGCGTCTGCCCGGCTTCCAGCGCGGCGGCCAGTGGATCGCCGCCGGGCAGGGCCGCGGCAACCACATAAGCCGACGCGGGTCGATGGGCGGGATCTTCGTCTAGGCATTGCCGGATGATTTCTTCGATGGCGGGATCCATCGCCTCGGCTGCCGTGGGCAAAGCCGTAACGGTGGTGGGAGTT
>CAZXSA010000343.1:0-4558 GCA_964642815.1 uncultured Planctomycetales bacterium | reverse complement strand
ATAATCACCCGTTTCGGGTACTGCCTGGATAAGCGAGGGAGACATGATCCAGAAATTGCACGACATTCCGATGCCCCGTGACCCGGCGTCACCGGCCGCGACCGGGCGGCTGACCGCCGAACATGTTAATCGACTGGCCGCCACTTGCGCGAAAGCCGATCGGCCGATCTGGGTGCATGACTTGGAGGCCCGTTGTCTCTACCGTAATCCGCCGGCCGAACATGTCTCCGATCACCCGGAGACCCTGATGGTTTTCGACATCGTCGATCATCGTGATCGATCGATCGGCTACCTGGCCACCAGCGCCACTAGCTGACCTTCTCCTGCGATTATTTCTCATTTTTTGATCGCGTATATTCCGACCGAAAGGTCTTTTTTGCGGCATTCGATCCTCGATACCGGCCAAACCGGTGGGTTATTGGACTTGTCTTGGGCATTGGCGGGTATTCAAGATAACGCCGCCGGCTTTACAAGACGATAAGAAACCATAGCAAATCATTCGTCCCTGGTGGGTTGCGGATGGCGGCCTATTCAACCATCCGTCTAATTAGTACCGACCGGTGAGTTATCCGCGAATGAGGCCGCGAGGGATGTAGGGCACGTCGGAAGAGGTTGAATGATTCGCCGTGTTGGCCCTGAACGAGAAAGGTCGAGTTGACCAATGGCCGCACAAACTGCCGCGTTAGAACGATCGATTCGCTTGACGGTTTCCAAGGATCAGGTACGCGCCTTCCTGCTGGCCGGCGACGCTAATCCCACGACCATCACTCGTGAACTGGTTGAGAGCAAGCTCAAGGAGATGGGGATAGCGGTCGCTCCGGAGGTGGCCGAACGCATCGATCAGGCTGTAGCCGCCGCCAAGGCCGGCACGTTGACCGCCGAGCCCGTGCTTCTGGTGGAGGGTCGCGACCCTAAGCCCGGGGTTGGCGCGGTATTCAACTATCTCGAAAAAGACGGCGAGGCGACCAAGCCTGGCCAGGAAGATGAGGCTATCGATCTTTACCAGAGTCGCATTCTCACCGTCAGCGAGGGGGAGGCGATTGGTCAGCTTATACCGGAAGTTCCCGCCGAATATGGTGTGGATGTATTCGGTAAGCCGGTTCCCGGTGCCCAGCCGTCGTGTTCCATGCAACTCGGCGAAAACGTCAAACTGGCCGACGACGGTCGAACCGTCGTGGCCACCACGATCGGCAAGGTCCATCTCACGCGCGACCGGGTGTCGGTCGTTCCGGTCGTCGAGGTGCCCGGTGATGTCGATTTCAGTACGGGCAATATTGATGCGCCGATCGACGTTCTGATAAACGGTACGATACGCGAAAGCTTTCGCGTCGAGTCCAAGAAGAGCATCACCGTTCGCGGCACGATTGAGGCGGCGACCGTGACGGCCGGCACCGAGTTGAAGGTCAACGGCGGCATTGTATCCAGACCGGAACATCTCATCATCGCCGGCGGCGAGGCGTTCACCAAGTTCTGTAACGACGCCCATATTCAGGTGGGTGGAGATTTCACCATTACCCGGGAAGCCCTCGGTTCAAATTTGTACGTCAACGGCTGCTTACACATTCCGCGCGGCGCTTTGATCGGTGGCCGGGCTTACGCCCGCCAAGGGGCGGACATCAAGGAAGTCGGCAACGCGGCCAACGTCAAAACGGAGATCGCCATCGGGGTCGACCCGGAAGTCTACGTCGATACCCGCCGGATAGACGAGCTGATGAAGAAGAAAAAGGACGCTGCCGCGAAAATTCGTGAAAAAGTTCAGCCGCTGATGGCCATGCTCAAGCGGCTTACGCCCCAGCAGCGGGAGAAGGCCACCGAATTGATGTACGAGGCCGACAATCTCGAGGCCGAGGTCGAGAACCTCGACAAACAAAAAACGCAGATGCTGATCGACAAAAGCCCACCCCCCGGCCAGGAGGTGGCTTTGGAAATCACCACCATCGTTTACCCCGGCGTCAAGATCATCCTGGGAGACCGCGCCACCTTGTTCCAAAAAGAACGCAAGGGGCATTTCCGGATTTGTCGCCGAATCATTAAACGGGTCGAGGAAATCGTGCTGGTGGACATGTCTTCCGGCTCGGTGACCCCCTTGCCAAGCTTTGAATACCTTCCTGAATCCGCCGGATCCGCCGAGGCCAGAAAATAACCCCGACCGACCTGAGCGATTCGCTTTTTGCCAATCATTTCGCTTTTTTCTATAATGATGGGTGACAACGACCCTGAGGAAACACCCGAACGACTCTTTTTTCGGAATGAAGATATGTCCCTTATGCGCATCATTGATGCCGTCGAAACGGATGCCGTCGCCGAGCTGCGGACCTTGCGCCGCCCGCTCCTGCTGGACAGCCTGATACTCGACGATCGGCCCGAGGCCCGTACGGTTCTGGAACTGATCGCGGATATCCGCCGCCGCGGCGACGAGGCCGTCGCGGAGATCACCGCTCGGGTGGATCGCGTCACCGTACCGCCGGAGCGGGTTCGCGTGTCACCCGAGGAAATCGAGCAAGCCCAACGACAATTAGACCCCGCCCTCCACCGGGTCATACGCCAGGCCATCGACGCGGTACGCCGTTTCCAGGAATCGTTGATGACCCCGGGGCCGCAACCGTTTGAAATCGACGGACGCAAGCTGGCTTTGCGGGTGCGACCGCTGCGCCGGGTGGGCGTTTGCGTGCCCGCCGCGGCCGCCCCGTTGCCGTCGTCGGCCGTCCACTGCGTGGTCCCCGCTCAGGTCGCCGGCGTAAAGGAGATTGCGATTGTCGCCCCGCCTCGCCATCAAGGGGATATCCACCCGACCATTTTGGGTGTGGCGGGTGAACTGGGAGTTAGGGAAGTCTACCGCATGGGCGGTGCTCAGGCTGTCGCCGCTCTGGCTCTTGGCACGCAACGCGTACCGAGGGTGGATAAAATCGTCGGGCCCGGCGGCATGTATGTGCAGTTGGCCAAGCGTTTTCTGTACGGCATGGTGGATATCGACATGTTCGCGGCTACCACCGAAGTACTGGTCATCGCCGACCGGACGGCCCGGCCGGAGTTCGTCGCCGCCGATCTGCTGGCCCAGGCCGAGCACAATCCCGGATCGTCGATCCTGCTGACCGATCAGAAGCCGCTTATCGAGCAGGTGTTGCGCGAACTGGATCGGCAGGCGGATTTATTATCCACGGGGGCGGCGGCCCGGCGCTGGCTGGCCGAGCTCGGGGCCATCGTTCGCGTCCGCGACATGGATCAGGCGGTCGAGTTGGCCAACGAAATCGCCGCCGAACACCTGCAGATCGAGACCGAGAATCCGCGGGCCCTGGCCGATCGGATCGATGCGGCCGGCGCGATTTTCCTGGGGCACTGGTCGCCCGAGGCAGCCGGGGATTATATGGCCGGCCCGTCGCATACCCTGCCCACCGGCGGGACCGCCCGCTTCTGGAGCGGATTATCCGCCTTAAGTTTCCTGCGGGCGTCCAGCATGATTGAATACACCCGCGAGGGTTTGGCCCGCGACGCCGAGGCCATTGATCGGTGGGGGCGGGCCGAACAACTCGAAGCCCACGCTCGCTCCGCCACGATTCGCGCGGAAGCGAAAAAACCTTAAAAAGTCCAAGATAAACGTCCGCGTGCGTTGACTCGCCGCGGGGCGAAGGTCACGGAAGAGCAAATCACCCATGAAAAGTTATTTCCGAGCCAATATCGAGGCGATGGACGGCTATGTTCCCGGCGAGCAGCCGACGGACCCGAAAGTCGTCAAATTGAACACCAACGAAAATCCCTACCCGCCCTCGCCACGGGTCATGGAGGCCATTGCCCGGGCGACACCGGACCAGCTCCGTCGTTATCCGCATCCGTTGGGCGATTTGTTTCGTCAGACGGCCGCCAAAGTCTTTTCCGTCCGCCCCGAGCAGGTGATTTGCGGTAACGGAATGGATGACATTCTTAACCTGGTGGTGCGGGCCTTCACCGGGCCGGAAGCCGCCTTGGTCTATCCCGTGCCCACCTACAGTCTTTATCCCTGTTTAGCTCGGATACAGTCCTCCATGGTACGGGAAATTCCCTGGGGCCCCGATTACACCCTGCCTCTCGCGGCCCTGGTGGAGGCCCGCGGTGGGGCGACTATTCTGGCGAATCCGAATGCGCCCACCGGAACCTTTACTCCCGTCGAGCAGGTGGCCGCCCTGGCGGATGCCCTGGACGGCGTGCTTTGCGTGGATGAGGCCTATGTCGATTTCGCCGAGACTAACTGCCTGGAACTGGCCAGAACATGTCCCAACGTGCTGGTGATGCGTACTTTGTCCAAGGGGTATTCGCTGGCTGGCTTACGCTTCGGTTTCGCCGTGGGCGACGAGCGTCTGATCGCGGGGCTGATGAAGGTTAAGGATAGTTACAACGTCGATGCCATCGCCATTGTCGCGGCGGCGGCGGCGGTTGCCGATCAGGATTATCACCGACAGATCAGACAAAAAGTCATCGCCGAGCGCGAACGTCTGGCGAAGGCCTTGGCCGATATCGGCCTGCCCGCCTTGCCCAGCCAGTCCAATTTCCTTTTTGCCCGGGCAACCCGCCCGCCGGCCGAGAG
>CAZXSA010000342.1:0-4560 GCA_964642815.1 uncultured Planctomycetales bacterium | reverse complement strand
GGCTGGAGTCTGACCTGATGGCTGATCTGGCCTTGCGCGATGTCACCAAGATTTACCCGCAAGGACTAACCGCCGTCGCGGGGTTCACCTTGGAGGTACGCGATCAGGAGTTTATCGCGCTGCTCGGGCCTTCCGGGTGCGGTAAAAGCACCATTCTCCGGCTGATCGCGGGATTGGAACGTCCGACGGCCGGCTCGATCTTTATCGACGGCCGACAAGTTAATACAATGCCTCCCCGGGATCGGGACGTGGCGATGGTTCCCCAGAACTTCGCCCTGTACCCACACCTGACCGTGCGGGACAATCTGGCGTTTGCCCTCAAGCTTCGGCGGACGGGCCGACAGGAAACCGCCCGACGAGTCGAGGCGACGGCCGATCGGTTGGGGCTGGAGGATTTGCTGGAGCGCCGGCCTGGGACACTCTCCGGCGGCCAGCGTCAGCGGGTCGCCCTGGGCCGGGCGATGGTTCGCTCGCCACGGGTGTTTTTGATGGATGAGCCGCTCAGCAACCTGGACGCCGGCTTACGGATCCAGATGCGCAGCGAGCTGAAACGGCTGCAAAAGCAGTCGCCGGTCACTACCGTCTATGTGACCCACGACCAAGAGGAGGCCCTGAGCCTCGGGGACCGGGTGGCGGTCATGAAAGACGGCCGGCTCCTGCAATGCGGCGAGCCGGTCGAGGTATATGAGCGGCCGGCCAATCGGTTTGTGGCTGGCTTTATCGGCGCGCCCACGATGAATTTTATCGAGGGACGGATTTTCGCCGAGGGTAGCTCTCTATACTTTGACGAAGGATCGGTTAAAATCCGTCTACCGGATCGTTTGTCCGCCATCTTGTCTGACCGGCTGGAGCGGCCGCTGGTGTTGGGTATTCGCCCACGGGCCTTTTCGCCGGAGGCGGCAACCGGGACGGTGAATGAACATAACGTCCTTGATTTGACGATACATACGGTTGAGCCGCTGGGCGACGGAATGGATATTGTCGCCCGGACCACCGCGGGGCACTGGATCACAATCCGCGGGCCGCTCGATCGGAGTTTACAAGAAGGGATGCATCGCAGGATGCGTCTGGACATGGACCAGGTTCATGTTTTCGAGCTGGGAGAAGAAGGTGTGAATGTTTGCCTGAACAGGTCCGGAGATGTTTTCCGTGCACGGTGAAGGAACCAAGCACGGACGGCATGGCCTGAGGGCGAGCCAATCGCGCATCGCGAGGAGGTCCAAGATGCGTTGAGCATGGTCGCACACCTGTTGGCCGGTCCCGCGCGGATCGGCGGCTCGAAAAAGTGGGTCCGCAAGGAAGTCCCACTTTTTTATTTTATGGAATAAACCGAGGAACGCCGCATGAATGCTGATTTAGTGCGTATCGTGGACAGCATCTCCCGCGATAAGAACATCGAGAAGGACGAGGTCTTCGCGGACTTGGAGCAGGCCATGATTTCGGCCGTCCGCAAGGCTCACGGGCAGACCGACGAGGTCGACGTCCAGATCGATCGACTGACGGGGGATATCACCGCCTTAAGGAACGGCCAGCCGATCGATATGCGCGAGCTCGGGCGGATCGCCGCCCAGACGGCCAAGCAGGTGATGATCCAGAAAATCCGCGAGGCTGAGCGCGGCAGCATTTGCGAGGAATTTCTCGCCCGTAAGGGAACGGTCGTCACCGGCACCATCGCCCGCCAGGAAGGCGGCGCTTTGATCGTCAACCTCGGTCGGGCCGAGGGCTTCCTTCCCAAAAGCGAACAGATTCCGGGCGAAACCCACCACCCGGGCGAGCGTATCCGCTGCCTGATCCTCGATGTCCGCGAGGCTCCCCACCAGGTCAAGATCGTACTCAGCCGATCGCATCCGGAGTTCATTCGTCGCTTGTTCGAGCTGGAAGTACCCGAAGTGGCCGAGCGGATCATCGAAATCAAGGAACTCGCTCGCGAGGCCGGCTACCGAACCAAGATCGCGGTATCGAGCATCGACGCCAAGGTGGACGCGGTTGGGGCCTGCGTCGGGGTGCGGGGCAGCCGGATCAAGAATATCGTGGTCGAACTGGGCGGCGAGAAGATTGACATCGTGCGCTGGAACGAATCCTCGCAGATTCTGATCGGCAACGCCCTCAAGCCCGCCGAGGTGACCGAGATCGCGCTGTGCTTCGAGTTGAGTCGGGCGACCGTGGTCGTGGCCGAGGACCAGCTTTCGCTGGCGATCGGCAAGCGGGGGCAGAACGTGCGTCTGGCCGCCCGCCTGACCGGCTGGGATATCGATATCCTGACCCCGGCGGAATACAACCGTAACCTCGACCAGTTGGAAAAGACGTTGACGGCCATCGAGGGTATCGACAGCGACAAGATCGCCAAGATGGTCGCTCTCGGTATTGTATCTCTGTCCGATGTCGAGGAGGTGGGGACCGAGCCGCTGGTCAAGGATCTGGCGCTCACCCCGGAGATGGCCGAACAGGTGGTGTCCATCGCGAGCGAGGCGGCCAAACGACTGGCGGTCGAAAACGCGGAAGAAGCGGCCCGTAAGCGGCTGCTTGCCGAGCAGGCGGCGGCCGAGAGCACCACCGAGACGGAAACCGTCTCCGACGAGGAAACCCCGGCCGCGGAAGCGGAAACCGCCGGCGAGGTACTCGCCGCCGAACTTCCTCCGCTCGCCGAGGGCCCCGCGGAAACGGCGATCTCCGCCGAATCCGGGGAAACGGAACTGGAACCCAAGGAATGACCGCTTCGCGAACGAGATCCGAAAGGAATCTCGGCGCATGCGGCGAAACCGTGCGTATACGTGAAACATGCTCGTTATGATGAGCAGGGAGATCGGCTTTGGCGGATAAATTGCGGGTCCACATACTGAGCAAAGAGTTGGGCGTCACCAGCAAGGCCATCGTTACGAAATGCCAAAGCGAGGGCGTTGAGGGCATCACCAACCACATGTCGACCGTCTCGGCCGGCCTGGCCGAAACGATACGGGAGTGGTTCAGCCAAGGTGAGCACCAGACCGCCGTCGAGGAGGCCGCCCCGGTGGACCTGGACAAGGTCAAAGCCCGGCGGCGACCATCCCGAAAGAAGAAGAAGGAAGGTGAGCCGTCGCAAGAGGCGACCACGGCCACGGAGCACACGGACCAAGAGCCGAGCACGGCCGTCGCTGAACCGGAGACACCGGAAGCGACACCGGTCATGACCGAGGAAGCCCCGGCCCCGATCGAAACATCGGTCGCGGTATCCGAGATGCCACCGGCCGAGATGGCGCCGCCCGAATTCCCGCAGCCGGACAAGGTCGTCACCATTTCGACCGAACCCGCTCCCGCCGAGCCCCCGGCGGTCATTACCGCGCCGATCGCGCCAGAAGCGCCACCCGCTCATCCTCCCCGCGAGAAGAAAAAAGCCGAGCCGCTGGCCCCGGCGGCCAAAGCCCCCGAGGAAAAACCGCCGATCAAGCCGGCCGGACCGCAGAACATTCCCGCTCCGGCCCAGATGAAAGGGCCTCGCGTGGTGGGCTTCGCCAAGCCGGATCCGATCCGTCCGCCGACCCCGCGGCCGCGCGAACGGGCTCCCAGTCTGCTCGAAACCTTCGAGGATACGGATGTCGCGGCGAGCAGCGGACGCAAAGGCGGAAAAGGCAAAGGTCCGGCGAAGGACGCCGCCGCCCGCCGTACCCGCCATCGGGCCAATCCCCGCCGGTCGGCCACTTCGCTCAATGAAGTCGGCGAGCGTCTGCGCGAATGGAACGACCGCGATCTGCTCGAACGCCAGGAGCGTCTTCTGGCCGCCACCGGCCGAGGCATCCACGCCCGCCGAGCCCTGGATAAAGCCGCCGCCGAGCACCCTCATATTGTCGCTCCGCGCAAAACCAAGGCCCAGGTCAAGGAACCGATCATCCTGCACGAGTTGTGCGCGGCCACGGGCATCGGGATGATGCAATTGATGCCCCGCCTGAAAAAAGAACTGGATATCATGATTAATCGAAAT
The DNA here is from genome assembly GCA_964642815.1 of uncultured Planctomycetales bacterium. Lineage (GTDB taxonomy): Bacteria > Planctomycetota > Phycisphaerae > UBA1845 > PWPN01 > JAAYCU01. The sequence goes on along the minus strand of CAZXSA010000342.1, from coordinate 605 downwards.
ACGGTGATTCCGACCGAGATGGCGCCGTTGATCATGCTCGATTTCGGAGTCGAGCTCGAGGTGGTCAAGCCCAAGAGCAAGCTGGAGGAACTGCGCGACGCTTTTGCCCAGCGTCCGCTGAATAACCTTCAGCCGCGTCCGCCGGTCGTCACCATGCTGGGGCATGTCGATCACGGAAAAACCTCGCTGCTGGACGCCATCCGCAAGACTCACGTGGCCGAGGGTGAGGCCGGCGGCATCACTCAGCACATCGGGGCCTATCGCGTGCAGCGCGACGGGCTATCGGTAACATTCCTCGATACGCCGGGGCACGAGGCCTTCACCGCCATGCGGGCCCGGGGAGCGAATGTCACCGACGTGGTGGTCCTTGTGGTCGCCGCCGACGACGGCCTGATGCCCCAGACCATCGAGGCCATCAACCACGCCCGGGCCGCCAAGGTCACCATCGTGGTGGCCCTGAATAAAATGGACCTGCCGGGCGTGGATATCAACAAGATTTACGGCCAACTGTCGGAGATGAGTCTGGCCCCCACGGAGTGGGGCGGGGATACCGACGTGGTCAAGACCTCCGCGGTCAACGGCCAGGGGGTCGATGAACTGATCTC
>CAZXSA010000341.1:0-4563 GCA_964642815.1 uncultured Planctomycetales bacterium | reverse complement strand
GTGGATGCGAACGATTTTAATGTCTTCAGGAATTGCATGGGCGGCGCGGATCAGCCGCCCGGTTGCTGATAACTTGTAAGGAGAAGTCATGAGCCATTACCTTCGTCAGTCAGCGTGGATCGTGTTCGTGGGTGGTTGGGCGATCATCGCCACCGGGCAAGCTCCGGTATTCGAGGACACCTTGATCAACAATAGCAAGATCAACGGACAGTACGGCAGCGGAACATTTTCCGCCGCCGGTTACACCTTGTCCCACTCCGGAGGGTACGACGAGTACAACACCACCGAGCCGCGTAGTATCGACTTCGTCTGGTACGATAAAACCGGCACCTGGACCGCCGGTACGATCGAATTTGACGTGAGCGGGCTTAATCCCGCAAGCGGCTGCACGAAAAACGAGATCATGCTGTCCTGTGACAGCACGGGGCTCAATCCCGCGACCACCGGCGGCGATTTCTACAACAGCCCCTATTCGGCGCTGATTCGCAAAAGCTATGACGATACTTACGGCAACACCGACCGGATGAAAATGGCCGTCAAGGGTGGCAGCGCCAATTTCGAGGAACGTTCCAACGTGCTGAGCTGGAACGGCACCACGACTTATCGGTTCCGCATGACCTGGGACGGCTCGCAAATACGCTGGTATAGGGGCACGCCGGGGCAAACCCTGACGGAAATCAACCCACCCTCACCTCAGGCCGTGGGCACCTGGTCGCCCGCAAAGCTGCATATCCAATTGGGGGCGACTTTCCGGGCGGGCGTCCGTGGCGTGCAAGAGAGCGGTGGCGAGCCGGGCACGTGTTATTCTCTGTTGCGGATTTACACGCAAAATTTGGGCAACGCGGCCACTCCGGTAAGAGGAGGCAGCTTCACCCCGGGCAAGGCCACGAATCCCAATCCGGCCAACGAGGCGATTGCGGTCAGCGAATCGGCAACCCTCAGTTGGTCGGCCGGTAGTTGGGCGAACACCCACAAAGTTTATTTTGGTACGAGTAATCCACCTCCTTACCGGGGAGAGCAGACCGCGACTTCGTTCAATCCGGGTACCATGGACCTGAGGACCGTCCACTATTGGCGGATCGACGAGGTCAATAACACCGGAACCACCACCGGCGATCTATGGACGTTTACCACCAAATCGGTGACGGGCGATTTCGACGCCGACACGGACGTGGATTTGAGCGACTTCGGCTACCTGCAGCGTTGTTTCAGCGGCAGTGGCGTCACCCCGATAAGCGGTTGCCAATACGCTGACCTTGACGGCGACAACGACGTGGATGCGAATGATTTTACTCTCTTCAAGAATTGCTTTGGTGGCGCGAATCAGCCGCCAGGATGTTGACCGACAGAAGACAGAAGGAGGAATAATGAGTTTTTCGATGTATCGATGGATGTGGGCGGGGTTGTTTATCGGCGGGTGGGTAACGACCATTCATGCACAGACCCCGGTTTTCGAGGATTTGCTGACCAATTCCAGTAAAATCACCGGACAACGCGGCAGCGGAAGCTTTTCCGCCAACGGTTACACGCTGACGCAATCGGTTTCCAACTGCTCGGTTACGGGGAATCCCCGCAGCGGCGATTTCGTCTATTACGAGTTCCCGCGCTCCGTGGCCGGGGGATCCTGGGCCCAGGGGTCTATCGAATGGGATCTGGTCGGCCTGGCGTCCCAAAGTTGTCCCGAATGGAACGAGCACATCGCCATCTGCGACAGTAACGGGCTTAGCACCAATCCAGCCTTTAGCAACGGTACGTTCTACGACAGTCTATACTACAGCCAGCAACGCAAATTGAATGAACCGGCCAACCCGGAACATATCAACAAAATGAAACCGACGGCCAAATGCCAAAGTGTAAATTTCGAGCAGCGTACGAACGTGCTGAGCTGGGATGCTTCGACGATCTATCGGTTCCGCATTACCTGGAGCGGCACTCAGATGCGCTGGTATCGGGGCACGCCGGGTCAACCTTTAACCTATCTTTCGCCGCCGGGGGCCGCCTCCTTTGCCGCCAACTGGAACCCCGTGATGCTGCATATTCAATTGGGTTCCACGTTCCGGTCCTACCGCACCGGCTACAGCGGCGGCGTCCCGGGCAACCGTTACTCGTTGATCCGAGTCTATAACACGGACCTGGGCAACGCGGCCACGCCCCTGCGCGATGGCACGCCGGCCACCTTGGCTTTCACCGACATCACCAGCTCGTCGGGAACCGGCGGGCCAAACTGGTTCGGCGGGCACGGCGTCGAGTGGGCGGACGTGACCGGCGACGGCCGGCCGGACTTCTACGTGACCATGAACTTCGACACGAACATGGGCGAACTGTTCTACCGCAACATCAACGGCGGCACGTTTGCCGAGGAGGCGAACGCCCGCGGCATCTACAACTACGACAGCGGCAGCCACGGCGGGGTCTGGGCCGACCTGGACAACGACGGGGATTACGATCTGGTCAACGGCTCCTACGAGCGCAACCGCGCCTACGAAAACAATGGGAGCGGGTACTTCACCGACCGCACCCTGACCTGCGGTTTTGAAAACGTCAACCTCGGCACCCGCGGCACTCTGGCCTTCGATTTCGACAAGGACGGCGATCTGGACGTGTTCTGCAACAACTGGGGGCCGAGCGAGCAGAACGAGTTCTATCGCAACAACGGCAACTGGACCTTTACCCGCATCGATAACGGCCTGCGGAACATCAGCGGGGTGCAGGGCGTCACCGAAGGCGACTACGACAACGATGGGGACCTGGATTTGCTGATCTGCCAGGGCTACGGAACGATGGGCGGGCAGGATGGGCCGATCATGCTGATGCGGAACACGGGGGGTAACTTCACCAACGTGACCGCGGCCGCGGGCTTGAATGCCACGACCACCGGCCAGCAAGGCGCGGTCTTCTGCGATGTCAACAACGACGGCTGGCTGGATATTCATATCCAGCGCGGCACCAACGACTCGCAACTTTACATCAACAACAAGAACGGCACCTTTACCCAGGTGTCCGTGCCCAGCGGCCCGGGGTTCATGGCCGGCTTCGCCGATCTCGACAACGACGGCGACTGGGACATGGTCTACCCGGGCGACAACAAGGTGTACCTGAACGACGGTAGCGGAACCTTCATCGCCTCGGCGACCTTCAGCCCCGGCACGATTAACGACCCGCGTTGCGTGGCCTTCGCGGACATCGACGACGACGGGGACGTGGACTTTTTCTACGCCCAGAAGCGTACCTATAACCGGATGATCCGCAACGACCTGAGCGGCGGCGGCAACTGGCTCAAGATCAAGTTGACCGGCGAGAATGGCCAGGCCGGCGCGTTCGGGGCCAAGGTAAAGACATATAACGCGGGCTATGCCGGCCAGGCGGCCCACCTGATCAGCTTCCGCGAGGCGCGCAGTAACGAAGGCTATCTCGGCCAAAACGATCCCGTCCTGCATTTCGGCGTCGGCAACCGAACGGCCGTGGATGTACAGGTGACCTATCTGGTTTCGGGTAGTACGATGACATTCAGCAACGTACCGGTGAACCAGACCCTCGGTACCCAACCAAAAATCCCGGTGATCAATGAAGTGACTCCTGATCCGGATCCGGTCATCGCGGGGGTGCCGTATGTCAAGCAACTGACCCTGGCCCAAGGCAGTCCGTATCCGACATGGTCGGTTATCGCCGGTCCGGCGGGTTTGCAGGTCAGCGGCGGCGGCCTGGTCAGCGGTTGGACGCCGAGCTCCGCCCAGTCTGGCCAACTTTTCTCGATCACCATCCGCGCCACCAACAGCCAGGGATACGACGATGAATCCTGGCAGGTCGCGGTGCGAAACAAGGCCGATTTCGACGCCGACGGCGACGTGGATGCGGCCGACTTCGGTTATCTCCAACGCTGTTATAGCGGTAGCGGCGTGGCCCCGGCGAGCGGCTGTAGCAATGCCGATCTCGACGATGATAACGACGTGGACCAAACCGACTTTAACGTGTTCAAGAATTGCCTGGGCGGTGCCGACCAGCCGCCGGGTTGCTAGCCTTTTCAGGATGAGCCTAAACCCCTTATAAGGAACGGGAGGATGATGATGACGATGACAATGAAGCACATGACCCCGAAGGCCATGCTTGTATTTTTCACGGCCATCGCCATGACCGGCATGGTTCAGGCCCAGACCCCCTCGAGCCCCCGCTTGTACGAGCCGACGCAATGGACCTACAATAATCCAACCCCACCGGCGGACAAATTCGGCCTGGAGGCCAATGCCACGTTTACCCATACCGCCACAAGTACTCAGATTCAAACGCAGATGTACTACGCCGGCGGGACTTCCAACAACTGGATACTGCGCTTCACCGGCACCCTCGCGGGTGAGTGGACATTCGTGACCAGTTGCTCCGACTCTGACCTGAACGGTAAGACCGGCAGCGTCACCGTCCAAGCCACGCCCCGGGGCAAGGGATTTATCACCAAGGTGGATGACGGCAAGCGCTGGGCCTGGTCGCATGAGATGGAAGCGTTTGTTCCCCAGTGCGTGCAAGGCCACCAGCCAAACACCATCTATAGCAATCCAAGCGTGGTCGATT
>CAZXSA010000340.1:0-4590 GCA_964642815.1 uncultured Planctomycetales bacterium | reverse complement strand
GAAAACGCTTTCATGGCCAAGGAAATTGGGACGCCCGCTCTGAAGGGTGTCCGTTTGTACGGCAGCCTGAACAGCGGGGCGGGAGAACACATCGCCGATGCAGGTGACTTTAATGGCGACGGGTTTAGCGATTTATTAATCGTGGCCGCCAACGAGTCGCATATTTTCGTCAACGAGGATGGAACGCAGAGTTCCCGCCGGGGCGTTTGTTATCTGGTCTTTGGCGGGGCGCATTTGAACACTCAGGAATTTAACCTGAGCCAGGTCGGTACCTCGGAATTGCCGGGTGTCAAATTCATCAGCCCTTACAAGGTGGGCTCGGCGGACGAGGCGGCCATCCTCTGGGCCGGTTCGGCCGGTGACGTGAACGCCGACGGTTTTGACGATGTGCTGATGGGCCTACCGCTGGCCGATTACGTCTATCCGCAGGATAATCCGGTCAAACGGCGAAAGGATGCCGGCGAGGTATACCTGATTTACGGCAATAACAACGCGGCATTGCTGAAATGAATCGAATCACTTGCGCCCACTCGATCCACAGTCGCCAAATCGCTATTATTAAGTTACCGAATGGGCCTTGGCAAAGCCCGGATCCCGGTTGTGCCGGTATCCGGGTTTAGCGACCATGCATACCCCGCTGGCATGGCTAATCAGAACCCCGAACAGGAGTGAGGGGCCAAAGGTGGGTGGTTTTCCGATGCCGGATGCATCATGCCACCTCGACCCTCTCGCTCCCGCTCGGGGTTCAGATTGCATGGTCGCTAAACACATACTTGCTGGTATCCGGGTTTTGATAAGGTCAGACCGGCTGGAGTGAGAGAGCCAGGAGGATATCCTTATGCGCATGGTATGCAGGCGTTCGAGATTGAGCGGGAGCGTGGAGATTCCCGGTTCCAAGTCGCACACGATCCGGGCGGTGGCCGTGGCGTCCCTGGCCGATGGGGGCAGCCGTATCGAGGCCCCGCTGCTTTCCGCCGATACACTGGCCGCCGTTGACGCCTACCGGGCCTTGGGGGCGGGGATCGACATGCGCGATAATGAATGGCGGATCACCGGTTTCGCCGCTCGACCTCAGGCCCCGGAAAACGTCATTGATGTGCGTAATAGTGGCACTACCATGCGGATCGTAATGGGCTCCTGCGCGCTTGTGGAAAAAGGCCTGACGGTCCTGACCGGCGACGAGCAGATTCGTCGTCGGCCGATGGCCGCCCTCGCCCAAGCCCTTAACGAGCTTGGGGCGGTGATTACCAGCACGCGGGGCAACTGGATGGCTCCGCTGGTGGTCGCGGGCAAGCTGCGCGGCGGACAAACCAGCATCGAGGCCGTTACCAGTCAGTTCCTGACCAGCCTGCTGTTTTGTACGCCGCTGGCGGAGAAGGACACGGAAATCGACGTTCCTCTGCTTAACGAAAAACCGTATGTGCGGATTACCCTTGATTGGCTGGATCGCGCCGGAATTCGGCTGGAGCATGAGGCCATGCGTCGTTTTCACGTGCCGGGTGGCCAGAAGTTTCGACCCGTCGACGTGCGCGTACCGGCGGATTTCTCGTCGGCCACCTTCTTTCTCTGTGCCGGTGTACTGGGCGACAATGATATCCTGGTCCGTGGTCTGGATATGAATGATGCCCAGGGCGACAAGGCCGTGGTTGATTATCTGCGACAAATGGGAGCGAAAATAGAAATCACAGCCGAGGGTATCTGGGTTCGGCCGGGCAACCTGACCGGCTGCGAGATCGACATGAACGCCACTCCGGACGCGCTGCCCATGATGGCCGTGGTCGGTTGTTTCGCCCGTGGACGGACCGCCTTGGTCAACGTGCCGCAGGCGCGGATGAAGGAAACCGACCGGATCGCGGTCATGCGCGCGGAACTGAGCAAAATGGGCGCAAAAGTGGAGGAAAAGCCCGACGGCCTGATCATCGAGCAAAGCCCGCTGCGAGCGGCCGAAGTCGACGGCCATTACGATCATCGGGTGGTAATGGCTTTGGCCGTCGCCGGGACCGCGGTTACCGGCGAGACACGCATCGGAACGGCCGAGGCCGTCGACGTGACTTTCCCAACATTTGTCCCCTGCATGACCAACCTGGGCGGCGATTTATGTGTTGAGAAGGATATCTAACCCACCGAATCCCCACTCATTCTTGCATGGGCTTCTCGATGGATCAAGAAACGCGAACCGAACTCATCCTCATTCGCCACGGCCAGACGGAGTGGAACCTCCAGGGACGTATCCAGGGCCATTTGCATGGCGAACTGAGCGCGTTGGGCAAGCGCCAGGCAGAGGCCCTCGCGGCCCGTCTGGCGACCATATCGTTCGAGGCTCTATACAGCAGCGACCTGCACCGTGCCGTGCGGACGGCCGAGCCCATCGCCCGCGCAAGCGGTCACGCCATCCATACGGATGCGCGTCTGCGTGAAAAGAATTACGGAGATTTCGAGGGTTTGACCATGTCCGAGGTTCGCGAGCGCTACCCCGATGATTTTACGCGCATGGTCGGCCCCGATGACGATTATGTAATTCCGGGCGGCGAGAGCCGAAGGCGGAAAAACGCCCGGGTGATCGCGTGCATCGAGGAGCTTGCCGCGCGTCATGCCGGCCGGAGGGTGCTGGTGGTCACCCACGGCGGGGTACTGAGCTGCCTGTTTCAATATGTGCTCGGCGTGACTCTTGGTTCGCCGCGACGATTTCCGCTCTATAATGCCGGTATGAACACGGTTTATCGGAATGCCAAGGGCTGGCATCTCGGCCCCTGGGGTGATGTCGCCCATCTTGATGGATTGGCCGAAGAGGAGAAATAATTTGAACGTCGTTCTGATCGGTATGAAACATTGCGGCAAGAGCACGCTGGGGGCCACTCTGGCCGAGCGGTGGGGCTGTGCCTTTTATGATGTGGATTCCCTGATCGAGGCGATGCATGCCTGCGAGCGGGGTGAGACGCTATCCGTGCGGGAACTATTTACCCGTTACGGCGACGAGCATTTTCGCCGTATCGAGGGTCATGTGGTCTGCGATTTGTACCTCAAACTCGATCGACCGGGCAGTCGTAGCGTGGTGGCTCTCGGTGGCCGAACGGCCTTGAATGATGCGGTGTGCAAGTTACTCAACGCCATCGGGCTGGTCGTTTATCTTCGCGTCGCTCCAACCGAGCTGTGGACCAGGATCGAACGCAACGGTATACCGCCTTTCCTGGACGCCGCCGACCCGCAAGGCCATTTTTTCGCCCTTTATCGAAATCGCGAACCACGGTATAAAAGATTGGCGGATCTGGTGGTGAATCTGAACGGAATGGACCCCGAGCAGGCTTTGGACTACTTGGCCCGAAAAATCGAGGAGCACCAGCATGGCCGGTAACAGTTACGGCCAGGTTTTTCGCGTTACCACGTTCGGCGAGTCGCACGGCCCGGCCCTCGGCGTAATCGTTGACGGAGTTACCCCCGGCGTGGAGCTGGACCTGACGGCCATCCAGACGGAAATGGACCGACGCCGGCCGGGCCAGTCCAAAATCACCACGCAACGCAAGGAAGCCGATCAGGTGGAAATCCTTTCCGGCCTGTTCGAGGGCCGAACCACCGGCGCCCCGCTCGCCATGCTGATCCGCAACGCGGACGCACGGCCGGCGGATTACGAACAGATCAAGGACTTGTTTCGTCCCGGTCACGCGGATTACACCTATTTCAAGAAGTATGGAATTCGCGACTGGCGCGGTGGGGGGCGAGCCTCGGCGCGGACGACGGCGGCTTGCGTGGCGGCGGGCGCGATTGCCCGGCAGTTGCTTGCTCGGCGCGGTGTAACCGTGGTGGCCTACACCCTGCGGGCCGGTGGCGTGGCCTGCAAGACGATCGATTTGACCCAGATCGAAAAGAACCCCATGCGGGCACCCGATGCGACGGCCGCCGCCGCCATGATTGAGCGTATCGAACAAGCCCGCTCCAATATGGACAGTGTTGGCGGCATCATCGAATGCCGCGTAACCGGCGTTCCCGTCGGCCTTGGCGAGCCGGTCTTCGACAAGCTGGATGCCGATCTGGCCAAGGCCATCGTTTCCATCCCGGCGGTTAAGGGCATCGAATTCGGAGCGGGCTTCGCCGCCGCGGATATGACCGGCAGCACGCACAACGATCCCATGAGCCCGGAAGGGCACCTGAGCAACCATGCCGGCGGGATTCTCGGCGGAATCTCCAACGGCGAGGAAATTCTTTTCCGGGCGGTCATCAAGCCGACTTCGTCCATTCCCCGCGAGCAGAAAACGATCGACGTGGCCGGCCGGCCGGCGCTCATCCGTACCAAGGGTCGCCACGATCCCTGCCTGTGCCCGCGGGCGGTGCCGGTGATCGAGGCCATGACCGCCATCGTGATCGAGGATCATTTCAAAAGGCAGGAGACCGTACACGGTTGATGTTTGCATAAGGAGAGAAACATGAAGAGGTTGTTTGCGCGAAGCACGATGATTGTGATATTGGTATTGGGTGCCATGCCGGTGATTGCCCGGGCGGCTCTGCCTATGGATGTCGGCAGCCGCAAGCAACTCTTCCTCGATAATAAGTTCATCGCTTCCAGTCAGGGTGTGCAACTGACCATGAATCCGCCGG
>CAZXSA010000339.1:0-4605 GCA_964642815.1 uncultured Planctomycetales bacterium | reverse complement strand
GGTTCCACGGGTCGGCCGGATCATAACGCATCTGCTCGTACATCAGGCCGGCCACGATATGGGCCAAGGATAACGCGCTGGACGGGTGCCCCGATCCGGCGGCGGTGGTCATGCGGACGACATGTTTCCCCAACTCAATCACGCGAGATTCTGTGCTCATGTAAGTACCTGTAAATTAGAAAGTTACTACAAAAAGGTCCGTAAACAAATACAATCCCGTAAGCTTAGCGGCGATTGTCCCGACAATCAAGGGAATTTATGGCTTTATACCGAATAAACAACACTGCCCTGGAAGTTGTAGCGATGTCGAGCTGCCGTAAAATCCCTTCATTCCATTTCTTTCTGAAGGTGATCGCTGGTATGCATTCCGGTTGTTACCCGGGATCGCCGGATGGCGGGCAAATCGTCTCTTAAAGCGTTCGGTGACAAGTATTTACAAAAACCATAAGAGTGATTCAATCTCGTAGGTTTATTAAAATTAGATACTTAACTATTGCAAGAAACGCCTGTTCCGGGGATAATAAGTATATGGATCCGAGGCAAGTTCGCCCCCACGCATCGGGTCTGCATCTAACGGAGGGCGATGGGTCACATCAAAAACAAGAAGAAGAGGAGGAGTAGGAATGTCCAGAAAATGGTTAATGAGTCTTTGTGTACTCGTGGCGTGGACAGCGATACCCGCTTTGGCGGACGATTTATTTCCACCGGAGTGGCGCGGCCAACCTGGAAGCACGTGGGCGGAATGGGAATACTCAACCCCCAATCCCAATCCGCTTCCGGATGCCAGCTTCAACCCCTACGGCGTGCCTCAGACGCGGGTTTATCCCGGCGTAGGGCAGGTCTGGTGGGATATTTTGAACGGCCGGCAGGGCGTTTGGCCGCTATCGGGAGAGATTTGGATTGATATTCCGAATCAAGACAAGCCGAATCCCTGGAAGGATATCTACATCCAGTTGACTTGGGCACCCCAAGCACCTGGAAATTCGCCGATCGTCCAATCGATTCTGCCAATGATGGTTGGAGGTACGCTTGTGCAGGAAATCCCCTTGGAGGGTGCTTGGAGGCACTCGATCTACACGATCCGGCTGGAACCGAATCCGGCATGGGAACAAATCCTGATTAGCGGTGGTATCGACGTGGATCAAGTGGTCATCGATACGATTTGCGTACCTGAACCGGCCGCGATGCTTCTGTTGGCATTGGGTGGCCTGGTATTCGCGCGCCGTCGCTGATCTTACCAGCCTATTGATGTTCGGAACCGTTGGGAGGTTCCAAAGGCGCGACCTGAACGGTGCAAAGTCCGGCCAGGAAGGGGTGGGGTATGCGGATTATTTTACGATTTAACCATTCTGGCCACGTACGCAAGTATTTATAAATCAAATAGATATAACCAAAGACCGATCTGGCGACCATTGCTCCCTGCCCCTTCTTGTGTTTTTTTCTTGCAATCGAAGCCTTGTCCCCTTATACTCAAGTCAGCATATTTATGTTCATGTTCGCGAAGGAGAGACAAAAAGCAAATCAAAAGTAGGAGGAGAGTTGCAATGAAGCCCACCAGAATTATCGCCTGCATCGCGGTTCTTGTTTTTGCTGCGGGGAATGCGGTTTTTGCGGACGACCTGAATCCTCCGCCATGGAGAGGTCAGCCGGGAACGACGTTCCAGGAGTGGTTGTTCAGTACGGATAATCCCACCCCGTCTCCAGATCTGGTGAATAACCTTTACGGCCAGCCAGGCGCGCAAGTTTGGCCAGGCACCGGCCAACAGTGGTGGGATATATGGGGTGGACAACAAGGGGTATGGCCGCTTTCGGGCGCCATGGAGTTCTATATCCCCAACACGCCGCCAAACGATTACAAGGATATCTGGATTCAGATTACTTGGGCTAAGCAAGCATTTGTTTCCACCCCCATTCTCTCTTCGATTCCCGGCGGTACGATTGAGCTTATAAGCCAGGTGGATATCGGGCCGACTAATGAGCCTCTTCCGGCGGGGGCCAACTGGTGGCACAGCACGTACAATATCCGGATATATCCGAACCCGACTTTTGAGACGATCAGGATCGATGGCACGATCATGGTGGATCAGGTTGTAATCGATACGATCTGCGTGCCCGAGCCGGCCGTGATCGGCCTGCTTGCCTTGGGAAGCCTTACCCTGCTCCGCCGGCGCAGCATGTAAGGGAAACGAATCGTTGTAGAATATTGGAAAAGGCGGCAACCTCATAAGGGGGCCGCCTTTTTCTTTGCGCATCTCGTCTCAAGCATTTGAATAAAGGCCGTGGCCCCCGCTTATTCCAGATGATGCTCGAACGGTTCCAAGGGGCAGCCGGCGCAGCGGGCTTGAGGACGGCAATGCTGCTTACCCACCTGGACGAGCAGGGCATGGTATTCGTTGAACAGGGGTACATCGGCAGGCAGGTTATACTCGAACAGTTCCTTGATTTCCTCGTAGTCGGCCGAACTGTCGATCAATCCGTGGCGATAGAGGATCCTGGCCGTGTAGGCGTCAACCACGAAACTAGGCAGGTTTCCCGCATAGAGCAAGATGGCGTCGGCCGTCTCGCGTCCGATGCCTGAAATACTCAGCAGCTCCTCGCGCAGCGAGCGCACCGGCACGGCGAACATCCGTTCCAGATCGGCGTCGTAGCGTTGCCAGAACCACTCGACAAATGCTTTCAGGCGTCGGGTTTTCACGTTGAACGTGCCCGCCGGCCGAATCATCTCGGCCAGAGCATCAGCCGACAGATCCCGAAGCCGTTGCCAGTCCAGGGCCCCGGCCCGCTTCAGGTTGTCGATGGCTCGTTCCACGTTGCGCCATGCGGTGTTCTGGGTCAGGATCGCCCCGATGATGACTTCGGTCGGCGTCTCGGCGGGCCACCAATGCTGCGGGCCATAGGCCTTCAGCATCGCCTCATAAAAATGTTTAAGCTTATCGGCGGTGTTCATAATACTTATAGAGACTTACTTGACCGGATCGTCCGTCTGTTTACGCCAGAGGGTCAAACGCTTTTTGAATACTTCGATGATCCCCCCATATTGCGGCTCCTTGAGCACATTATGTCGTTCGTTCGGATCGCGGGTCAAATCAAAAAGAAGATCGTCATCCCGAAGGTAATCGACGTATTTGTACCCGGCGCTGACCACGCCCCGGGCCGGATAATCGTTCTTGCCCAGTTTCTGGTTTGCCAGGAAAGCCTCGTCCGCATGCCGGGCGGCGGGATCCTCGTTGAGCAAGGGCTGCAACGAACGTCCCTGCATACTCAGCGGGATATCCAGATCGGCCAGAGCGCACAGGGTGGGGGCCAGGTCCACCGTGCTGACCACTCGCTCGATGCGCATCCCCCCGCGAATCATTTGAGGATAACGGATCAAGAGCGGTACCCGGATCAGGGCATCGACGAAAAAGGGGCCCTTGCCGAACAATTGATGCTCGCCCAGACAGAAGCCGCCGGACGAAACGAAAACCACGATCGTCCGATCGCTTAAAGCCAATTCATCCAGCCGTTGCATGAGTCGGCCGATCTGCTCGTCCATTCGCGTTACCTGGGCATGGTACGCGGAACGGAGTCTGCCCAATTCGTTCTGCTTACTCTTGAACTGGGTCACGGCTTCCGCCTTTTGCAATTGTTTGGGCAGATGTTCGATCGACGGTTCGTCGGATGAGGGCATCGTGGTCGGCGGATAAAGGGATTCGCCGCCCGGCGGATATTCAAACGGCTGATGCGGGGCCCGGAAGCTGACCCAGAGCAGGAAAGGCCGGTCACGATTTTTCTCGATAAACGCCAGGGCCTGTTCGCCTTGCCAATCCGTGAGGTACTGCTCGGTCTTAACCCGTTCACCATTGATCCAGACCGGTCCATTCAGCCATTGCCATTGGACATCGTCGATCGCCGTGTAATCCTCGAAACCATGGCCGGGCCGTCCGGGCGATGTCCAGGGCAGATGCCAGGCGCCTACCAGGCCGCAGGCATACTCGACCCGCTTGAACAACTCAGGTAACGCGGGCACGAACCGTTTGAGTGATCCGCCATCGGCGGTGACCCCGTGACTATGCGGATACTCACCGGTCAGAAGACTTGCCTGACTCGGCCCATCCTCGGCGGTAGGTGTATAACAGCGGGTGAAACAGGCGCTTTCGGTCGCCAGTTTGTCCAAATGCGGTGTTTTGACCGTTGGATGGCCGGCAAACCCGACCATCGCGCCGGCCAGGTCGTTGACCTGAATGAATACGACGTTCGGCGGATCGGCCGCGGCCGCCATGGCGACCGTGAAAACGCCGAGCGCCGCGATAATCCATCGTCGGATCACGATTATTTCCATCCATCGTTCGCGGGTTAAACGCATCGTTAATCTGCTCCCTATCATGGAACCAAGCACCCCCGGGGTTCCTTACTATTATAAAACAACCCGTCGGCCACGTTGCGATTCGATCTCGATAATCCGTTATCCGAACCGCGCCGCCTCGGGCCGCTATCTTTTTTCTCGGCCGGCGTGCAGGCGAACAAACATATTACCCGGTAATTGCCGCACAAACCCTTTGAGTTGCAGGGCGATCAACGTGGCCGCCACCTTGGCGGTGGGCAGCCCCGACGATTCGGCGATGG
>CAZXSA010000338.1:0-4625 GCA_964642815.1 uncultured Planctomycetales bacterium | reverse complement strand
GTCAAGCTCGGCGATAAAGTCGCCAAGGGGCAGATTATCGCCGACGGACCGGCCTGTTGTCGGGGCGAACTGGCCTTGGGACGCAACGTGTTGGTCGCCTTCATGACTTACGACGGGTACAACTTCGAGGACGCCATCCTGATCAGCGAACGGCTGCTCACCAAGGACGTTTTCACCAGCATCCATATCGACGAATACGATATCGAGATTCGCGAGACCAAGCTGGGACGCGAGGAATTCACCCGCGATATTCCCAATGTTTCCGAGAAGGCCTTGGCGAATCTGGATGAAAACGGCATCGTGCGGGCGGGAACCCGGGTCGGCCCCGGCGACATTCTGGTGGGCAAAGTCAGTCCCAAGAGCAAGAGCGAGTTATCGCCCGAGGAAAAACTGCTTTACGCGATTTTTGGACGAGCCGGCGAGGACGTGAAGAACGATTCGCTTGAATTGCCCGCCGGCGAGGAGGGCGTGGTGATCGACACCAAATGGTTCAGTCGGCGCATGCACCTGACCGACGAGCAGAAGAAGCAGCTCTCCCGGCAGATGAAGGATTACCGCAAAGCCCAGGACGACAAGATCGCCTCGATTTTCCGGAAAATGTGCGCGGAGATCGAGGAGGTGACCGGGCAGATCATGGTCGACCCGTCCACGAAGCAGAAGGTCGGCAAATCCGAATCCACGGAAGTGATTCTCGAGCAGGTTGAGGCTTTTGGGGCCCAGGTGGAATCGGGCGAATTGAAGTGGGTCAAACCCGCGTCGGTCCGTACGGAAGCCCAGAAGGTGGTTGACCGGTATTGGCCGCGCATTAATGAAATCGCCGAGGAGCGAGAACGCAAGTTGGCCGCCATGAAACGCGGCGACGAGCTGCCCAGCGGCGTGTTGGAGATGGTCAAGGTTTACGTGGCCACCAAGCGGCAACTGGCCGTCGGCGACAAGATGGCCGGCCGGCACGGCAATAAGGGCGTCATTGCCCGCATTCTGCCCGAGGAGGACATGCCGTTCCTCGAGGACGGAACGCCCGTCGATATTCTGCTAAATCCGCTCGGCGTGCCCTCGCGTATGAACGTGGGGCAGATTCTCGAGACACACCTTGGCTGGGCGGCGGCGGTTCTAGGTTTTCAGGCGGTCACGCCTGTTTTCGACGGGGCCAGCGAGGAGGAGATTCGCAACAGCATCACCGAAGCCAACAACCGCGTGCGGCAACGCAGCCAGGAAGCCCAGGCCATTCAGCGGGCGGGGGACAGTGGCGAGCTTCTCGTGGAAATGCCCCTCAGCGGCAAAATCACCCTGTACGACGGGCGGACGGGCGAACCGTTCGATCAGCCGGTTACCGTCGGTTATCTGTATATGAACAAGTTGCACCACCTGGTCGACGACAAGATCCACGCCCGCTCGACCGGGCCGTATTCGTTGATTACCCAGCAACCTCTGGGCGGCAAGGCCCGCACCGGTGGTCAGCGGTTCGGCGAGATGGAGGTCTGGGGCCTGGAAGCCTACGGCGCCGCCTACATCCTGCAGGAACTGCTGACCGTCAAGAGCGACGACGTCGAGGGCCGGACCAAGATATATGAATCGATGGTCAAGGGCACCAACACCCTCGAGGCCGGTACTCCGGTCTCCTTCGACGTGCTCTGTAATGAAATCAAGGGCCTGGGCATGAACATCCAGTTGGAGAAAACCCGGGCGATTTAGGGCCGCGGATCGGTGGCGGGTTCATCAGGATCATCGGATCGCAAAGCGATTCCTAACCAGATAAAAGGGCATAACAATGGCCGACAACATTTACGATCGTATTAACGATTACGGAAGCGTCAAGATTTCATTGGCCTCCCCTAACGACATTCGAAGCTGGTCGTTCGGCGAGGTGAAGAAACCGGAGACGATTAACTATCGCACCTACCGGGCGGAAAAGGACGGCCTGTTCTGCGAGCGCATCTTCGGGCCGGAGCGCGACTGGGAATGCGCCTGCGGCAAGTACAAGGGCACCAAGCACAAGGGAATCATCTGCGACCGTTGCGGGGTCAAGGTCACCCACTCCCGCGTGCGTCGCAAACGCATGGGGCATATCAACCTGGCCGCCCCGATCGTGCATATCTGGTTCTTCAAGGCCATGCCCTCCCGATTGGGCAATATTCTGGACATGAAGACCGGCGACCTGGAGAAGGTAATCTATTTCCAGGACTATGTGGTGATTGACCCGAAAGACACCCCGCTGAAAAAGAAGCAATTGCTCAACGAGGAGGAATACCGCGCCGCCCGCGACAAATACGGCGACGGCGGTTTCCTTGCCCAGATCGGGGCCGAGGCGGTCAAGAGCCTGCTCGCCGACCTCGATATGGCCCGCGAAAGCGATGTCTTGCGCCAGCATATCGAGAAAACCAACAGCAAGCAGAAACTCAAGGAGCTCAGCAAGCGGCTCAAGATCCTCGAAAGCCTGCGGAAAAGCACGAACGATCCGCAGTGGATGGTCATGGAGGTGATCCCGGTCATCCCGCCGGATTTGCGTCCGCTCGTGCTTCTGGAAAGCGGCAACTTCGCCACCAGCGACCTCAACGACCTTTACCGCCGCATCATCAACCGCAACAACCGGTTGAAAAAACTGGTCGATCTCAACGCCCCCGAGGTCATTATTCGCAACGAGAAGCGAATGCTTCAGCAGGCGGTCGACGCATTGTTCGATAACGGGCGTTGCCGCCGCCCCGTGCTGGGCAGCAGCAATCGGCCGCTTAAGTCGCTGACCGACATGATCAAGGGCAAGCAAGGCCGTTTCCGTGAAAACCTGCTGGGTAAGCGGGTGGATTATTCGGCCCGCTCGGTGATCGTGGTCGGCCCGGAACTGCGCCTCTGGCAGTGCGGCTTGCCCAAGAAGATCGCGCTCGAGCTTTATCAGCCGTTCATTATTCGCAAGCTTAAGGAACGCGGCCTGGCCGACACCATCAAGAGCGCCAAGAAAATGCTCGAGCGTCGCGACCAGGAGATCTGGGACATTCTGGAGGAGGTCATCATCAATCACCCGGTGCTCCTTAACCGTGCCCCCACCCTGCACCGGATGGGTATTCAGGCCTTCGAGCCGGTCCTGGTCGAGGGTAACGCGATTCGTATCCACCCCCTGGTTTGTCGCGGGTTCAACGCCGACTTTGACGGCGACCAGATGGCCGTCCACCTTCCGTTGTCCATCGAGGCCCAAACCGAGGCCCATGTGCTGATGATGACCACCAACAACATTTTCAGCCCGGCCAACGGCGGCCCGATCATGTCGCCGTCGCAGGATATCGTTATGGGGATTTATTACCTGACCTGCGATTATTCGCCGGTGGATCTCGATCCCGAGGCCAAGTTGCCCTGCTTCACCAATATGCACGAGGCCTTGTTGGCGTATGAGGCCCGCAAGATCACTATCCATCAGAGGATCCGCTGCCGAATCCAGCGCGATAGGATTGTCTCCGCGCATAAGAATGTGGCCGAGCCGGTGCCGGCTAACCGGGTGATCACCACCACCGTGGGCCGCCTGATGTTCAACGATATCCTCCCGCCGGAAATGGCGTATTACAACTACGCGCTCAGCCAAAAGGGCGCCGGGCGGGTGATTTCCGATTGTCACCATCTGTTAGGACGCTCGGCCACGATCGATCTGCTCGACCACATCAAGGAAACCGGCTTCAAGCACAGCACGTTGGCCGGGTTGTCTTTCGGCGTGACCGACCTGCGGGTTCCCGCCGCCAAGTCCCGGATCATCGCCGCCGCCCAGCGGACCGTGGATCGCGTCGAGCGCGGTTACCAGCAGGGCGCGATCACTCCGATGGAGCGACACAACCAGTTGATCGACGTCTGGGTCCACGCTCGCGAGTTGGTCACCGAGGAAATGATGAAGGAGTTCCGCCATGACCGCCGCGACGAGCAAGGCAACTATGTCCCGACCGGCGAGGAGCGTGGTTTTTATTATTTGAACCCCATCTACCTCATGACCGATTCCGGGGCCCGCGGCTCGGTGGATCAGATTCGTCAGCTGGCGGGTATGCGGGCCCTGATGGCCAAGCCCTCCGGCGAGATTATCGAGACGCCGATCAAGAGTAATTTCCGCGAGGGTTTGTCCGTGCTCGAGTATTTCAGCTCGACCCACGGAGCCCGCAAAGGTTTGGCGGATACCGCCCTTAAGACCGCCGACTCCGGCTATTTAACTCGTAAGCTGGCCGATGTAGCCCAGAATGTGATCGTGAACACGGCCGATTGTGGTACGATCAACGGGATCACCAAGGGGGCGATTTACAAAGGCGAGGAAATCGCCATTCCGCTGGCCGACAGCATCGTCGGCCGCTGCGCCCGCGATTCCATCCGTAACCCGGTGACCGACGAATTGATCGTCGCCGAGAATCAGATCATCACCCGCGAAATCGCGGAACGTGTCGAGAATCTCGGCCTCGACACCATTCGGGTCCGCAGCCCGCTCACCTGCGAAAGCCCGCTGGGGGTCTGTGCGCGATGTTACGGAGTGGATTTGTCCACCGGGCAGCTCGTCGAGGAGGGTATGGCCGTCGGTATTCTTGGTGCCCAATCCATCGGGGAGCCGGGAACGCAGTTGACCATGCGGACGTTCCACACCGGTGGGGTGGCCACCCGGGCCGTCG
>CAZXSA010000337.1:0-4630 GCA_964642815.1 uncultured Planctomycetales bacterium | reverse complement strand
TCGATATCCTTCTCGGCCTGCTCAACCACTTTCTCGGAAGTCTTCTCGATTTCGCCCGCGGCCTTCTCCAATGCTCCGCCGATGTCTGACGCCGCTTTTTCCTCTTCCTTCTTACACCCCACACTACACACGAGACTACCGATCAGAACACTAACAAAGATGTAGGATAATAGACGCATGGCTCCACCTTTCTACTGACCGGGACAGGGATATGGTGGCCGTAACGGCCGCTCTCGCGAAGGCCCCGAAACCCCGCGAAAGCCGGGGAACACCATGCACTATACCGCGCTTGCGGCCGGGAGCAACTCCCGCTTCGTGTTCCCCAAGCTCACAAGCTCATGCACATGCCCGCAATGCCGATCGCCAATTACTGAAAGCTGATCGCTGACTACTGACTGCTGAATGCTGAATGCTGAACGCTGAACGCTGATCCGCTCGCTCACGCAAACAAACTTTGCGAAAGTGAATCCGGTTTGCTCGTGATCTGTCGCCGTCGCTGCTTGGGTTGTTCCGGCGTGGCCGGCACGCTACGCAGGGGTTCGGCGGTACCGTCGAGGGGGTCACCGGACTTGATCGAGGCCAGGCGACTTTGTACCTGCTCGGCGTACTCCTTCGATAACTCAAAACCCAGATACTGACGCCCCAGTTTCTTGGCCACCGAGAGCGTCGTGCCGCTACCGGCGAAGGGGTCGAGGACCAGTTCACCCGGATTGGAACACGACCGAATGATGCGGCCGAGCAACTGCTCGGGCATCTGGCAGCCGTGCCAACCTTTGCGTTCCTTGAACGTGCCGCAAACCCGTGGGAAATACCACGTATCCTGCTCGGGCCGGAAACCGTCCGGCAAATCCTGCGGACGCAGGATCCATGTATCGTCGGGCAGCCGCCCCTTGGGATTAGCCCGGGCGTCGGCGTAAACCAGTTGCCGCGCCGAGGGTATCCGGATGGCCGGATCGTCGGCGTTGAAAGTAAAATTCCGGGGATCCTTGATGAAATGAAAAAGATGGGCATGGCTGCGGCTGAATTTCCGTACGCAGTTCACCCCGAACGTGTAATACCACACCACCCAGCTTCGACAGATCAGATGCAGTTCCTTCGTGGCGATCACTTTCAGCTCGGCCGCGTATTCGTCGCCAATCGCCAGCCAGAACGTCCCGCTGGGCTTAAGCGCTTTGACCACCGCGCCCATCCACGACCGCGACCAGTTCAGATACTCGTTATCGTCGCGCTCGTCATCGTATACGTCATACTTGTAACCGATATTGAATGGCGGGTCGGCGAATGCCAAGTCCACCGAGCCGGGCTCGATTTGGGCCATGCCCTCCACGCAATCGCCGTTGATGATCTGGTCCGGTTTGATCTTCATCGCCACCTCCAAATTTCAGGCATCGTTATTATGCCGATTATTACGCTCAACGCCAACTCATTCGCGGTCATTTACCTGTCTCACAGGCGCATCACCTTGTGAAATTTACAAAATTCACAGGCAGCCTTCTTCGCTGTTTGGCACTCAATTACATCGATATAACCGACCGGCTTGTGTTCCGTTGCCCCCCCAAGCCGACCGGTTATAATCAGAACTTAGAACTGAAGGCCGAGTGGCATAAATTAAGACGAGAGGCCGTTCGCTTCGGCTTCCCATAACGAAAGGTACAACAATGGCCCATACGGTTTGCTTGTTGCCCGGTGACGGCATCGGCCCGGAGGTAATCGGGGCGACCAAGCGGGTGATCGAGGCGGCGGGGGTGGATATCGAGTGGGTATCGCTGCCGATAGGCGAGACGGCCGTCGAATTCTGCGGCTCGGTCCTGCCCGAGCGGACGATCGCGGCCATCGCCGGTCACGGCGTCGCCCTCAAGGGTCCGGTCACCACGCCCATCGGCCGCGGCCACACCAGCGTCAACGTGCAACTCCGTAAACGTCTCAAACTCTTCGCCGCCGTCCGCCCCGTGCGTAACCTTCCCGGCATCAAGACCCGCTTCGAAAACGTCGATATGGTCATCATCCGCGAGAACACCGAAGGCCTATATTCCGGCATCGAAAACGAAGTCATCCCCGGCGTGGTGCAAAGCCTGAAAATCGCCACCGAGGAGGCCTGCACCCGAATCGCCCGCTTCGCCTTCGATTACGCGGTCTCCCGCAAGCGTCAAAACGTCACCGTCTTCCACAAGGCCAACATCATGAAAATGTCCGACGGGCTTTTCCTGCGTTGCGCCCAGAAAGTGCACCGCGATTACGTCGGCCGCGTGGCCTATGACCAATTGATCATCGACAACGGCTGCATGCAGATGGTCCGCGACCCCAGCCGGTTCGATATTCTGCTGCTCGAAAATCTCTATGGTGATATCGTCAGCGATATGGCCGCCGGTCTGGTCGGTGGGCTCGGGGTGGTGCCCGGCGCGAATTTCGGTGTCGGCTGCGCCGTCTTCGAACCGGTCCACGGCTCCGCCCCGGACATCGCCCGCAAGGGGCTGGCCAATCCGCTGGCCTGCATCATGAGCGGCGTGATGATGCTTCGTCACCTCGACGAAAACCAGGCCGCCGACCGTATTCGCGATGCTTACGACGCCGTCCTGACCGAAGGCAATCCGGCTCATCTCACGGCGGACATCGGCGGCCGGGCCACCACCGACCAGTTTACCGAGGCGGTCATTCGGAAACTCAAGTGAGCACATCCGACAAAAGTGAAATGCTCGTCGTCGGAACGCGCGGCTCGAAGTTGGCCGTCGCCCAGACCCAATGGGTCATCGACCGGCTGATTGAAGTCCATCCTCGCTTGCGAATCCGTCAACAGATCATCACCACCACCGGCGATCGGTTGCGCGGCCGTCCGCTGCCTGAAATTGGCGGGAAGGGATTGTTTACCGAGGAGCTTGAAGAGGCCCTGCTCAACGGCTCGATCGACCTGGCGGTACATTCGGCCAAGGATCTGCCCACGAAGCTGCACGAAGGGCTAACCGTCCTTGCCTGGCCGCCGCGCGAGGATCCACGCGACGCTTATATCTCGGCGGACGGTTGTCCGTTCGAGGAATTGCCCGATGGCGGCAAGGTGGGCACGACCAGCCTGCGGCGGCAGGCCCAATTGCTCCACCGTCGCGGTGATTTGCATTTTGTTGCTCTGCGTGGCAACGTGGATACACGAATCCGCAAAGTCCACCGTGGCGAGTGCGACGGCGCGATCCTGGCCGTCGCCGGCCTGAAACGCGTCGCCCTGGAAAGCGAAATAACCCAGGTACTCGATCTGTCGTTGATGTTGCCGGCACCGGGACAAGGTGCCTTGGCCCTCGAAGGTCGCGGCGACGATCACCGATTGGCGGAGATTCTGAGGCCTATACACGATGAGCCGACGGCGACGGCCGTCATTTGCGAGCGGCGGATTCTGGCCGATCTGGACGCCGGATGTCGCGCCCCCGTCGCGGTTTACGCCCGGATCGAAGGCGGACAGTTGCACTGCGATGCCCTGGTCATCGACCCGCAGGCTCAAAAAGAGGCCCGGACCTCCTCTCACCGGCCGGTTTCGGATATGGTAGGATTAGTGAACAACGTGGTGGCCGACCTCCGCGCCGCCGGTGCCGAGGAAATTATCCGGGCCTGTCGGCCGGGTGATTGATATAATTCAAAACCATGAAGGAGCGGATCATGAACAGCAAGCTTGGATTGGTTATAGCGGGTTGTGTGTCTATTTTCCTCGCCACCGGTTGTCAGCAAGCCCCTCCGGCGGGTCCGGTTTACCGCTGTCAATACACCGAGCAATCGCCGGTCATCGACGGGCGTCTCAATGACGCGGTCTGGCAAAAGGCCGAGGTGGTCAATCTGGTCCTGGCCGATACCGGTCTGCCACCCCGTCAGCCGGTAACCGCGCGGGCCTTGTGGTCCGACAAACATCTCTTCATCGCCTTCGACTGCATCGATGACGACATCTGGGCCAGCGAAACCGAACGGGACGCGCCGATTTTCAAGCATGAGGTGGTCGAGGTCTTCATTGACGACAACGCCGACGGCAAGTCTTATCTTGAACTGGAAATCAGTCCGAACAACACGCAGTTCGATGCCTACGTGCTCAACGCCGGCCAGGGCAAATGGATCAAATTCTTCCTCAAGGAATACACTTGCGAGGGGTTGCATACGGCTGTCGCCATTGAAGGTACTGTCGGCAACCAGCGCGGCTCTAACCCGGCCGGTTGCAAACGCTGGTCGGTGGAAATTGCCATACCGTTCAGCGAGTTTGCCCAGGCCCCGAACCTCCCGCCGCTCGCCGGCGATCGCTGGCGCTGGAACCTTTACCGCATCGACCGTCCGGCGGACAAACAGAATGACGAATACACCGCCTGGTCGCCGCCAGGCATCATCAACTTCCATCGCCCGGAAAAATTCGGCTGGCTCGTATTCTGCAAATAGCCGTGCTCAATTACCCTCGCTAGGCTTCTCGCCTTCGCTGAGCACCTTCTGGATCGCGCTGCGGATGACCGTGATCTTGACGTTGGCGGACTCGTCGACCTTGAGGGTCACTTCGTGATCCGTGGTCGATACCACCGAACCGATGATCCCGCCGATGGTCATGACCCGATCGTTTTTCTTGATCGCGGCCAGCATGTCCTGGCGTTTCTTTTTGTCCTTGCGGCTGCCGAAG
>CAZXSA010000336.1:0-4638 GCA_964642815.1 uncultured Planctomycetales bacterium | reverse complement strand
GTCAACAGCCAAGGCTTGAGGCCGATTCGCGTCGTCTCCTTGTTGAAATTGTAGATCTGGACACGTAAACGTTCGGGCGAACTGCTTTGCACCACGGCCGCGAAATGCAGGTTCGGCGTGTCCCAGGTCACCGCGACGGTCGGCATCAGAACATCCTCGACCAATTCCGTGACCGCCCCCGTGTAGCCGCAGAAAATCGCCAGATCGCCATGGATGCCGTAGCGATCCGTCTGCAACACCTCGCTTGTTCGGGCCGCCCAGTTATAACGCAAGGGTACGTCGAATCGGCGACTTCCATCGCCTTCGACTTGACTGACCACGGCCTGCTCAAAAGTCTCGGCGAAAGCCTCGAGATTCTGATCGATCAGGTAACGCATGGAGGGAGCCAGTCCGTTGGTATCATACACCGCCGAACCGGTCAACCAGCGGTACATCGTGGAGATGTCCCGCGTATTCTGGCGGGAGAAATCAGCCAATAGGTTTTTCCAATCGTCTCGCGGCAGGCTGTTGTCGTAGGGCATCTCGCGCGGCGACAGGCTGGCAAAGTCCATCATTCGATCGATCGGTTCCAAAAACTTACGATTACCGGTAAAGAAATAGGCGCTGTACAACGCGAAATGGTATTTGTACAACTTGGCCGCGTTAATTCCGTAGTAATGGGCTTTGGGATCAAGCCAGAATCGACCTTCGGGCGGATAGATACTACCGGAAGGCCAGAAAATCGTAAAAGGCATGTAACCGGACGGCTTGGGACCGATCTCGGCCATGGCTACCTCCCGGAGATTATCCGCCCAGCGAACCACAACGTCCCGCGCTTCGGGCAGGCCATACCAACCCAACCAGAGAAAATGCACCATGGGAACGTAATGGTAGATATTTTGTCCGATCGCGCTGGGATGCAGATTAACCCCGCGGTCGACGCCGAACTCGCAGGACTTGAACTGCAGACCGCCGCGTTCATTAACGCCCATGGCCTCCTCGTAAAGGAATTTCGCCGTTTGCAGATTGCGTTCGACATAGAGCGGGTCACCGTAACGCAGAAA
The DNA here is from genome assembly GCA_964642815.1 of uncultured Planctomycetales bacterium. Lineage (GTDB taxonomy): Bacteria > Planctomycetota > Phycisphaerae > UBA1845 > PWPN01 > JAAYCU01. The sequence goes on along the minus strand of CAZXSA010000336.1, from coordinate 3,595 downwards.
TATCTGTATCGGGTGCGAGTCTCCCGCGGGCTCGGCGGCGTGTTCGACGTCTCCTCCAGCCGGATACCCTTTGTCCTTTAAAACGTATTTCCAGGCCCCGTCCGCCAAACGCTGAATTCCATCCAGCGCAACTCGTCCCGTGCTGCTGATACTGGCCAGCATGCCAAACCCCGCCAACAGTTCAACGTCGTCTCCCCAGCCGCCACCCAGTTGACCATCGGGAGCCTGACGCTCGGTAAACCACCAATCCATGATCGCATGGCAACGAACCAGTCCCTCTTCCAGATAACGCGCCCAGGCCGGCCCTTCCGATTCATCACGGATCATCTCCCTGCCCCAAAGAGCTTGCCCGCCCGTCAACTCAACGAGACCATCATGGTCCGGCCAGATTTTCCGCAGGTCGGTGAAAAGCGCGATGGCCTCCGCTCGTTGCCGGACCAGCCGTTGCTCCAAGGCTTGGGCAAACATATACCGAGCCCGGAACATCATGCTTTTGTAATAAAAGGGATTATGCTCAGGGCCAACGCAGATGACCCGCTCGTTGTTCTGCCAATCCCTGCTAAAAATAGTCACCTTGCTGAACCAATCGGCTAACATGGCGAAGGTGGTGGCGGATTGGTCATCCGGATTCTTCTCGGCTACTTTCCGGGCCAGCAGAGCCACCTGACGTTGTTTGGCTTCCGTTTCGACATAGCTCAGGTCGCCCAATACGTACGCGGCGGCCACAACATGATGCAGAGTGGGCGGATCCGCCTCCGTTAAAAGAGCAAACGCCTTCTTGTATTCGCGACGGTTATAGGCATCGATACCCTGACACACCGTGTCGTCGATGGGATGCGCGCCCCTATAACTTAATTGGCAATTTCCCCAGCGGTAGCCAATATCCAGCGTGCCCGGATCCTTGAGGTAGATCGGGCCGTCCGGTGCCCGCGTGGTTCGTTCGTACACCTTGACGTTATCCACGAACAGGCCATTCCAGGTAACCAGAAAAACATTCCCAAAACAGGGTCCGCTCATAATCTCGGGATCGACGGCCTCAAGCAGCTTGACATCATTAATCGTAAATGTGATGCGCTGCCCTTCCATGGTCGCAATACAGCGATATGCCTTGTTGTATTCAATGTGAAAGGGAGGTTCGAGATCGACCTGCAGGAATTTATCTTCGCGTCGTGGCGCGTAAATCTGATTGACCTGATTATTGCGGGCCCCGAATTGCATCAAGTAACCATAGGACATGAAAGCGTTCCCGCCCAGTCCGACGGCGATATCGCAGGGTGGAAAGTGAGGATCGATCTCGGCCTCGAACTCCAGCCGGACATCCGGACCGAACTCACGGGTAATCATTGCGGATATGTCGTTCATACCGACGCCTCCGCCGAGATAAAGGCGGCCGTCGACGATCTTCCCCTCGCCTTTGATAAAATCCCAATCCGCGCCCACATCCTGACGATCGAAACGATCCTCAAATACCAGACGCCAATTTGTCGAGTCACTTGCGCCCGGGGCGGCAACAACGATACCGGCCATTACCCACAACCCAACTCCGATACACACACCTGTTCTTTTCATACAAGATATCTCCGTTACGCAAAGAGTGCAGATCACCTGTGGGCAAATTCCGCCACGTTATTTAACTTGTAACTTTCCTCGATCCTATCCTCGGGGTCCACCACGACCCGGGACAAGCCGCTCAGCTTGTCGGCTGCGCCGGGCAACACCACTTCGCGCCGTACCGGCTCGAAATTCGTGATCTTCGGCAGACCCTCGACGCGAACGTCGGCCTGCCTAAACCAGGTACTCCCCTGCCGTGTTTCGAGAGCCACCTGGAACGGGTCGGCCGCCGCCGCTCCGATGTTGTGCAGCGTGACTACGACATCGTCCCCGTCAATTCGCACGTCACGAGGATGAATGGCCAGATCGGGCAAGTGCTCCGGAACCTTCATTGCCTCCACTAGCCGCAGGTCCACCACCCACGTCTTGCGCGATGGAATATCGACATAGATGGGCGTTCCCCGGTATTTGTGCGTAATGGCGGTGGCTGGCTTCCAGTGGATGGGACGGAATCCCTCTCCGTTTTTCTCGCCGTTGTTGAGCAGATATTTACCGGACACCAGTTGCCACGGGCGCAGCCCGATCCGGGTCGTCTTCTCGTTGAAGTTATAAACCTGAACGCGCAGACGTTCCGGCGACGTACTGGTCACCACCGCGGCGAAATTGAAATCCGGAGTATCATAGGTAACCGCCAGGGTCGGCATCAGGGCGTCTTCGATCAAGGCCGTAACCGCTCCGGTGTACGCCCCGAAAAACACGGTATCACCGGGCATATCGAAGCGGTCGGTCTGCAGGACTTCACTGGTCTTGGCGGCCCAATTGAAACGCAGTTTCTCGACGGCCGGCTCAAATGTTTTGGCGTAGCGTTCCAGATTCTGATCAATCTGGAAGCGCATGGGTTCGTTAAGCCCACTTGAGTCGTAAATGGATGAACCGGTCAGCCAGCGATATAACGTCGTTACGTCGCGATTGTTCTGATAGGACATATCCGCCAGCAGGTTTTTCATGTCGTCGCGGGGCAAGCTTTCATCCACGGGTGTGGGCTTGTCGGCCATACTGGCCCAATCCATCATCCGATCAATCGGCTCCAGATATTTGCGGTCCTCGCTGAAGTAGTAAGCGCTGCACAGGCCGAAATGGTACTTCCACTGCCGACTTCCATGAATGCCGTAAATATGGGCCTTGGGGTCCAGCCAGAAACGGTCATTCGGCGGATAAATGCTTCCCGAAGGCCAAAAAATAGTATAGGGCATATAGCCGGACGGCTTGGGACCGATCTCAGCCATCGTGACTTCGCGGATTGTGTCCGCCCAGCGGAGGACGACGTCCCGGGCTTCCGGATTACCGTACCAGGCCAACCAGACCAGATGCCTCATGCAACGACAGTGATAGTGATTCTGGCCGACGTTGCTGGAATGAAGATTGACCCCCTCCGGGCCGAATTCGCAGGACTTGAACTGCAAACCGCCGCGCTCATTGACCCCCATTCCGACTTCGTAGAGGACTTTGGCCGACTTCAGATTGCGCTCGACATACATAGGATCGCCGTAGCGTAGAAGAATCATCAGCGGATGACTGTCGGCGCCCGGCTCGGCGGCGTGTTCCACGTCGCCACCGCCAGGGTAGCCCTTTTCCTCCAGCACCAGTTTCCACACGCCGTCGGCCAGCCTTTGAATACCAGCTACGGCGGTTTCCGCAGCGGTGGTGATACAGGCGGGCATACACCAGGAGCGCAGCAACTCGACATCATCACCCCACCCGCCCCCGAGTGAACCGTCAGGGGCCTGGCGCTCGGTGAACCACCAGTCCAGAATGGCATGACTGCGGGCCAGACCTTCCTGAAGGTCACGGGCCCAGGCCGGTCCCTCGCTTACCGGACGTGTCAACTCCTTGCCCCACGGCATCTTTTCTCCGGTTAACTGGGCCAGACCATCGTGATCCGGCCAGATTTTCCGCAGCGCGGCAAAATCCCTTAAGGCTTCCTCGCTATGGCTGGGCAACCGCGATTCCTGGGCTTGGGCCAGATGATACCGGGCTCGATAGA
>CAZXSA010000335.1:0-4672 GCA_964642815.1 uncultured Planctomycetales bacterium | reverse complement strand
CTACGAGACCGGCGCGGAAATGAAAGTCATGGCCAACCGATCGCATCTGGCCGGACAAATCCGTGAGATGTGCGCTTCTCCGACGGGAATCGTCTGATAAGCTTGCTTGTCCGACGTTCGCCCGATAATTCCTCACCCAACGACAATTCCCAAGATCACAATCTCGCGCTCCGGGTGCAACAAAATCCCACCCGCCGTTGCTTTTGCGTTTTTTTAATCGTAAGAAAGCTGTAGGCTTCCGCGGTTGGAGTCATCGCCTTGGTTGTAAGGGGACTGTCTATGTCCGTTGAAACAAGTAAGAGATATGCGACGAATCTGTTTGAATTGGTCGAGAATCTCGATGCGACCGACGACGTGGCGCGGGATCGCTGGCTGGGCAAGCGGTCGTCGCCACGTTACGCGTACAGTACATCAGCGATCGTTCAGGTGGTGACCGACAATCGCATCGGCCCGCCCGTGGAATATCCGCTTCGCGACATTTCCGAGGATGGGTTGTGCTTCCTTTCAAAGATATTTATCTGTCCAGGAACCTGGTTGCGGGTTCAAGTCGGAACCGATGAGGCCATTTGGTCGGGCAACATGCGCGTAACCCACTGCACCGAGACGGTGGGAGGATTCAAGGTCGGGGCCAATCAATCGGCAGCGCTCAATAAACGGAAAATAACGGACCCGTCGCAGGAAATCACCTCATCCATTCAATTACGTCTGCGGGAAATGGAATCACTGAAAACGGTCGCCGAGGATATCTGCAAAATCGTGCGGGCTTACGATTTTGCTCGTCTATCCTGCGGTCTGCTGGGCACGTCACTGAAAAAAAGAATCACCCAGATCGTCACGCAACTGCCACCGGCCCCGGTCCAGCCGGTTACCCAATGCCGGCGTAAGCATCCGCGAAAAAACATGCGCAAGCGGGTGCAATTCATCATCAAAACAAACTACGGACGCAAGCGGATCAACGCCCGGATCATCAATGTTTCGGAAGGCGGGGGATGCCTGCGTATAAAGAACAGTGTTCTGGACGATCCGATCGAGAAGGAAATGGCCGGCGAGCTCTTGATCCAACCTCGGATGACGCTCATGCTTGGAATTGACGAGTCGAATGGAACGCTCTGGGTACCCACGGAAATCAAACGGATTCAGCCGGTCGAGGAAAATACCTCCGAAACCGAAATCGGCGTCGCATTCGTTACCGATAAATCCCTCGCCAAACTTAAAAAGCATATCTGAGATGGGCCATAAGGCGGATAGCGGCTTCGCCCGGCCCGCGAAATATTTCCCTTGAGGAAGAACCGTGCCCCATTACTCCATCGTTCACGAGGCGAGTTCAGTCAGCGGAGACCGTTGGACACTTGTCATGGTATTCCATGATCCGGGCCAGGCGCAGCAGGGCCTGGTCCTTGCCTGACGGGTCGCCTTTCACCCGCCGGACGGCCTGTTCGAGCAGGGCAATGGAGCGGTCATAAGTCGTCCGATCGACCGGAAACGGGTGCCCGTCCTTGCCGCCGTGGGCATAACTGAACGTCGGCGGATCTTGCGGGTTCCAGCGGCGCGTGACATCCCTGCGGCAGGCCGCCGCCCCGTAAACCAATTCGGCGATCAAGGCCAGGCTGCGGACGGTCTTGGATCCCACGCCAGGCACGCCGAGCAGAGCCTCGAAGTCGGTCGGCTGACGCTCGTGAACCAATCGCAGGATTTTTCCCAGCCTTTGAGGGTTGATATCCGAATCCCGAACCGGATGATGGGCCGGCAGAAAGAGCGACGGGCCGACGGTGATTTCACGCAGCAGCCGATCTGGATTCATGCAGGCCAGCTCGGTGGAGCGAGTTCGCGAAGGCCCGGCCTCATCCGCGACCATGTTCAGCAAATCAGGGTTTGAGCTTGGCGGCGAGGCGACGGCGCTATGCGGCTCGCAAACGAAATCGCGTACCGCGCTACCCAGCCAGTGATAACGACGCGCATAGCGATCGGCCTCGTTCATGCCTTGTTGCACGACGCACCATTCGTTGTCGTCGCTGAAGAAAAAATGATGGGTATAGATCTGATAGCCATCCTGCACGGCGGCGCTGTCCACCTTGGCGGCCGTCCGCGAGGCATGGATCAGACGGTCGCCCCGCAAGGCCCGGCGGTCGGCAACACGAGCGATATGCTCGGGCGTTTTGCGGGAGACGCCGCCTTTGCCGCCGGCCACATGGATTCCAAGGTCCGGGCCCATGCGCCGGTAAGCCTCCTTGACCGCGCCGCAGGTCACGGTGGTCAACCCGCTGGAATGCCAGTCGAAACCGAGCACGCAGCCGAAGGCCTGGAACCACAACGGGTCGGCTAGACGATTGAGCATCTCGCTCGGCCCGACGTCGGCGACGATCAACTGAATGATCGAGCCGGCCAGCCGATGCATTCGCTGGAAAAGCCAGGCCGGGGCCTTGCCTCCATGCAGGGGTAAATCGGCGATTTGGCGACGCATGATTTTGCTCATCCGGCCGTCGATCGATGCGCGGCGCTTTTCTTTCGGGATCGGGTGATTTTCATGAACGCCTGCGGCAAAGCGTCGATCAGGTCGGTGGCGATCAGGCTGATCTGGCCGAGCTTCTTGGCCGCCAAGTCGCCGGCGAGACCGTGAACATACACACCCGCGAGCGCCGCCTCGAAAATATCCATGCCCTGGCCGATCAACGCCCCGATGATTCCAGTGAGCACGTCGCCGCTGCCGCCGGTGGCCATGCCGGGGTTGCCCGTGCGGTTCGTATACATCCGTTGGCCGTCGGTGACCACCGTTCCGGCGCCTTTGAGGACGACGGTCGGCGTGTATTCAGGGGAGTCATGGCTGGCCTTCATCATGCGGGCGGCACGGATGGCATACTCGCGGCGGTCGGCCTGAATCTCACGAATGGAAACACCATGCATGCGGGCCAGCTCACCGGGATGAGGGGTAATGACGGTTCGGAAATGGAACTGGCCGTCCCAACCGTCAGGCCGATCCGGCTTGGATTTTTCGGTGAGGTTCAGGGCATCGGCATCGATCACCGCCGGTACCAGCGGACCGTTGCGGAAGGCGTTGATCAATTCCCAGAAATCGCGGCCATAACGGCCGTCACCGCGCCCGACACCCGGGCCGGCCAGAAGGCAATCCGGCGGATTCCCGGCCGGCGCCGCGTCGAGCAGGCCCATGTCCTTGAATAATGATCGCGCCGCTTGCGGGTCGATCTGGCCGGTGGACGTTTCCGGCAGGCCGATGGTGGTCGCACAGGGGCAACAGGTGGCCACCGCCTGTTGAATAACGCGGGGCACGGCGATAGTGACCAACCCCGCGCCGCTGCGCAAGGCGGCCAAGCCAACCAGCGCGGGCGCGCCGGACATGCCCAAGCTGCCGGCCAGGACCAGCACACGGCCGCAATCGCCTTTGTGAGCGTCCACCGCCCGCCGCGGCGGTGACGGGATCGCCCGAACGATATTGACTTGTTTATTGACGGCCACGACATTTGCCTCGTTTGCCGGAATCCGCCCGGTTATTTGCAGAAAGCGTATTCAGTCCTGTCGAGACATACTATCGAATTCCCCAGCCAACCCCAAACATTTATCAGCCAGCCAGCGAAGATGCCCCCGAGTGGCGGAAGCCTGCCGTTTGGTCCGAATCAAAGATTGCGTGTGTCTTTTTCGATGGTGGCGTCCCCTGTCAGGTCGCGGACTTGTTGGCGAATCTGCTCGAAAGTGGACCGGCACACGATGCCGATGGTCTTGAGAATGATAGCCTGATCAATACTGAATATCTTGTCCGCCCGCACCAAGCTCGGGTGCCTCATCACTCCCTTCTCCATCTGCGGGGTATCCAGTTCGACTGTGTAGGACCGAGGGGATACGTTCGAGGTGATGCCCGCGACAAGCAGGTCGGAGCCACCGCGGTTATATACATCGTTGGATAATACCACAACGGGGCGGACCTTCCGACTAGTCAGGTCGCTGAACGGTATGGGAACCAGGAGTACTTCACGTTGACGATAGGGCATCATTCCAGACCCGGTCATCAATATCGTTGTTCCAGAAATCGAGGGCGGATTCGCTTGCCTGGGTCAGGTCGGTCATATCATCGTCAATGGGGAGCAGGATCACTTCGACCATCTGCCCGGCCGGCAAGGGCAGATCATGCAGATGAAGCATGCCTGCCTCTTCAACTCTTTGCATGACCCGCAAAGCGCGCATGGCTTGTCCTCCAAAAACCACGACGCCCAAGGACGTCGGCCATACCTATTAACAGTCTAACGAAACCGCGGATCGACTTCAACAGTGGCGCATAGCCGATTGAACGTCGGCAACGAGGCACATGTTTTGCGGCCTTGTGATTTCGAAATACCAGCAAGGGTACGATTACGAGCCGCATTACAATCATCTTGAAACCCCGCGTATTGGGACATGCGATGTCAGTCTACTTGCGGGTTAGACACGGGCAGACCCCGGAGTAACGGAGCCTGCCCATGCAGCGCCTCGCCGCTGAAATATTTCATCGACCGCTTTTTCTCGTCGCATTGAATAGTCCCTCTGGATATAATTCCAACCCATGACTCGGGAAGCAACCCAACCCACCGCAATGCCTTCATCGGCCGATGATCGTGAGCGACGAGCCCGGCCGTGGCGGATGCTGAGCATGACTTCCGGACTCCTCCTGGCGGCCACGTTCTTT
>CAZXSA010000334.1:0-4686 GCA_964642815.1 uncultured Planctomycetales bacterium | reverse complement strand
GTATCTCCGGCGATCGGATCGTCTGGGAAGAATACCGAAATCTCGGTCCCAACTCAACGGACATCTACATGTACGATCTGGCCACCAACCAAGAGATCCCTATCTGTACCGACCCCAATTACCAGAACGCACCGCGAATATCGGGTGATCGGATCGTCTGGCAGGACAATCGCAATGGCGACTGGGATATTTACATGTACGACCTGTCCACGGGAAAGGAAAGCCCCGTCTGCGCCTTGAAAGGCAGTATCCAACAGTCGCCCGATATCTCCGAGGAGTGGGTCGTCTGGGAGGATGATCGCAACGGCGACTGGGACATTTACATGTACGATTTGGAATTGCAACGGGAGGTCCCCATCTGTCCCGACCCTTCGTTCCAATTGTCTCCCGCTATCTCGAAATACATGGTCGTCTGGTCGGACCAGCGTCGCGGCGAGGGGGACTATGACATCTATCAATGGATGAGAACCGGCAGCGCCCCCTGCTATCCATCAACAGCCTATGGATATAGGCCAAAGGATCTGGCTCTACTCCGAACTTTCAGGGACAATGTCCTGGCCAGACTCCCCGGCGGGAACACCTTGATCCGGTTTCATTACCGGATCAGCCCCCCTGTCGTCGCCGCCATGCAAAAGGATGAGAACTTTAAGAAGGCCGTCACCCGGGCCCTTGACTCGGTCCTGCCGTTGGTCAAGCTGGCCGTACGCTGTTTCCCGGATCGGGCACCCCGACCAGAACGGCAACCCCCTGAAAAGAAACTGTTGGCTCGCATGGAATAAGGCTTTCATCCGCCCCGCATCCCGATCGAAATGTATTAATCCAGACTACGGCGACCTTGAAGCATTTGCCCCATTCCGGCCGAATGGTTAAAGTTTTTGCGAGCAGGCCGGAATGAGTATGTTGTGTCGGCCTGGCCGTGCATGGAGAATGAACGCATGACTTGGCAGGCTTGGTTCACGCTGGCGGTGGTGGGGCTGATCTTCGTCGGCCTGCTCCGGCGCATCGGCCCGCCGGATATCCTCATGCTTTCCGGCACCATCCTCGTCGCCCTGGTCAGAATCATTTCACCCCAGGAGGCTTTCCTCGGCCTGTCCAACGAAGGCATGCTCACCGTCGCGGCCTTGTTCATGGTGGCCGCCGGCCTGCGCGAAACGGGGGTGCTGGACATCATCGGCCATTACATCATGGGACGAGCCCGGACGGAGCGGGGAGCCATCCTCCGCCTCACCCCGCCCATCCTGGGCATGTCCGCGTTCCTTAACAATACCCCGGTCGTGGCCATGCTGATTCCCATTGTCTCCGACTGGTGCCGTAAAAATCGGATCTCGCCTTCCCGGCTCATGATCCCCATCAGTTATCTGGCCATCCTGGGCGGCACCTGCACCCTCATCGGGACCAGCACCAACCTCGTGGTCAATGGGATGATGACGCAATCGGGCATGAAAAGTATGTCGCTTTTCGAGCTGGGCTATCTTGGCTTGCCCTATGCGCTGGTCGGGTCGGCTTACCTTCTCCTCATCGGTCGAAAACTTCTGCCCAACCGAAAAGACCTGCTCGAGCAGTTGGGCGATTCCCGTCGCGAATACCTGGTGGACATGATGATCCAACCCGGCTGCCGGCTGATCAATAAACGTGTCGATGAGGCCGGTCTGCGCCGTCTGCCCGGTCTGTTTCTGATCGAGATTAACCGCGGCGAGCGGGTCATCACCCCGGTTCGTCCCGACGAGACCCTTTGCGAGGACGATCGCCTGACCTTCACCGGCGTGGTCAGCACCATCGTCGATCTCGAGCGTATCCCCGGACTCGTACCCGTGGTCGACGACAAGTACATCGTCGGTTCCCAGCGCCGCGAACAGCGACTCTGCGAGGCGGTCATCTCTCCCACCTCGCCGGTCGTCTATAAGAGTATCCGAGAAGCCAATTTCCGGGCACTCTATAACGCCGCGGTCATCGCCGTCCATCGCGGCGGGGCTCGCCTGCAAGGCCGTATCGGCGATATCGTCCTCTGGCCCGGCGACACTCTGTTGCTCCAGACCGATCCACATTTCGCCACCGCCCATCGCAACAATCCCGACTTCTTTCTGGTCAGCGGCGTGGAAGGCGCTCGACCGGTGCGGCACGAACGAGCCTGGATCGCCCTCGGCCTGTTGGTCGGCTTGATTGTGGTCATGACTTTGTCCACCGGCGGGCTTGTGAAAATCCCTATCGCGCTCGCCGCGTTCCTAGTCGCGGGCCTGATGATCGCGACACGTTGTCTGTCCGCCGCCGACGCCCGTCAGAGCATCGACATCCAGGTACTGGTCACTATCGCCGCCGCTTTTGGCCTGGCCCGGGCCTTGGAGAATTCCGGGGCCGCCGATTATGTCGCCCAATGGGTTCTGCTGATCGACACCACGCACGCCGCCGGTCGTTACCTCGCTCTGGCCGCTGTTTATCTGGTGACCATGCTTTTGACGGAAATGATTACCAACAATGCCGCCGCCGTTCTCGTTTTTCCTTTCGCCCTTGCCTTGGCCAATAGGATCGGCGTCGATTTCCGACCCTTTGCCATCGCCATCGCTTTCGCCGCCTCGGCCAGTTTCGCCACGCCCATCGGCTACCAAACCAACATGATGGTCTACGGGCTCGGTGGCTATCGATTCAGCGATTTTATCCGAGTGGGCTTGCCACTCAGCCTGCTGCTGGCGATATTGGCGGTCCTGCTTATCCCGCATCTATGGCCTTTTTGATTCAGGAAGATGAATGTAAATGTACATATTAAAAGCATTCAATGAATAGAAATATAAATGTAATATACGTTTATTTTGTGCACCTATAAATGTTTATGTTCACGCATTGCATCAGACCTATCGAAAAGGATGTTTCCGCAAGGTTGCTATTATAATTACGACAATTAGTATAGTCATCATTTATTCGCGGTAACGTGTTTATCCACCGGTGATCGACATACTTATTTTTCTACAGATTGAACACTTTTTAATTGATTCTTGAGTACTGTCGTGTTATCATGCATTTATCTCCGTCTTGAATATGTGTCGGGATTCAGCGGATTATCTGTCACGTTTGTTTCTCTTTTTATGTTGTTTTTATACATGGGGAAAACGAAGCCGGTCACTACGGATAATAGCAGAAACCGGGAAAGGAGCGTAACCCTTCTTAACTGATCTCCATGTTTCCAATATGGTAAAGTTTTCTAGGCAAAGCCGCTCTGAGCCGTTGCGGCTAGCAGCGCGGCAAAAAGGAGGTAACGAAGATGCGCAAAACAATGTTGGTAATGACAATGCTTGCCTTGGTCCTGGGTTTCGGTCACATCGCTAACGGTGCGCCGACGCTGCTGATCGATGAAAATTGGGACGATGGGGCCTGGAACGGAGGTTCGACTCCGTTGACTTGGCTCGCCGGCTCTGGTTTGACCCTTGATACGGTGAGTGGGAACGGACGTATTACGGCGGGTCGTCGAATAATTAAGTCCGCCGGTATTCAGAACGTGCAGTTCAACCTCTCTACTGATCTTCCAATTCGAGTTACGATGACAAATGTGGACACCAGCACGAACACTGCTGATGATTCGCGTTTCCGGCTGACTATCACCGACCAGCCGGTGAATTCAACGACCATGGGCACGGCCCCGGATCTCGTGTCGGGTTGCCATCTGCTTTACTCACCACACCATTATGTTGATGGAACTCTTGGGGCGATAACCACGCTGCAAACCGCAGTGTGGAGCGGAACCAGCGCGCCGCTGGTCAATGTCAATTACGGCACTTGGAGCGACAATTATAACATCGAGTTCCAGATCAATGCCTTTACCGGTCCCAACAATGTGGTCGTGTCCGCGCCGGCCGCGATCGCGGGTACCTATACGATCGACTTTGCCGCCCTGGGCTTCAATGCCAATTCCGCTTACAGCCTTGTGTTCTTCACCTACAACCGGAATACCGCATCGGGGAGCACGGCGAGCGTATCGTTCGACAACCTCCAGGTGTGGACCAATGTACCCGAACCGGCCAGCTTATTCCTGCTGTTGATCGGCAGTGGAATGTTCGCTATTCGCCGCAGAGTTGCCTAAAGCAGGGCGATGGGTTCTTGACTCGGAATATTGATCATCCTTAAACGAGCCCGGCGGCAAATGTCCGGGCTCGTTTTTTGCCCGCAACACCCGAGGAGAGAACCGGAAGAACGATGACTTTGGATTTCGACGACAGGGGTAGACCTAAGCCCTCAATTAGCAACGACCATCGACCGTCGGGTATTGGTTCGTGACTGCGTCAGAACCATGCCGCCATGACGGCGGGCAAGATGATCAAGGGAGTCGGAGGCGAAAAATTGTTGTATTAATGTTTTAAGAGTGTAAAATGGAGGATTGGACATGGCCGGATAAATGGGCGAGGTCCATGTCCTGGGAAATTTCACGAGCCGTTCACCAAAGCCCACGCTATTGCGTCATGTGGCGATGTTTTCGGCTGATGCAATTTTCGATGGTCGCGGACGGAAAACGCAAGAGATGGGAAAGGCACAAGGTGTCATTTATTTGGGAGGTTGGCAATATGCGATTCACTCATTTAACAACTGTATGGGCCATGCTTACAGGGCTGACCGGGGGCGTGTTCGGACTCGATGTGGGACGCTATGACACGTTCGAGACGAACGTGATGAATTACACGACGTATAGCAACTATTTTCAGG
>CAZXSA010000333.1:0-4693 GCA_964642815.1 uncultured Planctomycetales bacterium | reverse complement strand
CGCCGGTCCCGGAAGTGCTGTAGTAGACGACCAATTTGTCCTCGCAACTGCCTTCTAGAACGGTACATGAACCGGCGCAGCCACTGGGTGGCGCGGTGTTCAAGACGGCGATAACGTCGTATTCGACTTGAATATTGGTGTACGAAACGGTGGAAACCACCCGAGTCATCTGGCTGCCCTCGCGGGTGCAACTGTCGTTGTTATTGGTACCGCCGCTGCCGGTGGATTTCATGTTGCCGCCGGGATTGCCGGAGGCGGAATCCCACGCAATGGTCCCATCATTGAAAGTGCCGGATTTCCAGACCTCCAGTGTCCAGCCTTGGGCATCGCTGTTGAAGGGAAAGTCCGCCACGATCTGATCGGGTATCGGGTTGACAAAAACCTGCCAGGTCTCGTCATCGTAGCCTTGGGCATTGCTGGCCCGGATGGTGATGGTTTGAGTCGTGTTTGCCTGCCCGGAGGTCGGCGTCCAGCCGGAGACGTACCCGCTGCCGCTAACCTGGGTGCCGGCCGGAGCGCTGATAACTGACCAGGAGACTGGGGTCGTGCCTTGAAGGAGAGTCAATTGTTTTGTGTAAGGCGTGCCAACCACCGTTGCGTCGGGATCCGGGGTCACCTCGGCGATGATAGGAGGATCGCCTGGTGGCGGATAAGCAATGATGAAGTTCTGATAAGCATAAAAGGCTTGTTTACGCGTCCAGGTCGGGTCTGGGCCAAGAATACCCCAGGATAGGTCCTGAAAAGCGGTGGCATCGTTAAGTTCATAAAAGAAAACCTTGCTGATCCAACTTCGGCTGGAGTTGCCGGTAAACCAGTCGGTAAGGATACCGGTATAGTTGTTGGCCTGGCTCGCTTCACCCGAGGAGGCACTTTGCCAGCCGACTTCCGTCAACCAGACTGGCCCTGTCCAATTGACATAGGCGAGCACTTCGCGAACGGATGGGCTCACCCAAGTCCAATAGGTGGGATTTCCGCCGAATGTTGTGTTGGCGTTCAGTTTGTCCGTGCAACTACTGTAGCCGCTGCTGCAATAAACATGATGCGTAACGATATCAAGCTTACCGGCCGCCTGCTGGATGGAATCCCTTAGCCAATAATACCAATCCTGTTCTCCGCTGGTAAGATGGGCCAATTCCGGCCCGCACGCTTTGGCATTCGTGTTGGCCGCGTGGATGGCATTGGCCCCGTTGATCAGGATGTCGTTGATGTATTGCGCTCGCGTGCCGGCCCAGAAACCGCTCAGGTTCGGTTCATTCCACAGTCCCCAGTGATCAATGGAACCGGCATAGCGCTGAGCGGCTCGATAACAAATGTCATAATAGTCGGCCGGATTGTTGGGTACGCCGCTGCCTTCCGCTCCGCTGGTCGCCCATTGGGGGGTGTGTCCAATCGTTGCAAAAATCTGCAGTCCGCGAGCGGCGGCGGCGGCCACGATGTTGTCATAGACGGTCCAATTAAAATTGTTCTGACTGGTCTCGACCCAGGCCCAGACGAAATCAATACGTATCCAATTGATCCCGCAAGCCTGGACCTCATTGAGCAGCGGAGCCAGGGTGGTACCTTGTGGGGAGTGGGCATTAATTCCGTAGGGTGAACTGCGTTGAGCCTGGGCCATGGACGCAAACGAACAAATTATCGCCAACGACGATAACGCCCAGAGCCGTTGATGCGGATGTTTCGACCGGGATAAGAAAAGTTTTTGGTGCATGTGATCGCCTCGTATGGGGCCGCGACTACCCATGAAAACACCTACGTATTATATTACTTTTCATCGATGGCTCGCAACTGAAATCCCCTGTTTTTCGCGGATTTTCAAATGGTTTCAAAGAAAAATACGGTGAATAAATTGAGACTTGTAAATCTGGGCACGAATATCTCACCGATGATTCTGGAAGCCGGCCTGCCGTTGAGGGGATAATCCCGATACCGTGTTTGTGAATCGTGCCGTTCATGTCCTACAATAAGGGGGGGTGATGTATGCTGGATGGAAATGAAACCGAGCAACGGATTTGTCGGTCGTGTAACCGTAAATATGCGTACCCGCTGTTGAAAAGTGTCGCCACCCGTTTTTACTGCGCTGCCTGCATGGAACTGGATGCGCCTGTTCGGGATGCTTTTGAGTTGCTTAACAAGCGAATCAAAAACCTGACCGAACAAGTGGAGCAGTTGACCAGGAACAGCGCGTCGTGAATTGCCTGACGAATGACACGCGAAAAAGGGGGTTTTCTTGGCTGAATTGGACCCAAGCGCACCACGCAACCGCCGGGCGATGTTCCGCCTGGGATTGAAGAAAATCATGGATCCCTTGGCGGAATACCTCTCGGAAAGACTGGCCGTATCGCTGCCGGTCATTCGGGAAGTGCTCCGACCACCCGGTGCTTTGCCGGAACGGGAGTTCCTGACGACATGTTATCGATGTGGCAATTGTGTCCAAGTATGCCCGGCCAAGGCGATTCGTGTTCGTTCGGCGGAAGACCCCGAACAGGCCGGTACTCCATACATCGATCCCGACCTATCCGCTTGCGTGGTTTGCGACGAACAAGCCTGCATGAAAGCCTGCCCCAGCGGGGCGCTCAAATTACCGGACGCCGGAGCCCCGTTCCGCATGGGAACAGCTCGCATACGTCCAAGTTTCTGCCTGAGGGAAAAAGAGCAGGAATGCCGCCTTTGTCTGGACAAATGCCCGATTGGGGCGAAAGCCATTGGTTTGGACCTGATGCAGCGCATCAAAATCAACCCAGAAGGATGCGTGGGTTGCGGAAGTTGCCAATTTTTTTGTCCGACAATGCCTAAAACGATCTTTATCGCCCCGGAATAGTAAGTGATTATATAATTATTGCTTTCTTATGCGTAGTGCCGATAAGCCCAATAGCCGCTTTGGTCTAAAAGTGATACACGCGGCTCAAATATGCAAGAAACTTATTGTCAATTTACATGCCAAAAAAGCCCTAAAATGGCGATTCAGGCTTGCAATATTTGCGCCTTCGGATAGAATTAGCTAGGAAGGTTAGAGACGCGCTTCCGCATTGTTCTGTTCCCGAAATCGTCTGCGATTCGAGATATATTTCGTAAAAAAGGGTAGAAAAAGGCGGGTGCTTTTGTTAGCATATAGAAAACCGCACTCCTTCATGAGTGTTTCTGGAGGGGGTAAAGAACGTGTTGGACTCTGAATCTTGCGAAATGCATGAGGAAAAGGAGTTGAGGATGCACGTGTTGAAGAACAAAAAGGTTGGGTTGGGTTTGGTGGTAACGAGTTTGTTACTGATGGTGGGAACCACGTTTGCGGCAAGCCAAGTTGAGTATGTGCTGCAATTGGGTGGAGACAACCATGCCGCGAGCATCAAAGCGGGCACTTACGTTTTGTATACGCCCGGCAGTAGCGCGGATGGTCAGACATTCCCCATAGGAACCCAAATTACCTGGGATGCGGTTCTTAAAGCCTCTGGTACGCAGACCAGCGGACCGGGAGCGGGCTCGGCCATTAAGGGGGCGGCGAACTTCGTATTTGACCTTGAACTTCGTCAAGGCAGTGCCGCGGGCCCGATCGTTGATCTGCCGGTTTTTGCAAGCTCGATCCACGACGGTGGTAGCGAGTGTATTCCCTCCGGTGGAACCATTCCCGAGGGGCTTTGCCCGCCGTGCCTGGCGGGTGCATCCTTCGCGTTCAGTTACAACGTATGGGGTATTTATGGCTACGGCCGCGTGGTGGATCCTCCCTGGCGCGGAGGCGTGGTCAGTTGTCCCGGTTATCCGAATCTGCCCGCCGGCGGTGGTCCGAACATGAATGTTTGCCTGTACCCGACGATCGAGAATGGCAAGCTGCTGGGTATGGGAGCAGGCTATCAGCGCTGGTTGTACGGCAGCGGCTCCACCCCCACTTGGTCAGTGTTCGGTGTTGGTCTGGCCAGCGGCGGCTTGGGCCAGGTTCCGGTCGTCGAGGGGCAGATTAATACCGACGATCTGGCTCCTGGTACCTATTTCCTGAAGCTGATTCCCAAGTCCGGCACGAACGTGCTTCGCGGGGATATCAGCCTTACGGCAAATCAAAACGCCTTTGCCACGACGGCGGAAAATCTGGTTGGCTCCACTAGATGGTTCATCATCGAGGGGTGCGATGGCCCCGAGGATTGTGATGATGGCGATCTATGCACGGACGATGCCTGCGTGAATAGCATTTGCGCGAACACGCCAGTCGATTGCGGTGACGACATTTGTGATCCGGGCACGGGCGAATGCGTCGAGTGCTTGAACAATAGTCATTGCGACGATGGCTTGTTCTGTAACGGTACCGAGATTTGCAGTGCCGGCGTGTGTGGAGCGGGCACCGATCCATGTCCGGGGCAGAGTTGCGATGAAGAAAACAATGAATGCGTTCCTGTCAGTAATCCTCCAACTCTGAGTAGCGCTAGCCTTGCCATGGAACACGGCACACCGGGTATTGGGCCTTGGTATGCAGTGGATTTACCAATCGGTTCCGCAAACACGAAAACGGAGTCGCGCCAAAACGTGAACACACCCTATTGGATAATCACCCTTACCTTTAGCGAGGCGATGGAAGCTATTGATGGTGACGTGGAATTGGGTGACGAAGTGGTCCTTTCCCAGGCTTTAGATGCAAGTGCTTATTTCGTAAGCGAGAATGAGTTGGAGATTTTCCTGCTTACCATTCCGGCCAATCAGACTTGTTTGAGCA
>CAZXSA010000332.1:0-4744 GCA_964642815.1 uncultured Planctomycetales bacterium | reverse complement strand
ACCACTCACGAAAGGAGGCCACCCTTGGCATCACGGAATGTGCTCTTGCAGACCAACATCCCCGGCCGCCCGGTGAAGCGCGGCAAGGTACGCGACATCTTCGACCTGGGCGAGCAATTGTTGATCGTGGCCAGCGACCGCATCAGCGCGTTCGACGTGGTTATGCCCAACGGCATCCCCGGCAAGGGCGAACTCCTGACCCGTATCAGCGCCTTCTGGTTCGGCCGGTTCAAGAACATCCATCACCACCTGATCGAGCTGATCGAGGAGCGGACGCCCGAGGGTTTCGAGCCGTACCTCGACCAGCTTCGCGGCCGGGCCATGCTGGTCAAGAAAACCAGGGTGCTGCCCATCGAGTGCGTGGTCCGCGGCTATCTGGCCGGCAGCGGCTGGAAGGAATACCAGGCCAGCGGAACGGTTTGCGGGATTAAGCTGCCCGCCGGCCTGAAACAGTGCGCCCAACTGCCCGAGCCGATCTTCACGCCGGCGACCAAGGCCGAGACCGGCCACGACGAAAATGTCTCTTTCGAGGAGGCTTGCCGGCTCACCGACGAAACCCTGATGCGGACGGTACGCGACCGAAGTCTGTCCATCTATACCGAGGCGGCCGACTACGCCCGGCAGCGCGGCGTGATCATCGCGGATACCAAATTCGAGTGGGGCCTTTTGGGCGACGATCTGATCCTGATCGACGAGGTGCTCACGCCGGATTCGTCGCGATTCTGGCCGGCCGCCGAGTACGAGAGCGGCCGCGACCAGAGCAGCTTTGACAAACAGTTCCTACGCAACTATCTGGAAACGCTTTCCTGGAACAAGACGCCGCCGGGGCCGAATCTGCCCGACGACGTGGTAGCCAACACCGCGAAAAAATACATCGAGGCCTACGAGCGTTTGACGGGGAAGAAATTCCACATCGCGTGAAAGACCGAACGAAATCGGCCAGGTAGGCAAAACCGGCCGCCGGCGATAGAATAGGGTTGATCCGTGATTCTAACGAAGCAGGTGTCCCATGATCTACAAAATTCCCTTGGTGTTGACCCCGCAGCCGGAGGGAGGATATACCATCACCTCGCCCGTATTGTCGGAGCTGGTAACGGAGGGAGACACAGCCGATGAGGCCCTGAATAACGCCCGCGACGCCCTGGCCGCGGTTCTCGAAATGTACCAGGATCTCGGTCGTGCGCTTCCAGAGAGCGTGCAGCGCCTTGTTGGCAACAGCCCCGTGTGTCTTGAGACATTGGTGACCGCTCCGTGAATTATCGCCAAGTTGCCAATAAATTAAAGTCGTTAGGTTGCCATGAGTTACCAAGACACGGCAAAGGTTCACATCGGAAATGGCACAACCCGGACACGGATCGAGCCACGGTGCTGCCTGATTGGGGCAATCGAGACCTCAAACTCGGAACAATTCGGGCCGCCATCCGCCAGCTTGGCATTGATTGGGAGCATTTCCGAAATGTCTGAAAAGATATAGAATAGCAATACACTTGCGGAAAACCGCTTCTGACGACAGGAATCATTCCATGCTGGCCATGCACATGGGCAACGAGTTGCTTTCGCCGACGGTGGCGGTGGTCTGCCTCGCTCTGGCCGGCGCGGTGTTGACCTTCGCCTCCTGGCGGGTCAAGCGGCACATCGATCCGATGAAAGTGCCGCTGATGGGCGTGCTCGGGGCGTTCGTGTTCGCCGCTCAGATGATCAATTTCCCGATCCTGCCGGGGACCAGCGGCCACCTCGGCGGCGGCGTCCTGCTGGCCGTCCTGCTCGGACCGCACGCCGCCACGCTGGTGATGGCCTCCATCCTCATCATCCAGTGCCTGATCTTTCAGGACGGCGGGTTGCTGGCCTTGGGGGCCAATATCATCAACCTCGGCGTCGTCCCCTGCTATTTGGGCTACGCTTTGTTCCGAGTTCTCGCCGGCCCGATCCCGACCATGCGTCGGCTCTATATCGCCATCTTCGTTGCCGCCCTCGCGGGCATGGTCGCCGGAGCGACCCTGGTTCCCTTCCAAGTCTGGTTCAGCGACATCCTGACGGTCCCCTTGTCGAAGTTCCTGGCCTTGATGATCGGCTTGCATATACTGGTCGGACTCGGCGAGGCTTTGATTACCTTCGCGGTCATCGTTTTCGTCAGCCGGGTGCGGCCGCAAGCGTTTGATCTGCCCATCGCGGACGCCGTCTATCGTCAGGGAGTGCTCAGCTACCGGGCCATCGCCGGTTCGCTACTGGTCGTCGCCTTGTTGCTGGGCGGCGTGGTATCGCTGTGGGCCAGTTCCTCCCCGGATGCCCTCGAATCGCGAACGACGGCCGTCGAGGTCGGAGACCATTCGACCGTGCGCGAAAACCCCAACCCCACGATGGAAAAGGCAACCCGCTTGCAGGAGCAGACCGCCCCCCTGCCGGACTATTCGTGGGAATCGCTGGGGCAATGGCTGGGTACCAGTATCAGCGGGATCATCGGGACATTGCTGACGCTACTGGCGGTCTGGCTGGTCGGCCGTTTTCTACGCCTGAAACGGAAATCGATATAACCCCAAACTTGATCGGTCGGCGTTCCCATGCATCACCATTACATTGACCGTTTTTCTTATCAGGACTCGCCCGTCCATCGTCTCGATCCACGGGCGAAGATTCTGGCCGTCCTCGCATACAGCATCCTGTTGATTTCCTACCCCCGTTACACCCTGCCCGCGCCGTGGTTCTTGGTTTTTCCCGCCGCTTTACTGTTGTGGGGGCATATCCCCTTGCGTTTCGTGTGCAAACATATTCTGCTGGTCAGCCCTTTCATCTTCTGCATGGTGCTCTTTTCGATCCTTTTCGATAACACGCCGGTGGCCGTCAGCCGGCGCGTCGTACCCGGTGGGTGGTTGACCGCCGCTTCCGTGCTGACCCGCTTTGCCCTGGGGATGGCCGCCCTCATCGGTCTGGTCAGCACCACCCGTTTTGCCGACCTGCTCAAGGGATTGGAAAAACTGCGCGTTCCGCATCTGTTGGTGAGCCAGTTACGCTTTCTCTACCGTTACCTGTTCCTGCTCATCGATCAAACGATGCATCTGCGCCAGGCCCGACGGGCCCGCGATGCCGGGTCCGGTCCGCGCGGGCAGCGTTGGCGGTCTTCCGCGGGCATGATCGGCACGCTGTTCGTGCGGACCCTCGACCAGGCCGAACGCACCCATCTAGCCATGCTCGCCCGCGGCTATGACGGCACGATTCACCTGGCTCAACCGCTGCGTTGGCGGACGGCCGATTCGTTGTTTATCCTTGTGACAGTTATCTATCTGGTTTTTGCCCGTTGGGGATGGTGAGGTGTCGGCCGTGCCCGAAGCTCTGCTGCAAGTGACCGATCTGAGTTACATTTACGCCGACGGCACCGAGGCGCTCCGCGGGGTGCATCTGGAAATCGCGCGCGGCGAAAAGGTCGGACTGATCGGGCCTAATGGATCGGGCAAGAGTACCCTGCTGATGTGTCTCAGCGGCCTTTTCAAAGGCCAGGGGATGGTCCAGGTCAACGGCGTGGAGATGAACCCCGCCCGCATCCGCGAGCAGCGCGGGCACGTCGGGCTGGTCTTTCAAAGCCCTGACGATCAGCTTTTCATGCCGACGCTGGCCGACGATCTGGCGTTTGGGCCGATCAATCTCGGCTGGTCCGAGGCGCAGGTGCGCGATCGGGTCGCCTTGGTTTCCGAGCAGATGGGCCTGACGCCCCTGCTGGACCGCCCGCCGCATCATTTATCGCTCGGCCAGCAACGCAGCGCGGCCATCGCCGCCGTCCTGGCCATGCAACCCGCTTTGCTTTTGCTCGACGAGCCGTCCAGCAACCTTGACCCCCGCGCCCGTCGCCAGCTTATCGGTGTCCTTGAGCCGATGGATACGGCCATGCTCATCGCCGCCCACGATCTGGCCCTGATCGGCCGCCTCTGCGGGCGAGTCGTGCTGATCGACGAAGGGCGCATGGTTGCCGACGGGCCGTCCGGCGAAGTCCTCGGCGATAAAAACCTGATGGAACAACACGGCCTCGAACCCTGGCGTGAACAGGCATGACACCCCGCGACATCTTGTGGAAAGTCCACGTTTTCGAGTAACCTTGTAATGGCTGAGTACTGAATACTGACTGCTGAAAGCTGACTGCTGAAAGCTCTCTCATGACTATTCAACAACGCATCCAAGACGTGCTGGCCAGGGAGGCGGCTTCCATCACTTCCGTCAAGGTTACGTCGGAATACGAAAAAGCCGTGCTGGCCTTGCGCGACTGTACCGGCAAGGTGCTGACCACTGGAATGGGCAAGGCCGGGCACGTCGCCCGTAAATTCGCCGCCACGCTCTGCTCGACCGGCACGCCGGCGGCCTACATCCATCCGGGCGAGGCCGCCCACGGCGATCTCGGACTCGTCGGCCGCGACGATTGCATCATCGCCTTCTCCACCAGCGGCAAAACCAACGAGATCATCGAGATGCTTACGCTCGGCCGGCACCTCGGCCTGAAAACCATCATCGGCATCACGTCTCACCCCGACTCCCAGCTTCGCGAATTGAGCGACATCATTTTGGACATGGGCGTGATCGAGGAACCCTGCCCGCTCGGCCTGACCCCTACCGCCAGCATCGCGGTCATGCTCGCCATCAGCGATGCCATCGCCCTGGCGTTGATGGAACTCAAGGGCATCACCACCCACGATTACGGCCTGCGCCACCACGGCGGCTACCTCGGCCGCAAGGCCAGAACGAATAATGTGTGAACGGGGAA
>CAZXSA010000331.1:0-4750 GCA_964642815.1 uncultured Planctomycetales bacterium | reverse complement strand
GAATGCCTGGCCAGCATTTTGAGCGGGGTCAGCACCGTCCGGCGCAGATACCAGAAACCGATGATAACGCCAAGGCCGGCCAGGGCGAGCAGCCAGGCGAAATAACTTCCAATCGCCTCCCGGCTTGTCTCCCACATGCCGGAAAGCGTTACCGCGCAGAGCAGAGTGCCGAGTGAATCGTTGGCCCCGGAAAGCCTAAGTTCGACCGCGACCATGGCCAGCCGAGGTAAGGATTGGGCGGCATCCTCAGGCAGAAGCCAGGCGGTTTCATTCGGCGAACGCCGGCTTATGAGCAAGTAGGTACTTATCAGTGAAGAGGGACCACGAGTTGCCGTGGGGTGCCCGGTAGAGTCAAGTACGGATAAAAATATAACAGAGGGATGCAAGTCGAGTTTTTCGATAAGGTCGTTGAGCCCGGCTTGGGCGGGGGTCCAGATTTGGGGCGTGATTTGGGAGGCATAGGTTTCCGCGATCGTTCGCGCGCGCAAAATCTCGGCCGCGCGGCCTATATGCCGCATTTTATAGCCGAACAAGGCGGAACCGCCCAGAATGGTCGACATGGCGGTCAAGGCAATCGATAACCACAGAGCCTTGCGGATGCCGAGCGTTCGGCCGGTTTTCATGGGTCCGTTTCGCTTGCTCACGGTCCTTGGAATATCGGCCAATCCGCCGGTCGGGGTGAAATAGACCCGCCGGTTGTAAATATCCCGTTTTATTGGGATACCGTCCCAAGGCGAGGCCCCGGCGTCCGGGAGAGGCCAGTTTTAAGCCGATACCATTTTTTGTTTTTGCGCGTCCCAGGCGATTAGTTTTTTCGTGAACCACGATTCGTTGCCCATGCAGACGGCGGCCACGCCGTAGAGACCCAGTTCGGTCGGGCAGACCAGGGGGGCATCGGTCCGGATGGCGGCCTGTAGGTTTTTGTGCTGCAGAGCAATATCCTCGCCGCCGGTCTTCTGGTGACGGGCGATGATCTTGGGTTCGCGCGCCTCGCTTTCCTCGATGATTTCCCAGCCCTGCGGGGTGAAAGCGAGCGTGCCTTTGACGCCGCGGATCAGATGATCGTATTTGTATTTGTTAGCCTGCGTGCCGAGCAGATGAACGGTCATCCCTTCGGTGATCCCGTCGATCTTGGGATATTCCAGGAGCATTTCCATGCTGTCGGGCATCTCGCGCCCGTCCGGCCAGGTATAGATGCCGCCCATGCCGGCAACGCGGACGGGGAATTGCAGGCCGCAGGCTTTCAGGATACGGGTCAGCCGGTGAATGAACAGGTCGGTGGCGATCCCACCGGAGTAATCCTTGTAGCACCGCCATTCGAAATAGCGGGGCGCGGACCAGGGGCGCTTGGGCGCCGGTCCGAGCCAGGCGTCCCAATCAAGCCCCTCGGGCATGGGCGTATTCTCGTCCACGCCGACGCGCCAAGGCCGATTGCTCGGTGGATTATAGTTATTGTAATTACGGGTATAGTCGATCTGGGCCGCGACGACGGGGCCGATTTTCCCTTCCCGGACGGCCTCGAAGGCGGAGATGTAACTATCGTCGCTCATGCCCTGGACGCCGACTTGCAGTTTAAGGCCGGTTTCCCGCACTTTCTTTAATACCTCGAGTGATTCGGAAATGTGATGCGTAAGAGGTTTCTCGCTGTAAACGTGCTTACCCGCGTTCAAGGCATCGAGAATCATGTACGCATGGGAATGCTCGGGGACGCCGATGACGACGTAGTCGATATCTTCGGCGGCGAGCATCTCACGGTAATCGCGGATTTTTCGGGCCTGTCCACCCTGCTGAGTGATCCGGTCGGCGAATTCGTTGAGTCGCTGGGGGTTGATATCGCAGATGGCCGTAATGTCGCAATTTTGCTCTTTACGAATAGCCATCAGGGAGGGAAGGTGCCCAGCGGTGGTGATCGTGCCCAAACCGATGATGCCGACATTGAGCCGGTCGTTAGCGCCATACTGGCGACGCTTGGCGACGGCTTGGTTTCCCGAGGCTGACAACCCACCAAGACCGAGGGCAAAAGCCGCGGTGCCGGTGGTCTTCAGAAAACAACGACGGGTGCTTTGTTTGCTATCGGCCTGCATGTTTTCTCCTTCCAGATCAGAAGCAATTGCTCGAATCGTCAGTTCCTTCAGCCTGTCTTCAGCAGAGAGGGATTATTTCAACTCCAATTCCACCGTTATGATTTTTTGCGGCCGGACCACCAGGGCGACGTTGTGAGTATCCTCGATTTTGAGTTCCTCGCCGCGTTCCTCGTTCAGATTGTTCAGCCAAGCGCGCTTCAGATCGGCGGCGAAACGCAACTGACCCTTTTGTGTTTCGTTCGTGGGATTATACAGACGGAAAACGAAGGTGTTCCGGTCCTCGGTTTTCTTCAAGGCACTGAAACGCAGTTTGGGATTATCGATGGCATAGAGGGATGCGGCTCGGCCGGGAAGCGGGCCGGACCAAGTCCGGGTCTGGGCCAGACGGAGCGGGACGTTGAACATTTCCGCGTGCAGGGGAGCGTCGGCCGCGTTCCAGTCGCCTGCATGTGGCCTTATGGCGTAGCGGATCTTGTGCGGTCCGAGGCATTGCCCGCCTTTCTGGCTGGGCCAGCCGGAGCCGACGCGGGTTTCGGTGCATACCCAGTTGGGCGATGTACGCAGCAGGGACAAGGCCAATATGCGTTGCTCGTTATCGAAAACCTCGTATTCGGTCAGGCTGTCATTGAGGAAGGCGATACCGATTTTACCGTCGCTGATATCGACAAAATTGTTCTGTGGCAGGGTGGCCATGTCCGGCCAGACCGTGTCTGCCGTCGGGCCTTGGGGGTGGATCGGCCGACGATCGACGATGAAGTGTCCGCCGGCATCAACGTGGTCGGACCCGCTCAGGCCGGTGGGAAAGATGGCCCGCAGGTAATGATCCTCGCAACGATTTTCGAATTCGACGGCGACTTCGACCTGCTGCGATCCGGCCCGTAAAGTGACGGCCGTCTGAATGGTCAAATCCTCCAGCTCATCGCCGCGGCGGTCCTGCTCGCGCTGGCCACGCTTGGGGATACGCAGGGTGACTTCACTGATAAGCGTGGCCTGCAAGGGCCCTTCCTCGGCGCACCATATTCGGGCGGAGCAGCCGGTGCTGGTGTGAATCTGGTCGAACATGGGTCGGATGTTGATCCAATAGTTGCCGTGCTCGCCGCGATCCTCGTACGCGTTCAGGCCGGTGTAAGCTCGGTTGCGTTGCTTGTCGATCAGGTCGAACGTGCCGTTGGCGTTCATGGATACGCGTAGGAATTCGTTTTCGATGACCTCGGGCGCCTGGCGAAGCGAACCGGTGCGTTGCCAGGTTCCGGACCAGGGGATACCGGGGGCTTGGGAGCGTCTGCCAACGCGGAATACCTTGTAACCGCCGGCCGGTATTTCCCCGGTATCGAAGTAAAGCAAGTGCTGGTCACAGAAGAAGGGGAAGGCCCGGGTGTGCAGCTCGGCGATGGCCCGTTCCTGCGGACGCTTGCCCTGGTATTGCGTGGGCATGGCGTGGCCGTCCGCGTCAAAAATGCACGGATCATCGATATCCGTAGGCCACTCGCAGGGATGTCCGCCGGGTTTGGGTATATCGAGCCAGGCCCGGGCGATTTCCCTGCGCGGGTAGGGCAGGGGGTTGAAAGCGACCAAAAGCACGTCGTTGTCCGCGAAACCGGTACGATCAATGCGGCGGATAAGCTCCTGCATGGCCCGATCACCGGCCGCCTGAGAGATTTCGATTACCTGATTGAGACGGTTTTGCACGTCGGCGGTGGTTTTGTCCTGAGTGACACCGTTGATCGAGTCGTGCGGGTGGGCGGCCAGCAAATTTTCCCAGGCGAGACGCAGGTAGGCCCCGGGGTATTCGGCACCGGCGGCGGCGGCGACCACGCACATCGGCTCGGCAAAACGGATGAGCAGGTTTTGGGCCTGCTTGTTCAATCGTTTCAGGTACAGGCGCGTACTCAGGGCGTTGCCCGTGTTCTTGTCCACCGGCCCGTCGCGAAGTTCGCCGTGAACGACCTTGAGTTTGGACCGGTCGATTTTTTCGCGCATGAGCTGCACGAAATCGGGCATGGTGGTCTGGACCCATTGACGATCCTTATCGGGATCGATTTTGTTGATGCGGTCGAGCATCTGGGGGAACAGCGGCTGGGCGGCGGTGTAATCGCAGCCGTTCATCATCAGCCGGTCGTCGGCCATGACGCTCTCGTCCATCGTTTTCCAGGCGGTTTCAATGACCTCGGGGGTGATGAAATCGGGGAAGCATCGCTCCGGAGCGTCCAGGCGGAAGCCGTCCTGCTCGCGTTGCTCATCGTCGGCGCGATGGTAGGCCAGTCCACCGTTTTTCCACCGATATTCCCAGCCCTTGCCCATGTGCTCGGTGTTGAACAGGACGGAGAGGTGGACGTAAAAGTAGAAATTATGTCGGCCCATCTTGCCGAAGCGGGTGGAGAGCAGTTCGCTGCCGTCGGGTGCGCGCCAGAGGAATTCGCATTGCGGAGCGCGTTGCTCATTGACCCGTTTGCCGATCATGGCTACGTCGATCCCAAAACCGGCGTAAAGCTGCGGAAGCTGGGCGGTCTGGCCCCAGCCGAAGGGTGTGTAGCCGATCTTCATGACGCCGCCGAGTTGTCGGCTGATGCGGTCGCCCCAGAGCAGGTTGCGGACCATGGCCTCGCCGTCGACGGGGAATTCGTCGGGCAGGGTATACCACGGGCCGATGGAGAGTTTGCCGTCCC
>CAZXSA010000330.1:0-4752 GCA_964642815.1 uncultured Planctomycetales bacterium | reverse complement strand
CCATCATGCCACGCCACCCCTGCGGCGCATAGATGGGGTTCGTTAAGCGGACACGCCAAACGAAGCCAAACTCCCGAAAAACCGCCATAATGGTGTGAGAAATATGGCGATACGACGCTTAGTGAACACTAACTTACTGGTGACGAATCCAAGTTTCACGCACCGCTGGCCGACACGCTTGACCGAGCGGATACCGTCATTCGCCGCCGGCTATAAGTTGTTGCCGCAATTGATCCGTTCTTTGGATCAGGTTTTCCATTCGCTGGTGGGTCTCTCGAATGGGCGCAAGCAGCCGCTGGACCCAAGCCATGATCGTGCCCGGAAGACTACGCTCGGGGTCCGGATCGTCGGTAGCCTTCCACTGCTCCAGCAGCCGGTCCACGCGCCGCCGTGTATGCCATTTCAAAATCAGCCAAAGGCACAGGAAGAAAACGGCCAGCAACCCTACATTCTGAAGCAGATACGTGGCCCCCAGTACCCGCACGAGAAGCAAGGCGAAATTTCGCAGGCTGCCTTCCGCGAGATAGGCCTCCAAAACCGGCTGAACGAACGGAAACCAGAGCAGCGCTCCCCAGGTGATCAGTATCCGCGCCGCCGTGCCGATTGCCCCGCCGGACGCGGTGTATCGCTGATGCAGCATACTCCGTCGGTTTTCGAGAGTATCGGTCAACTGCCTGCGCAGTTCGCCGACCGCCTGCTCGGCCGCCTCCTGCCCCCACCATCGGCTTTCCCGGTAAAGCCGGCTCAACGCCGGATGGGTCTGATGCAGTTGGGCGAACGTCGCCTGCAACATCTGCCGGGCCGTTCCCTCCTCGGCGTCCAGGTAGGGAGCAAGGAGCGCATCCATGCCGGCCAATCCGCGTTGCTGCGGGATCGGCAGGCGATAACGCAGCAAGGACAGCATCGGCCCCAGGAGTTGGTGCAGGACGTTGACAATAGGCCAGCGCTTGACTCGCGCGTCCATGGCCTCGTCGGCCAGGCCCATGCGCAAGGCGGGGTCGTCGATCAGCCGATGTATCCGCTCGATCAACGGGCCGCCGAGCCGGGCCATGACTTCCTCGCCGGCGTCGCTTTCCAGGCGCTCGAGCGCGGCCAGATACTGATCCACATTTTGTCCATCGAACCAGGCCAACAGCGAACCAATCTGCCGGCGCGCCGCCAGCCGTTTGGACCGGGCAATCACTTGCTCCGATTGGTCCGTTCCCAGTGACTCGCGCAGGGTATTGAGTTCCCCGCAAGACGGATCGGCCGCACTGACCATCCAGACTTTGGGAGGGTCGATCCGCAACACGGCCGAGAGACGGGAGGCGTATTCGTCACCTAATTGCCGCGCCGCCTCGTCCCCCTCGCTCTTGATCACCTGGTCGATCTTGTTCAGGACAAATACATAGTTGCGTGGATCGTTACCCTCGGTGATGGTCGCCAGAAGCTCGCGGGGCTTACGGTCCGCATATTTTTCAACGCTTTGAACGAATACCGGGTAAAGCATGAACCGGAGCATGCGCCGGGTGATGCCTACGTGAAATTCATAATGGCTGTCGATATCCGGCAGATCGAGCAATACCTGTCGGCTTCGCTCGGAATGCTCATGCGTCACGATTTCGTATTGACCGGGCACTTCCTGATCCAGCAAGGAGCGCAAGGCCGCCGCTTGATCGGAATGGGCGTAGGCGATTACTTTTTCCGTGCCCGCGCCGTGGGTGCTTTGCACGGTGATATTCTCTCCGACCAAGGCGTTGACCAGCGTACTCTTGCCCACGTTCTTACCGCCGATCAGACCGACCAGGTAGAACGGCGGGACGGCCGCCGGGTCCAGCACCGTATCGTTCAATATGGGCGCATCGCCCTCCATGAGTCGCGGCGGAGGCACGCCGATCAGTTCCGCCGTCTCGGCCACGATTTGTCGCGTTTGCTCCAGCACTCCGGTCAGCTCCTCAGGTCCGCGTGTATCTCGTCGGCCAGTCGCTCCAGTCGATCCAATTCCTCGCTGCGCGGAGCCTGTCGGTCCAGCCAGTTGATGACCTGCCCCACCTGCTCGCGAGCCAGGGCCTCGAAACGCTCGCCGATCCGCCGGTTGGTTTGACGAACGCGGGCGGCCACCTCGTTACTCAGTTTCTCGCCAAGCCAGGTGGAAAGACTGAACCCGCCGATAATCAACAAATCGATTGGTCCGAAAAACGCGCCGTGCGTGGCTACCACGAGGGTCAGCAGATAAGGGGCGGCCTCCGACCAGCGGGTGATTCGCTCTCCGCCGGGCAGATAGCGGAGCAGCTTTTCGATGACCCGCGTATCGCGCGGCTTGCGTTGGCGATGCTGTTCGAGCCAGGTTTCGAGGCTTTGAATTTCTTCCTCGGCGATCCGTGTCGCTCGGGCCGGATCGATCCGCGTTCGCCGATATTCGTCGCCGCGCGTGTTCAGCCAGCCGGCGACGATAGCGTCGGTATGTAACAGGTCGTCGATCCGGCTTTGGGCAATGACCAACTGCTCGCGTAGCAGTTGTCCGAAATCGGGGACGCCGCGCCGCTGCGAAACCGTCTCGGACGGCAAGGCCGGCGTGGCCCGATCCGCTCCCCCAAGCAAATCCCAGATCGTTCTGGGCAGACGGGCGATCAATACCGGCATCTGTCGCAGACGTTCCAATACTCGCCCCGGTCCCATTAAGTAGAGTACGCTTTGCTCCTGCATCTGGCGTTGCAGTTGTCGGGTCAGGGGGCTGATATCCAGGCCGGGCGCCGACGTTTGGAGCGATTGCAACGATCCCAGCAGGGCGTCAATCTGATCACGGTGGCCGCGGAGTGGGGAGATAATCTGATCGCCAAGTCGGCCGATCAAATCCGTGCAGCGATTGGCCAAACCTTCATCCGAGTCGCATGAGTTGGCATGGAGATCAAGCAGGGCTTTCTTCAAGTCGGCCAGAGTAGTCCCCGGTGGCGGCTCAAAAGGGCTGTCCTGACGGGAGAGGACAAAAAGACGAGCGTTCGCGTGATCCCGCTCCGCCAACTGTCGGCGAAAATCATCGATGACGGCCGCGTCCTCGCATTTGTTCATGACAAAAAAGACCGTTAGCTGGTAGCGGCGGGCAAGTCGAAAATAGCCGGACAACTCGGTCATCTGATATTTTTCGGGCGTAACCAGAAAAACGACCGCCTGAGCCCAGCGAAACACGCGGTCGGCCTGGGCGTGGTGGGCGGGCTGATCGCCGTCAAGGTCGGGCGTATCGATCAAGGTGACGCGGCCGGTCAACGGATGATCCCAAAGCGTCACGAAAAGCATGTCCGGTTCGCCGCGAACCGGGCCGGTATCGGCGGCCACCATCCGCCGCTCGAACCCCAGCCAATCCTCGGGCAAGGCCGACAGAGTTCCCACCACGGCAATCGGTCCGGATGTAAAGGTGCGCCGGTACGAGGCCGCGGACAATTGGGCATCGAGCAGTTTATTTAATAAGGTGCTTTTCCCCGTGCCCGTGCCGCCGACGATGGCGAGCAGGGGGGGGAGCTCTCCCTGGTTGCGCAGATGAAAACGCACCGCCCGGGCAAACACACGCCATTGCTCGACCCGTGGCCGTACTCCCTCGCTCAAGCTCGCTTGGAGACCGAGCAACTCCTGATCCAGCAGGGATAAGCGGGATTCGATGTGCCCCCGAGATAGACTCATGGCCTCAAGCAAACCGTATCACCGGATGGTTGTCAAGCCAGAGTGGCCGTAAGCTGTTCAAAGGCTGGCCGTGAGCGATCCTCGCCCAATGTTTCATTGTGCCTATAAGAAAAAACAGGTAGAGCGGACAACCGGATGACAGAACGTAGGTTCGCATTTCCGTACATACAGAAACGGGCAATCGCTTAAACGATTGCCCCATAACGATTTACGGGAACGAGGCCGACGGGAATCGAACCCGCAACCTTCGGATCGACAGTCCGATGCTCTAACCAATTGAGCTACGGCCCCATGTTCTGACGGTTTCGGGCGATAGCCTTTCGCCGTATTTGGGGATTATTATAAAGGCTTACCCCAACCTGTCAAATCGGTTTTTCGGAGCCACAAGGAAAGATCGTGTGCCCCCTGATTTGTCCTTTTATGTCCTTCTTGCGGAGGTTGTCACCTGTGCCCCTGTACGACAATTCTTATCTTCCGCCGCCCCCGAAGTGTCCCCAATTCGACAGGCGAATGACCATGTGTCGGGGGTCGCGGGAATTCCTGAGCGATCCGGAAACTGTTGCCTTAACTCATTGCCATTAAGAAACCTAAAAGCATTTATTTCTCACCGATGATCTCTTGCCATAAACGATATTACCCGGTAGACTCATACATGTGGCTGGGAATGGCAGGTGCAAGATTAGTATCCGGTATCGGCAACAGGCATATCACGGTGGATTTAATCTGCCCTTCTGATTGAGGGACTCGATGCGATGAACGTTTCGCTGGTCATCTTTAAGGACAAGGACGAACGCAAAGAGTTTTCGCTCGAGCGGGGAAAAACGATTATCGGGCGAAAGGAAGATTGCGACCTGCGTATCCCGCTGGCCGAGATTTCCCGCAAGCACGCCATGATTATCCTGGAGGAAAAGGCGGTCAGTATTCGCGACATGGGCAGCGCCAACGGTACTTACGTCAATAACGAACGCATCAACGAGCAGGAACTCGAAGCCGGTGATCACATCGTCATCGGGCCGGTGGTTTTTACCGTGAAGATTGACGGCCAGCCGGAGGATGTTCGCCCGGTCCATACCCAGGTTAAACCCCGTACCAAGATGC
>CAZXSA010000329.1:0-4770 GCA_964642815.1 uncultured Planctomycetales bacterium | reverse complement strand
TTTCCGTCCTTGCCCCGGAGGGAACGATCGGCGACTACCTGATCGACGGGCAGACAGCCACGCTTTTCGATCCCGCTAATCCGGACGACCTGACCGCCAAGTGGAAGGAACTGCTGATCGACCGCGGCCGGGCCCGACGCCTGGCTTTCGGCGCCCTCGATTTCGTCCGCGCGCACCACAAGGCCAGCATGATGGTCGCCCGCACCGCCGACTTTTATCGCCGAATGTGCCGGTGATGGATTGGCCTCGATGGAACAGAGGGTGTATATACGCAGTATTGGCGTTGAGCAATGCTGTGCGGTGGATCAATATCATAGAATGTCGCGACATTATGGCCCCAACGGGGCCAGGGTTTGTAGCCACGGGTGGAGCGCAGTCCGCCGCAGGCGGACGGAGCGGAACCCGTGGAAGGGTTTTTGTTTTTCGTTGCCCTGAAAGGGTAAAGGAAGCTTCGTTGGGGTGAAATGTACGTGTCCCTATCAGCCGGTTAAATTCGGGCGTTGCCCAGGTGTCGAGAGTCAGATAAAATGAATTTGTTCATGGTCTTTTCGGGGTATACAGAGCCGTGATGCCAAAAGAGAATCGAATCAAGCGTTGGGTATGGACAGGGCTGGCCCTCGCGTCGGCGGTGTGGTTGATCGCCGGGGCATGGGCCGATACGTCGACGGAATCTCAGCCGGCCGCGACCGAATTGCTGGACCGAGACTCCTTTCTCGGTCCAACGGCGTCCAAGCCGGCCGCGCATGAACAGGCCGTCATCATCCCCATTACCGGTACCATTACGGAAATCACCCGGGACAGCATTCAGCGCCGATTGGACTATGTGCGGGAGCGGGGGGTCGATCTGGTCATTTTTGAGTTTGACACGCCGGGCGGGGTGCTGGGCACGACCCTGGAAATATGTACGGACATCAAACGGCTGCGCAAGGAAGGCATTCGCGCTTATGCCTGGATCAACCCGCAAGCGTACAGCGCCGGTACGATCATCGCTCTGGCCACCGAGGGGATCGTCATGTCGGACTACGCCCGCATGGGGGACTGCCAGCCGATCATGGTGACCGGGACCGGAGTATCCGCCGTCCCCGAGGAAATCGAGGCCAAGGCAACCAGCCCGCTGGTAGCCGAGCTGCGCGACTCGACGCAACGGAACGGTTACAACTACCTGATGACTCTGGCGCTGATTCGACCGGAGATGGAAATCTGGTGGATGGAGAACACGCAGACCGGTGAAAAACGTTTTGTCAATACAAAAGAGCGCGAGCGGCTGACGACGTTGCCGGATGGAACGGAGAAAAAGGACAAGGGCTTGCTTGATTATCTTACCGGCAGGCGGGAGGGCGAATCCAAGGATTCAGCCGGCGGAGAGCGGAAGACCTCCTGGCGCGAGGTGAAAAATCATCCGGGCCTGGGAGAGGTTCATCAGCCGATCGTGGAGGCCGACAAACAATTGCTGACCATGAGCACGGCCGAGGCCCTGGCCTATGGGTTTGCCCGGGCGGAAGTGAATAACGAACAGGAACTGCGGGACTACTTCCGAATCAGTGGTTCGATCGAGCGATTGGAAGACACCCACATGGAGACGCTGGTGCAGTGGCTGGCCTCGCCGATGGTTCGGGGCATTCTCTTTCTGCTGATGCTGCTGGGGGCGTATGTGGAATTTCATACGCCGGGAATCGGTTTGGCCGGGGCGGTTGCCCTGGTGTGCTTGGTCCTGTTCCTGGGGGCGCCGTACATGGCCGGTATCACCATGACGTGGGAAATCGTGGTTATCGTGGTGGGGATCATCCTGCTGGCGATCGAGCTTTTCGTGCTGCCCGGTTTCGGAGTGGCGGGGGTCACCGGCCTGATCTTGTTGGTGGTCGGTTTGTTGTTTTCGTTTGTGCCGCCAGAACCGGGGTGGAACGAGCACTGGTTCTGGCGCTTCCGGATGCCCACGGTACCCGCCACGTACACCTACCTCAAGAACGGGCTGTATGTGCTGGTCGGAGGCTTGTGCGGATCCCTCATAACCGCTTATTTTCTGGCACGTTTTCTGCCGCAGACAACGGTGGGGCGGATGTTTATTCCCCCCAACCCGACACGCGAACAGACCGAGATGCGATATTCCGTAGCCGACGGCGTCCAGGTGGGTGCCGTAGGCGTGGCCCGCAGTACGCTTCGCCCGGCCGGCAAAGCCTTGATTGACGGTGCCCTGGTCGATGTGGTGACCCTGGGGGAATTCATTGAAAAAGACGCACGTGTCGAGGTCGTGGAACGGCACGGGGTCCGTGTTGTCGTACGCCAGATCCAGTAAACGATCCGGGACCGATGAAAGGTCGAGTGTATGTCGGAATGGTTATTTATCGGATTGCTCTATTTGATCGGCATTATTTTGCTGATCGTGGAATTGTTTTTGCCGGCGTACGGCCTGCTGGGTCTGATTGGCGTGGGGGTGTTGGGTTTGGCCCTTTATGAAACCTATCAGCGGAACGACGTCGCCGCCCTCATCGGCCTGGCGGTTATCGCGGTTTGTCTTCCACTGGGCTTGATCTTCAGCGTGAAAAACTGGCATCGCACCCCCGTGGGGCGTCGCCTGGCCCCGCCTAACCCGACGCTGACCGAAGAGGATCGAATGCCCGTGGAGCACATGCAGGTTCTGGTCGGCACGGTCGGTCGGTCGTTGACTCCGTTACGCCCGGTGGGGATATGCGAATTCGATGGACGGCGGGTGGAATGCAAGGCGGAGTATGGTATGATCGACAAAGACGTGAATGTGCAGGCCGTTCGCCTGATCGATCGGACGTTGGCGGTACGCGAAGTTGCCGGCCCGCGGGGCAAAACCGCTGACGTATAAAGAAATTGTCTCGGAATCGATACCTGGTTTCGGGGTTTTCATTTCAGGAAAGGATTCATGACATGCTCGACGTTTCGACACAATTGATCGCTGAAATTGATACCTGGTGGTTCATCGGTATCGGGGGTCTGATTGCCTTGGTCATTCTGGCTATCATTCTCAAGTTTTTTAACCTGTGGGTACAGGCCCTTTTCAGCAAGGCGAACGTCAGTTTTGGAGACCTTATCGGCATGTACATGCGCAAGGTCGACGCCCGGATTATCGTGTTGAGTAAAATCCGCGCGGTCAAGGCGGGATTGGATATCACCACGAACGATCTGGAGACACACTATCTGGCCGGCGGGCGGGTACCGGAGGTGATTTCCTCGTTGATCGCCGCCGATCGGGCCCGGATCGAACTGCCGTTCAAGACGGCCTGCGCGATCGACCTGGCCGGACGGGACATGCTCGACGCGGTGCATACCTCGGTCAACCCCAAGGTGATCGACTGCCCCAGCGCCACCAGCGGCAAGCAGACCATCGACGCGGTGGCCAAGGACGGTATTCAAGTCAAGGCCCGAGCCCGGGTAACCGTGCGGACGAATATCGAGCGGCTGGTCGGTGGAGCAACGGAAGAAACGATCATCGCCCGCGTCGGCGAGGGGATCGTGACCAGTATCGGCTCGGCCGAGAGCTACAAGGCGGTACTGGAAAATCCGGACACGATCTCGAAGCGCGTGCTGGAAAAGGGGCTGGATTCGGGGACCGCATTCGAGATTCTTTCGATTGATATCGCCGACGTGGATGTCGGTCTGAATATCGGCGCCCAGCTTCAGGTCGATCAGGCCGAGGCCGACAAGCGGCGGTTCCAGGCGGAAGCCGAAAAACGCCGGGCGATGGCCATGGCCCGCGAACAGGAAATGCTGGCCCTGATACAGGAAAACCGGGCGAAAGTAGTCGAGGCCGAGGTGGAAATACCCAAGGCGATGGCCGAGGCCTTCCGTAGCGGCAACCTGGGGATCATGGATTACTACCGGCTGCGTAACATCCAGGCGGATACAAGCATGCGCCAGTCTATCGGCGGCGACGAAAAGGGTACGCCGAAGACATAAACGATCCGCTTTGTGAGGTTTCATGCACGAGCTATTAAACATCCTGGCTCAGGAACGCGACGGCGTCGAGCTGCTTTACGTTATTGCAATCCTGCTCTTTTCCGCGCTCGGCGGCCTGTCGGAATGGATCAAGAAAAAGCGGGCCCAAAGCGAGGAAGATAAACGGACCCTGAATCGCCCACGTAAACCGGTTGCGCCGCCGCGGCAGTCGGCCACCGGTATGCCGCATCCGTTACGGCCACCTGGTTCACGGCCACAGGTTCCGCCGCGCCGTTTGGCGCCGCCGCATCAGCGAGCCCCACGCGCTCAGCCGGCGCAAAAATCGGTTCCCCCGGCCCAACCGCGTCATCCAGCCAGACCGCCCTCGCCGCCGCAACGGGGCATTCCCGACCGGCGTCCTCGTCCCGGCCAGTCGCCGCCGGTTGTCGTTCAGCAGCAGCCGCGGGCGACCCGCGAAGCACCCGCCCCCGCGCCAACGCCGCCACCGCCAACGACGCCGCCAACGAGGAAGGAGCAGACACCGGTCGCCCAACCCGCCCAGCCCGTCCGGACGGCGGAGATGGCCCGCCAGGAAGTGGCCGCCCCACGACCGAACGTGGCCAGGGATTTGATCTTCAAGCCCGGCCAGCGGCTTGGCCGCGAGGATTGGCGCCGGGCGGTCATTCTGAACGAACTGTTCAGCCCGCCGGTGTCCCTGCGGAGCGACGAACATCTGTGGGACCGATGACGGCGGTGGGTGATATTGATCGGGCTTATGGCGATGAGCGACTCCAATCCGCGCCAACCTTATGTCGATCAGCATATCTACTGCCTGGAATGCAAATATGATTTATTCGGATTGCGGAC
>CAZXSA010000328.1:0-4780 GCA_964642815.1 uncultured Planctomycetales bacterium | reverse complement strand
GACGTTCTGGCGATCATCGATCGCTGAGGTTTGCGGACGGTTGAGTCAAGAATAATCAAAACGGAACATCGCAGATAGCGAGGAGATATTCGATGCCGAAGCAGATGATGTTTGAGGACCAGGCCCGCCGGGAGATTCTGGAAGGGGTTTCCCAGTTGGCGGCGGCGGTGAAGGTCACGCTGGGGCCGACCGGACGCAATGTGCTGCTGCACAAGTCGTTTGGTTCGCCGCGGATGACCAAGGACGGAGTGACGGTGAGCAAGGAGATCGAATTGCC
Organism: uncultured Planctomycetales bacterium; assembly: GCA_964642815.1. Lineage (GTDB taxonomy): Bacteria > Planctomycetota > Phycisphaerae > UBA1845 > PWPN01 > JAAYCU01. The sequence continues at coordinate 4,503 of CAZXSA010000328.1, read as the reverse complement.
GAACCCGTTCCAGAACATGGGCGCGAAGATGGTCAACGAGGTGGCCAGCAAGACCAGCGACGTGGCCGGCGACGGTACGACCACGGCGACGGTTTTGGCCGAGGCGATCTATCGCGAAGGACTTAAGAACGTGACCGCGGGGGCCAACCCGATGGCCCTGAAGCGGGGGATCGATCTGGCCGTCGAGGCGGCGGTCAAGCACATCATGGAGCAGGCGGTGAAGGTCAAGGGCGACGACATCGCCAAGGTAGGCACGATCAGCGCCAACGGCGACGAGGAAATCGGCAAGTTGCTGGCCGAGGCCCTTGAAGAGGTCGGGACGGAAGGAATCGTGGAGATCGAGGAAGGCAAGAGCATGACCACCGAAAAAGAGGTGGTCGAGGGCATGCAGTTCGACAAAGGTTATATCTCGCCTTACTTCATGACCGATCCGGGCACGATGGAGTGCGTGCTGGAAGATGCGTATATCCTGATTTTCGAGAAGAAGATTTCCAGCCTGCGCGACCTGATTCCATTGCTGGAAAAGGTAGCCGGGACTTCGAAGCCTTTGCTGTTGATCGCCGAGGATGTCGAGGGCGAGGCCCTGGCCGCCTTGGTGGTGAACAGGCTGCGCGGCGTTTTGAACGTCTGCGCGGTCAAGGCCCCTGGTTTTGGCGACCGGCGGAAAAACCTGCTGGGCGATATCGCCGTACTGACCGGCGGCGAGTTGATCAGCGAGGACGTGGGCATGAAGCTGGAAAACGTCGAGCTGGCCCAGTTGGGCCGGGCCAAGAAGATCGTGGTGGACAAGGATTCATGCACGCTGATCGAGGGCGCGGGCAAGAAAGCCGATTTGACCGCCCGGTGCGAGCAGATTCGCGGTATGATCGAGAAAACCACCAGCGATTACGACCGGGAGAAGCTGCAAGAGCGGCTGGCCAAACTGGCCGGCGGAGTGGCGATCATCCGGGTCGGCGGAGCGACGGAAGTGGAAGTCAAGGAACGCAAGGATCTGGTGGATGACGCGTTCCACGCCACCCGGGCCGCGGTCGAGGAAGGCGTGGTGGCCGGCGGCGGCGTGGCTTTGCTGCGGGCGATCGAGGCCGTTGAAAAATCGCGGGACAAGGCCCGTGGCGAGGAAAAGATCGGCCACGATATCGTGATTCGCGCCCTGCAGGAGCCGGCCCGACAGATCATCGATAACTCCGGCCAGGACGGCGCGGTGGTCGTCGCGGAGATCATCGAGCGCGGTGGAAAGACCGGATACGACGCCCGCAACGGCGAGTACGTCGATATGTTCAAGGCGGGCATTATTGACCCGGCGAAAGTCACCCGTACGGCTTTGGAAAACGCGGCCAGCGTGGCCGGCCTGATGCTGACCACGGAGGTCAGCGTGACCGACCTGAAAGAGGACAAGGACGCGGCGACCGGGTCGGTCTGTTAGGTTTTGCCGATAAACAGGTAAATGACGACGGACGGTTACGCCGTAAAGTTCTATGACGTACAAAACAGACGGAGGGACGGAGAGGCTGAGAGATGGTGACAGGGGGGATGACGACGGCATGTTTAATCGCGTAACAGCGGGGCCGTGCGTGTCTCTCCGTCGCTCTTTCCCTCCGTCTCTTCGTCCGTTCCCCGCCGCACCAGGTCGGTGTCGGGAGCGACTGATTTTCACGCGCAGGCGTGCCCCCGCTGATGGGTAAGTGAGATGCCGGTGGCCGAAAAACGTGATTATTACGAAGTGCTCGGGGTCAGCCGCGAGGCCAGCGCCGAGGAGATTAAGAAGGCTTACCGGCAGGCCGCGCTCAAGTATCATCCAGACCGGAACCGTAACGATCCGGACGCCGAGGCGAAGTTCAAGGAGGCGGCCGAGTCCTACGAAGTCCTTTCCGATCCGGAAAAACGGGCGCGTTACGATCGGTATGGGCATGAAGGCGTACGCGGGGCTGGGATTCACGATTTCTCCGGGATGGGTGTCGAGGACATCTTCTCGATGTTCAACGATATCTTCGGGGGCGGAATGTTCGGCGGGGGGCGCGGCGGCCGTCGCGGTGGGGGTGTCGATCTGCAGATGGAGATCGAGCTCGCGCTGGAGGAAGTCGCCCGCGACGTGGAAAAGACGATCGAGTTTGACCGCCGGGATTTCTGCGAAAACTGCTCGGGTAGCGGTGGGGAGCCGGGTTCGCGGAAAAAAGCCTGCGGAACCTGTGGCGGGTACGGCCAGGTCGAGCAGAATACGGGGTTCGGGGCCTTGTTCGGCCGGGTAGTGACGACTTGCCCGACCTGTCGCGGCCGGGGTGAACTGATCGCCACGCCTTGCAAGCGTTGCGGCGGTAGTGGAACCCAGAAAAAGCATCGCATTCTCAACGTGCATTTCCCGGCGGGTATTCAGGAAGGGCAGGCGGTTCGTGTTTCCGGTGAAGGTGAACCCGGCGGGCCGGGCGGACACCGTGGAGACCTGCATATTTACGTAAGGATTCGGCCGCACCCGTTTTTTGAGCGGCATGGGCAGGATCTGCTGTGTCGGGTACCGATCACCTTTGCCCAGGCGGCCTTGGGCGGAAAACTTGAGGTGCCCTCGCTGAACGGTCGAGTAGAGGTGACCATTCCGGCGGGCACGCAACACGGTCAGATGTTCCGATTGGCCGGTCGCGGGTTGCCTGCCTTGCGGTCGAAACGCAAGGGTGACGAGATCGTACAGGTTTGGATCGAGGTGCCCAAGAAACTGAACAAACGCCAGGAACAGTTGTTGCGGGAATACGCGGATACGGAGGACAAGGAAGTCCTTCCGGAATCGAAGGGTTTTTTCGAGAAACTGACGGAGTTCTTCTCCGGCTCCGGTCAGGAAGAGCAGAAGAGGGATGCTTAATCGGCGATGAGCAAGGGCAAGAAAAAAATCGTAATCCCTTCCGAGGAAGAAGTCGCTCAATTCGGTGGCGAGGCGGAGACCGCGCCCGCGGATGCGGGCGTACCGCCGGAATCCTCCGCCCCGGAGTCGGTCCCGGCCGGAGAGGATGCAACGGCGGTCGAGCCGCGGGTCAAGGAACTTGAGGAATGGAAGGAAAAATGCCTGCGGGCCAAGGCCGAATTGCTGAATTATCAGAAGCGATCGCGCAAGGAGCACGAGGAGTCCTTACGCTACGCGCATGCGAGTTTGGCGCGGGCGTTGCTGCCGATCCTTGACGATCTGGAACGGGTGATCGGCAACGGCTTGGAGCACAAGGACAACGCCGAAAGCGTTCTGAACGGCGTCAAGATGACTCTGGACAATTTCCGCAAGGTGTTGGGCGAGCATCACGTGATTCCCATTGAGGCCCAGGGGCAAGGTTTTGATCCGCAGGTCCACGAGGCCATGATGCAACAACCGTCGGACGATTATCCGGAGCCGACGGTTTTACAAGTGTTGGCGAAGGGATATAAGCTTCACGATCGCGTGCTTCGCCCGGCAAAAGTCATCGTGTCCCGGCCGACGGAAGTCGGTGAGACACGGACGGGAAATGAAGCCGAACCTCCTTCGCCGACGGACGAAAATTAAACGCGCCGACTCGGCGCTCGCGATAAACAGGAGCCAGTCATGCCGACCTATGATTATGAATGTTCAGGCTGTGGGCATCGTTGGGAATTGTTTCAATCGATCACGGCCAAGCCAAAACGTAAATGTCCCGAATGCGGCCGAGCGACCGCCAAACGATTGATCGGTACGGGTGGGGGCATCATTTTCAAGGGATCCGGCTTCTATCAAACGGACTATCGCAGCGAGAGCTATCGCAAGGCCGCCAAGGCCGAGACCGACTCGGGCAGCACCGCCAAGGACAAGAGCAAGGACAAGCCGGCCGAGACCAAGAAATCCGACCCCAAGAATATCAGCGCGGCATGAGGTGCATGGCGAAGGCTTCGGCATTTTCGGGATAGGGAGCGAACCTCACGCGTGGGCCGTCTGGGCGTACGCACGGGTCAGGTGGAAACAGAGCGTCCATGCCGATTATGGAATGTCCAACCTGTGGGCGTCGGATCGAATATCGCGCGAAGGCGGAGGTTCCGTTCCGCCCTTTCTGTTGCCGCCGATGCAAGCTGATTGATTTGCATAAATGGTTGAACGAGGAGTACCGGGTCAGCGAGGAGCTGGCCGTCCCCCGAATGGAGCAGCGCCCGGCACGGGATCCGGATGAGAGCGGGCTCGGCTTGCCCGCCGAGGACATGGACGAATCGGCTGAATAATCCGGGGTTGGCGATCAAGCGTGGGCTGGTGGATGCGGGGTGGGTCATTTCCGAGGGTAGGGGGTTTTCCGGGGTGTTGCCCCCAATCAAATCGAGCGTATAATACCGTCACATCGAAACAAATGCGGCCGCAGTGTGCAGGAAGCGTACCGTGGGTCGCGGTGTGATATCGAGCGTAGACTGGTCGGCATGGCCGGGCAGCGCCCGACCAGTAGCCGATGAACAACAATCTCTGGCCATGTTGGAGGACATATCCATGGCGGATCAACCCAATGCCACATCCCTGACCAAGTCACTGGAAGCGAT
>CAZXSA010000327.1:0-4833 GCA_964642815.1 uncultured Planctomycetales bacterium | reverse complement strand
GGGCGGGGGCGGCATTTGATGACGTTGGAGGGCCTGGATAAACATGCGAAGATCGTGGCCATTGCCGACTGCTTCGAACCGCGATGCCATGAGGCCGCCAAGCCGCTGGAGGCCGACGGCAAGGCCACGGTGAATAAATACCAGAACTACCACCAGATGCTGGAAAAGGAAAAACTCGACGCGGTATTCATACCGACCACGACCCACGCCCGGGCGTTGATCGCGATTCACGCGATGCAGGCGGGGCTGGATGTTTACGCGGAAAAGCCGATCTGCCTCACCGTGGCCGAGGGGCGGACGCTGATCAAGGCGGCTCGCAAGTATAACCGTATTTTCCAGGCCGGCACGCAGCAACGCTCGCTACCGATTAACGTGTGGGCCAGCAAACTGGTACGCGAAGGCGCGATCGGTAAGGTGCATACCGTTTTAGCCTGTAATTTTACCGCACCGGTGACATGGCAACCACAGCCGGAGCAGCCGATGCCCGAGGGCCTGGACTGGGACCAATGGTGCAACCAGACAGAGCTGCGGCCATACCATCCGGATTTGCAGTATAAATGGGCGAAGTACTGGGATTATGACGGCGGTGGATTGTCATGGGGGGTAACCGGTTGGGGTACGCACGCGCTGGACCAGGTGCAGTGTGTGCTGGGTACCGACGACACCACGCCGGTCGAGGTGTGGCCGGAAACGCCGGGCCCCGAGGGCAAAGTGACCATGAAGTATGCGAACGGCATCCTGCTCAAGCTGCACGGCGAGCGGCTTCCGAAGTACGATGATCTGGGAGCGATTTTCCAGGGGGACAAGGGCGAGATGCAAATCATGCGCGGCGAACTCCGGGCCAAGCCGGCCGAGCTGATCAAGGATGCGCCGCCCGGGCACCCAGTCGGACCGGGCGAGGCGATCGAGCATCTCCAGAATTTCTTCGAGTGCATGCGCAGCCGCAAGCGGCCGAACGCGGATGTGGAGATCGCCCATCGGTCGACGACGGTTTGCTACCTGGTCAATATCTGTCGAGAACTCGGGCGCAAGTTGAAATACGACCCGAAGGCCGAGCAGTTCGTGGACGACAAGGAAGCCAATCAGAAGCTTTCGCGGCCACGACGCAAGGGTTACGAGTTGCCGGATGTGGGTTGATGATCGCGCAGAGGCGCAAAGACGCGGAGGAGGGGAGATACAGAGGTTTAGAACAGGCAGGGCAGGCAGCAGGCGTGTGACGGTGGAAGGGGAGATATCTGGTATTGGAGATAGCACCGATGGCAAAGACACTGGCCCGAGGCGCGGCGGTTGTTGAGGATGTTCCTCTGCATAAGGGAGGCGCATCTGGGGCGGAAGGAGCGGGTTTTCTACTCGAACGCATGCGCCACCATCTGCAATTCACCCAGGCCCGGCACTGGGAAGGGGCTACGCAATATAACAAGTACATCAGCTTGGCTTTGGCCGTGCGCGACGTAGCCGCCTCTAAGATGATGAAGACCCACGGTAAGTACGCCGACAGCAAGGCCCGGCGGGTCTACTACCTCTCGCTCGAATATCTGTTGGGGCGGCTGCTGCGGAATAATCTGGTCAATCTGGGATTGTACGAGGAGTGCCGGGCGTCCCTGGCGTCGATCGGGGAGAGCCTAAGCCAGATTCTGGAGGTCGAGCCGGATGCCGGGTTGGGCAACGGTGGGCTTGGACGGCTGGCGGCCTGCTATATCGACTCGGCCGCCACGCTGGGGTATCCCGTTTACGGGTACGGTATCCGCTACGAGCACGGCATCTTCGAGCAGCGCATCGAGAACGGCTGGCAGGTTGAAAATCCGGAGTATTGGCTGACGTATGGGACGCCGTGGGAATTTGTTCGGCCGGAATTCGCGACGGTGATCCGGCTGCGCGGGCGGGTGGAGCATGGCACCGATGCCGCGGGCCGTTACCGTCCGAAGTGGGTGGACTTCCGTACGGTGGTCGGCGTGCCGTACGACATCCCCATCGTCGGCTACGCGAACAATACGGTAAACATCCTGCGACTCTGGTCGTCTCGGGCGTCCGCCGCCTTCGATCTGAGGAAGTTTAACCGGGGCGGATTCATGGAAGCCGTCCAGGACAAGATGATGAGCGAGACGATCAGCAAGGTGCTTTATCCCGCCGATGAGACCGAGAGCGGGCGGCATCTTCGGCTGGTTCAGCAGTATTTCTTCGTGGCCTGTACCTTGGCGGACATCGTTCGCCGACACGAACGCGAAAACGACACGCTGGACAATCTGGCGGACAAGGCGGCCATCCAACTCAACGATACGCATCCGTCGCTGGCCATCGCCGAGTTGATGCGGATTCTGGTGGACGAGCGCGACATGCCTTGGGAGCGGGCCTGGGAGATGACCCGGGCGATCTTCGCATATACCAACCATACGCTGATGCCCGAGGCCCTCGAGGTCTGGCCGGTGTACATGTTCGAGCGCTATCTGCCGCGTCATTTGGAGATCATTTATGAGATCAATCGTCGTTTCTTGCAGACGGTGGAGGCTCGCTGGCCGGGTGACGGCGATCGCATCCGGCGGATGTCGTTGATCCAGGAGGATGCGCCGCGTTCGGTGCGCATGGCCCATTTGGCGATCGTGGGGAGCCACGCGGTCAACGGGGTGGCCGAAATGCATAGCGACCTTGTGCGGACGGACCTGGTGCCCGACTTCGCCGCGTTGTGGCCGGAACGCTTCACGAACGTGACCAATGGGATCACTCCGCGACGTTGGCTACAGGCGTGCAATCCGGAGTTGGCGGCGGCCATCACCCGGCGCATCGGCCCCGACTGGCTGCGTGATTTCGGGCGCATCCGGGAACTGGCCGCCCATGCCGACGACCCTGCGTTTCAGGAGGAATTTCGCCGGGTCAAGCGGGCCAATAAGCAGCGGATGGGTCATCTGGTTCAGCGCAACATGGGCATCACCCTTTCGAATGACGCCTTGTTCGATATGCAGATGAAGCGGCTCCATGAGTACAAACGCCAACTTCTGAATATTCTTCACGTGGTCATGTTGTACCATGAACTGCTCGATGCGCCGGGTTCGAGGGTTCCGCGAGTGGTTTTCTTTGCGGCCAAGGCCGCCCCTTCCTATTACCGGGCGAAACTGATTATCAAACTCATTTATGATGTGGCCGCCACCATCAATCACGACAAGCGGATCAACGAGCATCTGCGGGTCGTGTTCATTCCGAACTACCGCGTTTCGGTGGCGGAGGAAATGATCCCGGCCGCCGACCTTTCCGAGCAAATCTCGACGGCCGGTACGGAAGCGTCCGGTACCGGCAACATGAAATTCGCGATGAACGGGGCCCTGACCATCGGTACGCTGGACGGGGCCAACGTCGAGATCCGCAAGGCGGTGGGCGAGGAGAACTTTTTCCTGTTCGGCCTGACCGCCGAGGAGGTCGCCGCCGCTCGGCCGCAACATAATCCCTGGGGGATCTATCAGGCCAACGAATCGGTGCGTCGGGCGCTCGATGCGATTGCCGATGGGCAATTCAACACCGCCGACCCTCTCCTGCATCGGCAGGTGCGCGATTGGCTCATGCGCGAAGGCGATCATTACATGCTTTTAGCCGATATCGCCTCGTACGCGGACGCCCAGCGCCGGGTGGAGGCACTGTGGAAGGATCAAGCGGCCTGGACCCGGGCGGCGATTCTGAACGTGGCCAACATCGGCTTTTTCTCGAGCGACCGGGCGGTCAAGGAATACGCGGAGCGGATCTGGAGCCTTGAACCGATCGTGATCAGCGACGCGATTTCGTAGGCGTTATTCACCACGGAGGTCACGGAGACCACCGAGAAGAATTGATGTTTTTAGATTAATTTCGATGGCAAAACGGCGATGGGTTACATTCTGTCGGAGGGTTCATTTCTCTTCCGTCGATTCCAAACGTTCCTTTCTCCGTGTTTTACGGTGTTCTCTGTAGTGAAATTCTGTCGCTGATTATTTTGATTCCGGCGGAGGTGCCGAGGCGGGTGGCGCCGGCGTCGATCATGGCGATGGCGGTGGCGGTGTCGCGGATACCGCCGGCGGCCTTGACCTTCAGCGGGGCGGCGTGTTCGCGCAGCAGGCGCACGACTTCGAGCGTGGCTCCGCCCGCGGGATGGAAGCCGGTCGAGGTTTTCACGAAGTCGGCCCGGCCGTCAATCGCGCACTTGCAGCCGGCAATGATTTGCTCCTCGGTCAGAGCGGCGGTTTCCAGAATCACCTTCAGAATGCCGTGCGGAAGCGTTCGATGAACGGCCTCGGCCACGGCGGCGATATCGTCGGTAACGACCGCGGTTTCGCCGGCGGTCAGATCCCCGAGGCGAATGACCATATCGATTTCCTCCGCGCCGTCCTCCAGGGCCCGCACGGCCTCATCGACTTTAATATCGGTACGATGGCCACCTAACGGAAAGCCGGCCACGCTGGCGACTTTGACGGTGGTTCCCTGTAATAAGCGAGCACAACGCCGAATCCAGATCGGCTGGACGCAGACGGCGGCGAAGCGGTATTCGGCGGCCTCGGCGCAGAGCCGGTCGATCATGCCGGCGGTGGCTTCCGGCTTGAGCAGGGTGTGGTCGATCATGTAGGCCAATTCGCGAGGATTCATAGACGATTATCCGAATAGTCCGCGCTTGGGCGGGGCGGAATGATGGTTCAGGGGCAACTGGTATTCGCCAACGTAGCCGCGCCGCTTGAAGGAGCGGAAGGCATGTTCGAGCGAGGGGAAGACCTCGGTGGCCGTCTCGGTGATGAAAGGTGAAGGCTCGATTCGCGAGGGCCAGATGACGTAGACCTCGCGGGTGGCCTCGAAAGCGTGTTGGAGTTCGCGTTCGACGCC
>CAZXSA010000326.1:0-4858 GCA_964642815.1 uncultured Planctomycetales bacterium | reverse complement strand
TTTGCGGCCGGCATGACTTCGCCGCTCATTTCGACATTCTGCGCCGCTGCCGACACTGCGGGTTCGTCACCGCCGCCACGCCCGATCCGCGGGAGCTTCGTCGCCTCTACGAGGGCGACTATTTCACCGGACAGGAATACCTCGATTACCGATCAGACGAGCCTTTCTTTCGCAAGACCTTCCAGCGCCGAATTGATGCCCTGCGCCGTCGTCGGCCCGCCGGCCGCCTCCTGGAGATTGGAGCTGCTTATGGATTCTTCGGCGACCTGGCCGCCCGGCATTTCGAGTTCGTCGGCTTCGAGGTCAACCCCGAGGCCGCCCGTTACGCCCGCGAGCAGTTCGGCCTGAACGTGTATACCGATGATTTTCTGGAGATCGATCCGGTCCGGCTTGGCGGATCATTCGACGTGACCGTGATGTGGGATGTGATCGAGCACCTGTCCCGCCCCGACCTTTATCTGCAACGCATCGGGCAGCTTTCCCATCCCGGCAGCTTGCTCTTTTTGACCACCGGCGATATCGGCAGCCTGCTGGCCCGGCTCCGCGGCCGTCACTGGCGCATGATTCATCCACCCACCCACCTGCATTATTTCGACCGCCGTACGCTCTCCCGCCTGCTGGCCAACCACGGATTTCGCATCATTGAAATCCGCACCGAAGGCACCGCCCGCGGTGTCCGCCAGATCCTCTATTCCATCCTCGCCCTACGTCTGAACCGCCCCGACCTGTATCGCCGACTCGAAAAAAGAATCCCCCCCACCTGGGCCATTACCCTCAACACCTTCGACATCATCTCCGTCGTCGCCGAAAAACTGAATGAGTCCAACTACTGACTGCCCTACCGGCACCATAAGGCAAACAACAGGGCGTTTTTCAGGGTGATGCGTAACGTTACCGGCCTATCGCGCAGCGTGCGGAGATCGCCCGTCTTCCAGGTCACTGGAATATCCAACGCATCGTCCGCTACCGGCTGCGACTCGGCAATCACCTTTCCCTGTTCGTCGAGAACCTCGATAGTGATGCTCCCGAAACGTGATTGGGCGTTTATATGCAACGTGTCACCCGCGAGTTTGACCGGCTTGGTAACGAGGGTGCCACCATCGAAGGACGCACCCAGCGAAACGAAACGGTCGCGCTTGATGGTGGCCAGCCCGATACTGCCGGTGTACCGTCCGCGTCCGAAATCCTTACCCGGATAGCGTTTGTGTCGGCCAATGCGGCCGCTGTAATAGAACCATAGTTCGTCACCCATCTCGATCGGCGGGTTGCTGGACACCTCGTTATTGAAGCGGTCCCACTCGCCGATCCCGCCGCAGGGGATGAACGCCGAGCGATCGCCGACGCGGGTGAACGCCACTCCGTCACGGCTTACCGCCAGTTGCGGTTCGAGGAGCGTCCCGCCGTCCTCCGGCGGACGGTTGTAGAAAATTCGCGCAAGCCCGATGTACACGCTCTCGTACGGAAAGACCATCATGTTATAGATTTCACTGCCGACGGGGTCTTTCAGGTCGACGCTGTGGGCAATCGGGGCGCTTTGGTATTTCGTGTAATCCCAGTTGATACCGTCCTTTGAAGCGATGCGGTCCACCGCCCGGCACTTCTGGCTTTCGCGCACCCACTCGCTTTTGCTCCAGACCTCCTCGACACCCGGCGGGTAATAGCGGGTCCGCCCGTAATGCACGTATTCGCGTTTTTTCAGGTCGAGCATGCTGTGGCTGGAATCCGTGGATGTTTCGCTGACGAAGTTTTTGATCAGCTTCCAGTGAATTCCGTCAGGGCTGCCCGCGATGCCCAACCCGCGGCGCTGGGGGTCTGTCGAAAAGTCGAATGAACAGTAGGTCATTTTGTAACGATGTTGCGGATTGGAATCGAGGGGATCGAGGAAGACCGTGTTCATGATATTATAGTGCGGGATGGCGTTGGGCACCCCGGCCTCGTATTCCTCGACTGACCGCTTATCGGGTTCGGGATCGTCGCGACATTCGACCAGCAGGTTGGTGTTTCGCCCGTCTTTTTTGATGATGTCGAATACGGGCTTGCGCCACTTCAACCCGTCGTCGCTTTCCGCGTAGGCCAGATAGCCCGAGGCGTAGTACCACATGCGGAATTTTTCGCCCTCGCGGATCACCGATCCGTAAATGAGCACGCTGTTACCCTCCCACGGCTCGGTCTGGAACACCAACGGGTTGTCCGGATGCTTTTGGGCCGGATGAATAGTCCGGGTAATGTTGTCTTGCGCGGCGATTAGGGCATCATCGAGGAACAGTTGTTTGGTACCGTCCAGAACAACCGGTTCGGTGCCGGCCGCTCCGAGAGCCAGGGATAGGAGTGCCGTAGTGATAGACAAGCTCACGGTTCATCCTCCACCAATGCCCCAAATGGATTTCTACCATCGTCCGACCGCGCCGGCCGTCTCCGCGATGCCGGAATGCGGAGAGTATAGCCGTTACATCTGATCGAATCGAGATGCGGACAGACGGTGGGCGCACCCGCGCCAATACCGGATCATGAATCTTCATAACCGTACCGGAATCCCCGTCTTTCGGAGCAATCCAAGAACACCCGCCCCCTGTCGCCTTACAAAAGCATTTTGCAGAAGGGGAACAGCCGAACTTTGACCGACGTACGATTAAGCTACCGCTTGTTTTCGAGTATTAAAAGCCACGGCTCTCGCGCAAGGCTTCAATCTCTTTGCCCTCGTAAACCTTTGAGACATCTTCGTATACTGGGCTTTTGAAGCTGTACACAAGTTCGCGACATGGTTCGTTGATGTAATCCATTACTTGAAGTTGCTGCCCGGTTTTGGCTGTCGCAGTTCCGTTAACAACGGCCGTCCATAGCACCTGTCCCGTTTTGGCATCAAACGCGCGCGCTGCTACCTCCAATGTGGCCGACTCGTATACCAGTCGATCTTCCCCTTTCTTCTCGTATCGAGGTATAACCTGGCGAACAAGTTGCCCCGTAACAATCACATCTGCATTAAGTATCTTTCCGAAAATCCGAGCTTTCTCCTCGTCGGCCAAGTCCATAAACCCTTGGTGGCCTATCGAGGCTTCGCGAACAACATCTTGCAGTTGATCGCGTTCCACGACCTCGTAACCCGCGCGAATAAAGTTGATGGTAACCAGATCCGCAACAGCCTGGCCACCTGTTTCACCAGCAAAGTCAACTATTGCGACACGCTTGACATCCTTGAGGGCCGGTGTCCGGATTGTACTCGTCTGAAGAATCAGTCGGTCCGCGCACCCCGCGGACATACCAGCGACAAGTATAACTGAGATTAGACCAAATTCCCGCGACATCATAATTCACCTTCCTTTTGAACCAAGCTCAATCTTGGAGATCGGAAGTCCTCGATAACCATACCACACAACTTCTTAATAGTCGAAAAATTCGTCAGGGCCGTCGGGCTTTTTTCCGTGACTTTTTCACAAACGGCCAGCATGCGATAGCCAACCCACACGATTTCGCCCGTTCGCGCGTCGATGGCTCGAACCGTGACACCCACATTGTGATAGGCATGGATAGTGTATTGACCGACTCCTTCAACGACACCGCTGTTATTTGCGCGCTCCTGCAGCCGCAACGCGCCCTTATCAGACCCCAGCAAGGGGGGATCATAGACATAATGGGATTTGTTAAGGAGCGCATCACCATAAAAAACGACATCAACGTTGAGTATTTTACCCACACGGAGAGCTTTTTCGCGGTCGGAAAGGTTTGCCAACTCGCCCTTGATTAGCAGTTGCTCATTCACGAGTTTTTCAAACTTTTCCCGCTCAACAACCTCAATGCCCTTTTTCATCAACTCTACTTGAAAAGCTTCGAGAAAAAGCCGGTTTTTGTCTCCGACAGTTGTGACTCGCTCACCCTCTCTGCCTGTCAGGTGATGCGTGATAATCGCCGCCCGCTTATAGCTGTCGGGTTTGAAACTCGCAATGGACACGTTGTCCATTTGCGTGATTTCGTAGGTTCTACAACCCACCAAAACAAACAGCAGGATGGGTGGTATTATCCATCGATATTTTGTTATGATCATCATGTTGGACCTCCAAATTCCATTTCTAGAGTTACCGTGCCCGTTTCAAATTCGCAATGCACTTCGACTCCGAAGCGAAAGCGTTTTTCGATTTCGGCATCAGACAGATTCATCCCAAGGCCGTTTCTCAAATAATCAGCCAAACCCTTGCGGATGATTTGGCGAACTCGATCGAGAAGATAAAATTGATTCCTGCCTTGCTCGGTATACATGGCACGAATCCTTGTCTTTCCTCCCTGTTCCCAGATTTGGTAACCCGGTGCCCCCCTGGATTCCGACGGCCTGGAGTATAAGATACGCCGAAGATACGAATCAAGTGGCCAGGTTGCCGTGTATGCATTCAACAAACGGTTGGTGGATACTTCGGTAGCTTTCAGGTCGAGATGGAGAGTCCCTTCTGCGATTATGTATCGACCCAAAATCAGACAATCGGCACGAGTGATGCGCGGTACTTGAGAAGGGTTGTCAAAGGCCGAATCCAAGTCAAGTTCCGTCAGAACTGATTCAAGACTCTGCCGATCAAGCACCGTTGCGGGAGTATCAATGAAGGCCTTCAGAAGACTCTCGGCAATATATTCGGAGCAAGGGGTCAGGTGGCCCTCATAGCATGGTATGGGTAATACCGCCACCGTATAAGGACGCCCGATTATACTACTGGTAATCACCGCGAATTGCTTGAGTACCGATGCCAGACTTTCGGTCTCCGGTTGCGATGTGACCGACTCCGAGCTTTCTGAGGGATAGGCCTGTTCTGTTTGGTGATCATGGTGTCCGTTGAGCCAACCACACTACCCTCCGCCGCAGGGCGTAGGGCAGGGT
>CAZXSA010000325.1:0-4905 GCA_964642815.1 uncultured Planctomycetales bacterium | reverse complement strand
CGGAAATACGGGGGTTTACGACGACGCCGCATGAGATAAACTGATGACTGTCGAGCTTGGGGATACCGCTCGGTTATTGTTCGCACGACTGTTACGACGGCAGGATTCGAATTAGCGCTCCTGGATACCAAGCCATTCTGATCGGCAACCGTCTTACTGCCGCGGATATCGATCAATTCTTTCCTTGGAACAACCGGCCGGACAAAACCTACCTCCGATTTCAGGACGAAAAGCTTTTCGTTTTGCTGCCACGAGCGATCGATCAAGAAACAAGAAAGGATTCGACCTCCTTACCCTGGAATGATTAGTCCGCCGGCTGGTAATAGACTTACGACGGTTGGACAATCCTTTCCTCCTGTCGATTCAAGGGATATCATCCGATTTCCCCCGCTCGTTGGTTTTTCGGCTTGTAATTCGAGACATCGGGTGTCAGGATAGCAATCAGCAATCAGATTCAGCATTCAGGAATCTGCGCCGCGTCAGGCCGTCCTTGTCAACTCCCTCCCTTGCGATTCTCCTCCGCTCCACCCCATCCCTCCCCCAATAATCCACAACATGAAAACAAAATTCCATTACTCCACGGACTCCGCCGGCCCTTCCAGGCTCTCTGCTTGTTTGGGCAGGCGCTTTTGCTCCGATTTCAATCGGCGCTCGATTTTTCTTGTGTCTTCGGCCGGCGGGAGAATCTCGGGCACGATCCCCCGATCCACCAATAGCTTGCGGACCTCTTGATTATTCCGCACATGCTCGTCCGTGATCCCGCTTTCGTTATCCAGACGGTGCTGCTTGATATTAAAGTTGGTGATTTCGTTGGCGAAGTCCTTGGCCTTGATCGTAATCGTCGGCAAAAAATCGGCCAGCGGCCGTCCGTCGGGGACGCCCAGTTTGCTTTTCATCTCCTGCGTGGTTCGACCGCCGAAAAGGGCCTTGTCGCCTTTGCTGCGAATGCGGCCGAAGCTCTCGTTGTTGCGCAAGCGGTCGAAGATGATACCCGAAAGCTCCTTTTCCGAGCGGGTCAACTTCTTGCGCGCGCCGAGCCGCTCCGCCTCGGCCAAGCGTTGCTCGATCACCTCCTGCTTGCGGGTCTGGACGGCGAAGTACGTTTGCGCAAAAGCGATCTGGTCCTTGGCCGGGTCGCCATTCTGGGCGATCAGGTAGCAGGCATAACGGGTCAGGGCTATGTCTTCTATCTCCCGCTTGGCCCCCGACCCCAGGTCAACCATTTTGCGCGCTTCAGCAAAATGGTTCTTGGGATCGTATCCACTGTTCTCGCAAGCAGTTATGGCTTTATCGATAACCGCGGCGAAGCTCCGCCACTGTGCATATCCCAATAACAATTGAAGATCCCTGGCCAACCAGTACTCTACACCGCTATCGGAATCCTTCCGAACCATGTCCTCAAAACTCGAATGCAGCCGAACAATGATTTCCTTGTCCATTTTCAAGCCCCTTTATTGACGGTTTTTCCCCCTTACACCCGGCCATCCATCGGTGATGCAGGGCGAGGTTCGCCGCTCGCGCGTTGGTCGAGACCATGCCCCGGCAGATAACATGGATCATCCCTGCCAGGTTTCAGGTTATCGCATAATACTGTCCGCCTTATCGGGGTGAACGATACCCCTAACGATATAACTTTGCCAATCGGTCAAGTCGAAATTGGTCCGGCATGATTTTTAACCCGAAAACGGGCGGGAATGCCGGCGACAGGCGGGAGGAGAGGGGAAGGATTTTCTTGGCCCGACAACCAGCCCTGAAAGGGCCTGGCCTGATGGCCCGCCTGTGGCAGGGAACGCCGCTCAAGCGGCCTGTGAATTCACCTGTTCCATTTCCTTCCCACCCCACGGGACACCCAAACGTGTTCTATCACTGAACATCCAACCTCGCCCGGTCTGCGCGCTGGAGGAAAAACCAATGGCCGCGACCACCAGCCCCGCATTCGACTCTCAACTCGCTGCTCTCTTTTCTCCGGCGGAACCGGTTCCCGAGTCGGAACCTACCCTGATCGCGGAACTTGTCCCGATGAACATCGGGATTGGGATGGTAAAAAACGTAAAAGCGCCAAACGAAGCCAAACTTGCCGAAAAACGTTACAATGTCTTACGACATTGGAGGATACAATGGCTAGCGAACACTAATTTACGGGCGTCGGAGCGGTCAACCCGGCCCATGGGTTGGCACGCCTGACAACCTGGAGGTCGAATACGCATGCCCCCGCATGTTCTTGCGATATGCCCGGCCGCCAGTTAAATTAACCACCTGCTTTTCGGGACAATCTGGATAGGAGAAATGACCACATGGCAAGTACGATCGTCAGTAAAAATATCGGGACCATTTTGAATTCCGCCCTCGATGCTGGGCAGGGCTTGCTCCGCCTCAGCCCGGACTGGGTGCCGCGCAGCTTTCTGCACCCGGGCAAGCGGATCAAGCTCCACCCCGACGACTGGTACGCCCTCGGCGGCCATCGCGGCGGGATCGACGAACGCTGGTTCGCCAGTACGACCGAGGCCATGAACGAAAACCGCAACCCAGACGAGGGGTTGAGCTATATCTTCTTTGAGGGCAAGCGCTTCCTGCTCCGCGACGCCGTGGCCGAGGCCGGCGCCCGCATGATCGGCAAGCCCATGTGGGATAAGTACAAACGCTGGCCGGTCTACTCCAAGTTCTTC
Organism: uncultured Planctomycetales bacterium; assembly: GCA_964642815.1. Classification (GTDB taxonomy): domain Bacteria; phylum Planctomycetota; class Phycisphaerae; order UBA1845; family PWPN01; genus JAAYCU01. The sequence goes on along the minus strand of CAZXSA010000325.1, from coordinate 2,239 downwards.
GACAACATGGGACCCATCCCGCACCACATGCACCAGAGCCAAAAGGACGCCGCCCTCGTTCAACAGGAGGGCAAGCCCGAAACCTATTATTTCCCACCCCAGTTGAACCCGGTGGGCAACAACTTCCCCTACACCTTCTTCGGCCTGGCCCCCGGCACCAGCAAGCAGGACATTCGTCGCTGCCTGGAAAGGTGGAACATCGGCGACAACGGCATCCTCGACCTGGCCCCGGCCTACCGGCTCAAGCCGGGCACCGGCTGGCACGTCCCGACCGGCGTACTCCACGCCCCCGGCTCGCTCTGCACCTATGAGCCGCAGTGGGGCTCCGACGTGTTCGGCATGTACCAGTCGCTCGTCGAAGGCCGCGTCGTCCCCTGGTCGCTGCTGGTTCACAGCATGCCCGAGGAAAAACATCAGGATATCGATTTCATCGTCGGCCAGCTCGACTGGGAAATGAACGTCGATCCGAATTTCAGGCAGAACCACTACCTCGAACCGATCGTGGACAAGGCCGCCAGCGGCGACGGTTACACCGACCGGTGGATCACCTACGGCGACTTCGATGGCAAGCAACTGGTCAGCTCCAAGGAGCTCACCGTCGAGCCGGGCGTCAAGTTTACGCTCAAGGATCCCGGCGCCAGCGGCTGGATCACCGTCCAGGGTCATGGCCGCATGGGCAAACTCAATATCGAAAGCCCGGCCTTGATCCGTTTCGGGCAGGAAACCGAGGACGAGATTTTCATCACGCACGAGGCCGCCACCAACGGCGTGGTCATCGAGAATACCGGTTGCGAGCCGCTGGTCGGCTTGCGTTATTTCGGCCCGGACACGCACAAGAGCGTGCCGCAGGTCGGTGATTGCGGGAAATGTTAATGGGAGCAGAAATGGTGTGACATGGCGGGGTGCCCCATTCTTTGGATTTCTTCGTTCTATGAGGAAATCCAAAGGGTGGGGTATGGTTCGTCAATAATGATCTATGCTCCGAGTAACAACTGTCAACCAAACGTCGAGGATCTAACATGGCCAAGCGCATATCCATCGGTACGTGGGCATATTCGATCGGGCCGTACGCGGATTCACCGGTCCCGTTCACGGACGTGGTCGAGAAACTGCACGCTTTGGGATTTGACGGCCTGGAGCTGGGCGGGTTCGGGGTGCATCCCAACCCGGACTTGCAGAAAACCGGGGCCCAGCGGGCCGAGGTTCGCGCGCTCTGGGAGTCGCGGGGCATGGGGTGCAGCGGCCTGGCCGCCGATCTCTGGAGCGAGAAACTGATCACCGGCAAGGATAACAGTTCTTACCTGGCCACCTTCCGCAAGAACGTGCGTTTCTGCGTGGATTTGGGCATCGATGTCATTCGCGTGGATACCACCGAGGATCCCGGCGTGCTCGGGGCGATTCCCGGCGAGCCGCCCAAGGATGCCGTGGTGGATTACGACGACGCCCTTAAGCGTGTCTGCTCCACGTGGCATGCGTGCGCGGCCGAGGCTGCCGATGCCGGCGTCCGCGTGGTCTGGGAATTCGAGCCGGGTTTTGCCTTCAACAAGCCCAGCGATATCCTCCGCGTGCTCGACGGCGTCGGGCATGACAATTTCATGATTATGTACGACACCTGCCACGCCAACATGGTTGCCAAACACGGCGCCCGCCAGCCGGGCCGCCGCGAAACGTTGACCGGCGGGGCGGCCGAACTGGCCCGCCGTCTTTCCGGCAGGATCGGGCGCATCCATCTGATCGATTCGGACGACACCCTGCACGACAACCACACCAGTACGCATCCGCCGTTCGGCAAGGGCAAATTGGATTTCGATGAATTGATGCCTGCCCTGGCCTCCGCCGGCTGCCCCGACGACTGGTGGACCATCGACCTGTGCTTCTGGCCCGACGCCTGGCAGGCCACCGAACAGTGCAAGAAATTCGTCGATCAACTGGCGAAAAAATACGGTTAGGCGGCCGATCGTGATATAATGGTCGGAAGAAAGGATCGTCCCATGAAACAGACGTTTACCGCCCGTATTTGGAAGGAGGATGACTGGTTCATCGCCCAATGTGCACAGGTTGACGTTGCCAGCCATGGTCGTAGCGAAGACGAGGCCCTATCTAATTTACGCGAGGCGCTGGAGTTGTACTTCGAGCCGCCGACCGCCACCATCATGCCAAAGGTTGCGAGTCTTGGTGGGGGGACGATGACAGCGCCCTGGCCCCGCCGGATTATATAAACAGATTCCCGCTCTCCGAG
>CAZXSA010000324.1:0-4940 GCA_964642815.1 uncultured Planctomycetales bacterium | reverse complement strand
TGATAACGTAACCCCACGCCCCGACCGCCAGGGCCCGCTCGATATAATGATCGTTATGGAAAGCGCTCAAAAAGATGATCCGAGTATCCGGACAACGCGACTTGATGATCCCGGCCGCATCAAAACAGCACAGCCCGGGCATGTCGATATCCATAAGAATGACATCCGGCTGCCTCCGGACCGCTTCCGTGACGGCCTGGTCCGCATCGCCTACGGTAGCGACTACTCCCAAATCCGCTTCCTGATTCAGGCGATGGGTCAGCGTTCCTCGAACCAGTGTATGATCGTCGGCGATAAGAACACGGGTCTGCTCGGACATGCTCGTTACTCTTTTTGTGCTCGATCAGTCAGGATTTTTACCACCGCTCCGGCAAGGTCGGTCATGCGATACGGTTCCATTAGGATTATCGTCCGCTCGTCCCGGGTCACTTGAATGCCGCCATCCCTGGAACACAAAATGATCGCTGGCATTCTCGGATCCTCCGCGCGAACAGCTTGTAGCCCGGCCTCGGCCTCGCGGGGTCGGAGGTCGGCGCTGAGAACAAGCAAGCGAACCTCCGAGCGATGTTGTACCCATTTATGGATGACCTCGACCTCATCGCCACCTAAAATAATGTTGTAATTTAAGCTGTCCAGATAAGCGGCGATGGTTCCGCGCAGATAAGGATTACCGCCGGTTACGAGAATGCCTTCGCCGTTTCCCTTGACTCGCGGCGGGGGCGCCGCCACGCTCGCGACCGCCGGCGAAACGAGGGGCAACAAGATATGCACGGTGGTGCCCTGATTCACGCGCGACTCGATATGAATACTTCCGTCGTGATCCTCGACGATGCCTTGAACAATCAATAAACCCAGCCCGGTACCCTGATCGTGCGGCTTGGTGGAAAAGAACGGCTCGAAGACGCGATCGAGCGTTTCCGGCGGCATGCCCACTCCCGTATCCGCGACGGAGAGCTGGACGCGACCCGGCGCGGCGGATTCTTCCTCATCGGTCCCGGCAAACTCGGCGGGTTGGACCTTGGCGACGGAGACCCGCAAGCACCCGCCGTCGGGCATGGCGTCGCGGGCATTGAGGGTCAGGTTCAGCAGCACCTGATGCAACTGAGAGCGGTCCGCAAAAATCGGACAAGTCTCCTCCTTTATCACGATATCCACCTGCACGCGAGCCGGAAGGCAATGTCGCAGGAACTGCTCCGCCTCCCTGACCACCATGCACAGGTCCACCGCCTGTTTCTGCGTCGGCAAACCGCGACCGAATGTCCGCAAGGCCTGGGTCAACGCCACGGCCTGGCGCGTGGCCTGATCGATCATGGCCAAACTTTCCCTGGCGGGTTCATTCAAACCGGGAACAAGATGGACCTGATGCATCTGGCTTTGGATCACGGACAAAAGATTGTTAAAATCATGGGCAAAACCGACCGCCAGCCGACCGGCCATATCCAGTTTCTGAAGCTGACGAAGCTTTTCTTCGAGCCTTATCCGCTCCGCTTCGGCTTCCTTACGTTCGGTGATATCGGTAAACATGCCAAAGGATCCGGCAAAACAGCCGGTATCATCCATCAGGGCGACGGCCGATAAGCTTGTCCAGATATCCCGGCCGTCTTTCCCGCGAAACCGACGTTCATAGCGCCCGGGCCGGCCCTGATAACGTTCGCTCATGCGTTCGGCATGGTCGCCCAGATCCTCCGCAAACATGAAATCCTCGATGGGTCTACCCAGCATCTCCTCGGGCGTGAATCCAAGCATCTCGGCCATGCGGGGGTTCACGAAAGTGGTCCGCCGTTCGGCATCCATGACCCAGATCCCCTCCTGAGCGGTATCGACGATCCGGCGATAGCGTTCCTCGCTCTTGCGCAGGGCCAGCTCCGCCTGCCGACGTTCAGTGATATCCAACATGGCGCCAATCATGCGGACGGCCTTGCCTTGGGCATCGCGCAGAACATACCCACGATCCAGAACCTGGGCATAACTCCCATCGGCCTTGCGAAACCGATATTCGTCCTGCCAGTGGTTTCTTCCCGGATTGTTCAATACCGCGAAAAACCCTTCTTCAACTTTTTGCCGATCCTCGGGATGAACGCGCTCCACCCACCAGTGCGCGCTGACAAAATGCTCGACGATATCGGCCCAACCGAAAACGACCCGCCCAGCCTCATTCCAACGTTGCATATCATGAACGACATCCCAATCCCAGACCACGTCGTTCGTGGCCTTTAACGCCAGGCGCAGTCGCTCCTCGTTTTCCCGCAAGGCCAACTCCGCCCGCTTGCGCTCGGTGATATCGCTGACCACGTGGACGGCCCCGGCCAACCTGCCCGCCTCGTCCAGGATCGGATCCACGGTCACCTCGCACCAGCGGTCCCCCAGGGGCATTTCCACCGATTCCCGTCGTAAGGTTTCGCGCATGCGAAGCGCGGGGCATTCCGGGATCGGCCCGGATGTACCATGCACCACTTCCCAGCAGCGACGTCCCAGAATACGGCCGATTTCCTGATCTATCAGTGATCCGCCGGACTTATTGCAGCGTACAATCCGACCGTCCCTATCCAACAGCCAGACACTATCGCTGACCGCATCAAAGGTTTGTTGCCATTGCCGAGCCATGTTGGCCAGGATTCGCTCCGCCCACTTGCGTTCGGTAATATCGATGAAGCTGACCAATAGCCGCGAAAGCGTGTCCTCGTAACCGGGAGCCACCGAGAGCCGAACATAAAAATCCATCGGCGCGTTGTAGAGATCCCGAACAGGCATCTCGATCTCAAAAAAGCCTCGGCCCTCGGCCAGAGCCAGAACGATTTCCCTGAACGCGGGCCAGGATCCCTCCACGAAGAAGGACGGCAGAGGGATCATCAGGTCCTCCGGGGATTGGACCTTAAAGACGGCCGCGCTGGCCTGATTAGCCGCGCGTAAATTGACGAGTTGGGCCAGATATTCCAGCTCGTCGGGATGCTCCGTGAGATAGGAGCGCAGGTCGTCCACCCCCTCCGCCCGCCACGTGTCCAAACGCGCCTTGCCCGCCGAAAAATCCTCGACCCAGATAGGGACGGGCGAATGCTCAAACAGCGTCCGGAATTTGTTTTCGCTCTCCTGGACGGCTTGGGCCATTTTTTGCTCGTGTTCGTTGACCCGCTTGGCCTGAATGATCGCGGCACAGGCATTGGTGAACGGTTCCAGAAAGGTGGAGATATCCTCGGTGTAACCATCCGGACGATTGGCGACGCCGGCCACCCCCACCAGTTCCCCGCCGAAATACAGGGGAATGCCCATAAACGCTTTTATCGCCGGGTGGCCCGGCGGCAGCCCGCCGGAACGTTCATCTCGCGCGGGCTCGTTGGCGATGACCAGTCGGCCGGTCGTCACCGGCGCTCCGGCAAGGTTCGCAAGATCGTGGAACTCCCAATGACGATCGACCATGCCTTGGTACAACCGCCGGGATGCGGCATCCCAGGAGATGTCCGACAGCGCGAGACTCCGCTTGTAGACCTCGCCATTCGGATTCCGGCAGACTTCGTCAAGAAAGCCGTATTCGCTTTCGGTCAGACGGAGCAGGGTATCGAGGAGGTACTTGAAAACCTCCCGATTGTCGTCGTGAACGAGGGAAAGGGTTTGGGCCTCGCGGATCGCCTCGAGCAAGCGGTTTTGGTTCCGCAGGGCCTCCTCGGCCCGCTTGCCCTCCGTAACGGCCTGTACGCTGTTAAGGAACGAAGTCAGTTGCTCGGCATCCTCCGCGGTGTAATCGGACGGACGGTTCGCCACGGCCGCGACCGCCGTGATTTTGTCATGACTGAAGAAGGGCACGACCAGCAGATTGGTCAGGGGCACATGGCCCTCTGGCAATCCCTTTTTGGCCTCGTGGGTCGCGGCGTAGTCGTTCACGATCAGGGGCGATCGGCGTCGGATCGCTTCCGCCCATACCCCCGCCTGATTGACCGGGAAGTATGTCGGTTTGTCCACGAGCGAACAATTCCTCATCGCCTCGCCGGACCAGGCATGGATGGCCATGACCGATTCGTCATCGTTGACGAAACCGTAAAAACCGTATTGACTTTCCGTCATGCGGACGATCGAATCCAGAATATGGTCGCTGACATTTTTTACGCTCGCATCCGGCAGGGAGGCGACGTTCCAGATCGCCTGGAGTTTCGTATGGGCGGATTGCAAGCTCCTCTCCGCCTGCATGCGTTCGGAGAAATTGCGGGCCTCCGAATCGATCTTGTGCAGGGCAAAGGCTAAATCGCTGGCCACCTCCATAAAGAGACCTTGCGCCTCGGCATCATGGGCGTAAGCCGCCGGTACGGAGACGACCAGCACGCCGAAACATCTACCCGCTAACGCAAAACGACAGGCCAGGCCGGCGCGACCGCTGTATTCACCGGCCAACGGGCAATCGGGACAACCGCTCGGCGGATTCTCGACGACCACCGGACCGTCCTGGGCCAGGGCCCGGGTCATGCAAGAGGGGAATTCGCCTCTTTCCAGCCGCGCGCGCAGAATCTCGAACCCGCCGTCGAAACCCGCGGCCGCCGCCAGAGTCACCGCCTTGCCCGACTCGTCCAACAGGGTAATCCAGGCATTGAAGTAACCCATCGTCTCGGTCAGAAGAATGCAGGCCCGCTCGATCAGCCGGCGAGTATCCGTCTCCTGCACGATCAGTTGGTTGACGTTTCGTATGGCCAGCAAGACCTGCTTGATATGGGTGGCCCGCTCCTCGACCTCGGCCAGACGCCCGAGGATCGTCCCCTCCTCGCCCGCGATGGCTTCGACCCGGCCGGAACGAAACGCCTCAAGCATCGCCTCGGCCTCGCGACAACGACGCTCAAGATCCTCATAGCTCGGATTGACGTGTTTCACGACAGGGGCTCCGAAATGACCCGCGCGCATGCGGGAACGCCCGGCGGCGGGGGTATATGATCGGCCTCCATCCACCGCCCGATGGTTCG
>CAZXSA010000323.1:0-5065 GCA_964642815.1 uncultured Planctomycetales bacterium | reverse complement strand
CGTACTCGTCGAATATTATAATCATCGCCGACACGGTATTCAATTATAGGGAGCGCGAAATCGGCACGGGCGTGCAATAGGACGCCTACGAATCGCTCGGATATGGGAGGGCTGCCGAAAAAGTAGGGCGGGCTCTCGTGCTTCGTAGCGAAGCTACTTCGCAGAGAAGCATTGCCCGCCTTTGGACTTTGGCGGTTTATCGGGACGAGTTATTGCCCGCCACGGCTTCAATATGGTCAATCTAATGGATATATTCGACGCTACCGACAGGATTCGTGATGCCGTATAGAAGCAATGCTTATGAATAGAATAATCCTTGGCGAACATTATTTTTTTCATGCCTTGCCAGAGGCCCGGTCAGCATGATAATTTGAATAATATCCAAAGTGGATCGACCACGGCGATATCTTTTTTCTCTCGCCGGCGACGCCAGGAGAGGCCACATCCATGATCAGTATCCAATTAACGACTGGGATAAGCGGACTTGACCGCGTGATCCGGGGCTTGCTCCCGGGCGACAACGTGGTCTGGCAGATCGAATCCGTGGAGGATTATCTGCCTTTCGTGCGGCCATACTGCGAAGCGGCCCTGGCCACGGGCAAGCGGCTGGTTTATTTTCGATTCGCTCGACACAAGCCGCTGATGGAAAACTCGGACGGCGCGGAAATATACCCCCTGCATCCGGAGGCCGGGTTTGAACAGTTTATTACAAGCATTCACCAGGTGATCGAGAAAACCGGCCGTGGCGGCTTCTATGTATTCGATTGTCTCTCCGACTTGGCGGTGGATTGGTACAGCGACCGGATGCTGGGAAACTTTTTCGTCTTGACCTGCCCATACCTTTATGACGTGGAAGCCCTGGCCTACTTCGCTTTGCTGAAAAACGTCCATTCACCGCACGCGACGGCCACCATCGCGGACACGACTCAGATTCTGATCGACGTCTATCGGCATAAGGGCGGGCTTTATATCCATCCGATCAAGGTGCAGCAGCGGCACTCGCCAACCATGTACATGTTGCACGCCTGGGGCAGCAAGGACGATTTTCTCCCGGTGACGGAAAGCTCGACGACGGCCGAGATTCTGACGGCCAATCCGTGGTATGGGGCGGAATCGGCGCGGAGCTACCTCGGCGTGTGGAACCGGGCGTTTCTCCAGGCCGAGCAGACCTCCGACCCGCTGGACAAGCCGGAATGCTCCATCGAACAGGCGGAACAAGTGACCGCCCGGCTGCTGCGTATGCTGGTGAGCCGGGACGACCATTTTCTGTTGCTGGCCGGCAGGTATTTCAATCTCGCGGAGATCTTGGCGATCTGGAAGCGGATGATCGGCAGCGGGCTGATCGGGGGCAAGTCGGCCGGCATGCTGCTCGCCCGGGCCATCCTCGAGCGTAAGGATGAGCGGTGGAGTGAACTGCTGGAACGGCACGATTCCTTCTACATCGGCTCGGACGTATTTTACACTTATCTGGTGCGCAATGGCTGCTGGTGGATCCGCCAGAAACAGAAGAACCCGGCCACCTTTCTGCAAGATTCGGAAGAAGCCCGACGGCGGATTCTGACCGGAGTCTTTTCGCCGGACATCCGCGAGGAATTCGCCGCGATGCTCAATTATTTCGGGCAGTCGCCGATCATCGTGCGCTCGAGCAGTCTGCTGGAGGACGCGTTCGGTAACGCCTTTGCCGGCAAGTATGAAAGCGTCTTCTGCGCGAATCAGGGATCGCGGGACAAGCGGCTGGAGGATTTCATGTCAGCTGTCCGGATGATCTACGCCAGCACCATGAGCGAAAAAGCCCTGCGCTATCGGGCCCAGCGGGGCATCCTGGACCGCGATGAGCAGATGTCTCTGCTTGTGCAGCGAGTGTCGGGGGCGATGCACGGGCCGCTGTTTTATCCGCAGATCGCGGGTGTCGGGTTTTCGTTCAACCCTTACGTATGGAACGAGGAGATCGACCCGACGGCGGGCCTGTTGCGGCTGGTGTTCGGTCTGGGGACCCGGGCGGTGGACCGCAGCGACGACGACTATACGCGGATCGTGGCCCTCAACGCTCCGGAGCGACGGCCGGAATCCAGCGTGGACGAAAGACGGCGTTACACCCAGCGAAAGGTGGATGCCCTGGACCTGAACGCCAATCAGTTGATGTCCTATGCGTTTACGGAGGTCGCCGCCCAGAGCCCGGACTTGCCGCTGGAGCTTTTCGCTTCGCCCGACGAGGAAGCCGAGCGGTCGGCGGCGGGTGGAGACGGTTATCCCCGAGTACTGACCTTCGAGAAGCTGCTGACCCACCCGCGTTTTATTCAGGACATGCGCGAGATGCTCGCCACTCTGCAGGAAGCCTATGGCACACCGGTGGACACGGAATTCACCGTGAATTTCCGGGATGAAAACGATTACCGGATCAATCTCGTGCAGTGCCGGTCGCTGCAGGTCAAAATCAGCGGCGGCGGTACGCCGGCCGAGGTACCCGAACGGATCGATCCGGACAAGCTGATTTTCGAGGCCCGCGGGGCGGTGATCGGCCAGAGCCGGATGACCACGGTCGATCGGCTGATCTACGTGGTCCCCGCGATCTACGGACAATTGCGCATCGCCGATCGCTACACGGTCGCCCGCCTGATCGGGCAACTGATGCACCTCGACGGCGACCGGCATCCGCGAACGATCATGCTGCTCGGACCGGGACGCTGGGGGACCACCACCCCGTCGCTTGGCGTTCCCGTGACTTTCGCCGAGATCAACACGGTGTCGATCCTGGGCGAAATCGTGGCCATGCGCGAGGACCTGATTCCCGACGTGTCGCTCGGCACGCACTTCTTCAATGATCTGGTAGAGGAAGACATGTTGTACCTGGCCTTGTTCCCCGGCCGCGAGGGCAATCGTCTGAACGAGCCATTCTTCGCCCGCTGTGCCAACAAGTTGCCGGCCTTGCTCCCCGACGCGGCCCAACGATCCGATATCATTCACGTGGTGGACGCGGCCGACCTGCCCCCCGGAAGCACGATCAAACTTTACGCCAACGCCCTGACCCAAAAGGTGGTCTGCTACCTGGACAAGGCGGCGAAAGCGAAACGCGGGTAATGGAGCGAGAGCGACGGAGAGAGGGAGAGAGGGCGGGACGGAGAGATGGAGAGATAGGGAGAGAGGGGAAGGAAAATATAATGTTGACCGCCTCTGTTTTCATCCAGTGCATGTATACACCTCAGCGATGCGGAAGCATTAAATGATCTTGCGACATGCGTTCGCCCCCGCGACCTATGAAGCACGACTTCATGGCTCCATTCCATGCAAATTGGGAATTCATTCCCAGATTGCAAAGGACGATTTCCCAAATCCACGGATGCGATCGCTTTCTGCTCCCAACCGGCGGGCTAGGAAGGATCATGGAACAAGAAGCAAATGACCTTACCAATCCCTGGTTTTCGTTCACTTGCTTGAGCTATCCGTCCCGATTAATCTTTTGAAGTGCTCGAATGCGTGTCGTTCTCTCGGAAAGGCGGAATAATACCATGTTCTTACATCGCTTTCACAAATCGGTACAGTCCAACAATCGCGAGGGTTGGCGAATCTTGTGGGGCGTCGGCACGGGTATTCTGACGACGATAATAATTGCTCCAATGCTGGCGGCCCAAACGGACTCATCCTCCGCTTCGGTGCATAAGCGGCCGAACATCCTGCTGCTCTTTTCCGATCAGCATCACGCCGGCATACTCGGCTGCGAAGGCCACCCGGATGTCAAGACGCCGAACCTCGACCGCCTGGCCTCCACCGGCGTACGCTTTTCGCGGGCGTATTGTCAAAACGGTGTCTGCGGGCCGTCGCGGTCCTCCCTGATGACCGGTCTGTATTCGCGGACGCTCGGGGTGCTGGACAATGGAAATTCCATCCCCCAAGGCGTGTCCGCCACGCCCCTGCCGGAACATCTGAAACGCCACGGCTACACCGTGACCGCCTTCGGCAAGCAGCATTTGCTTCCCGCGTTTAAGACCGACTGGTGGGACGAGGCTTTCAGCACGCTGCCCGACGAAACACCGAGCACTTATTGGAACTGGATCGACGAGCGGGGTCTGTTTGATGTGTTCCTGCCCGACTGGCTGGCCGAGTTCGGAGACCGGCTGCCCGGCGTCGCTTATAACTACGCGGCGCCACTTCTGGCCCGGCCCTCCAAATTGCCGCCCGACGCCACCATGGAGGCCTACACCGCCGAAAAGACGATTGATTTTCTCCGCCGCCAGAAAAACGCGGAAAAACCGTTCTTCTGCTGGTGCAGTTTCTACCGCCCGCACCAGCCGTATACACCTATACGCAAATACCTTGACCTGTATGACCCGGCGGCCATCACCATCCCCGGCAGTCTGCGCCAACCGCTTGAGCAGCTTCCGCCGATGTTGCAGGCTTGGCGAACCAGCGACAAACGCCCGGTGAACCTGGCCGAGGCCGCCCGCGACGAGCGGATCTACCGCAATTATCTGGCGTGCTATTACGCTTTGGTCAGCGAGGTAGACGCGCATATTGGGACGATTCTCGACGTGCTCGAACGCGAGGGCCTGGCGGAAAACACCATCGTGCTTTACACCTCGGACCACGGCGACTTCGTTGGACATCACGGTATGATCGAAAAGTGCCACCAAGGTCACAGTGTGTACGAGGACACCCTGCGCGTGCCGTTTTTCGTCTACTGGAAAGGGCATACCCGGGCAAACCTGCTGTGCAAGGATCTGGTCGAACTGGTGGATATGGTACCCACCATACTCGATCTGGTCGGCCTGCCCGCGCCCGAGGGGTTGCCCCTGCCCGGCCGTTCGTTGAAATCAACCCTATTCGAGGGGCGGCCCGTGGGTCGAACCTTCGCCATCGCGGAGAACTATTCGCAGGTCGCGGTGATTACCGATCGCTACAAGCTCGGCCGTTGGATCGAGTCGCCTTTTCCGAACCGTGATTTCCGCGCGTTTGGCGATATGCTCTTCGACCGCCAGAGCGACCCGCTGGAGATGAACAATATAAACGACGCGCCGGAATCGGCCGCCGTAAAGGCCCAGCTTCTGGAATACCTGAAAACCTGGGAGCA
>CAZXSA010000322.1:0-5069 GCA_964642815.1 uncultured Planctomycetales bacterium | reverse complement strand
CGATTTCGCTGCTGGATACCCTGCGGCGGAATACGTTGCAGTTGTTCCTCGAACAGAACCGGATGGCCACCGGTAATAAGCTCAATGCCCCGAGCGAGGATCCCGTTCTGGCCGCCCGGGCGATGAAGCTGAGCCAGACCCTCGAGCAGCAACAGCAGATCCTCGAGAACATTCGCAACGCCAACACGTTTTTGAGCATGACGGATTCGACGATCGGGGAGGTCAACGATCTGCTCATCCAGGCCCACGAGATCGCCTCGGAGATGGTCAACTCCACCGCCGATCAGTCGCAGCGCGAGTCGATGGCCCAACTCGTATCCGGGATCATCGATCAACTGGTGACCATCGGGAACCGCATGTATGCCGGACGATACCTGTTTGGTGGTCAGCAGACGACCCAGCCTCCATTTGTCCAGGAGTCTGGCGGAGTGATTTATCGCGGGGATACCGCCTCCCTGACCGCCCAGATCGATTTCGGACAGAGCGCGAATATCAATCTGAACGGCGCGGACCTTTTCGGGTCGCTGGCCGGGGTGGTTCAGGGCGCGGTCGATTTGAATCCCGCCCTGACGTTGGATACCCGCTTGGCGGATTTGAACGGAGTTACCGGTGTTTCGGTCAGCACGGGTTCCATGCTGATCACGATGAGCAGTCCGGCCGCCAGTTTTCAGGTGGATTTAACGACGGCGGATACGATCGGCAACGTCATTGACAAACTGAATGCCGCGGCGGAGACGGCCGGTCTGACCGTCGGGCCGGGCGGACAATTCAATGCCACGATGAACGCCGCGGGCAATGGTCTGCAGATCGACGCCGGAGCCGGCACCGTGTCGATCATGGACGTGGGTCAGGGCACGGCCGCTCGCGATCTGGGTATACGCGGCAGTGGGGCGTCCATCGTGGGATCCGATCTGGATCCCAAAGTCACCCTCATGACTTCGGTTGATACGCTGTTCGGGGGTGCCGGGGCGGCCTTGGGTACGCTACGGATTCAGAACGGGGCTACGACCAAGACGATTGACCTCAGCGGAGCCACCACGGTCCAGGATATTCTCAACACGATCAACAATGCCGGAATTCAGGTCAAGGCGGAGATCAACGCCGAAGGCACTGGATTCAACGTGGTCAATCTGTTGTCCGGATCGGTCATGTCCCTGGGGGAGGCCGGTGGGAATACCGCCGAGCTGTTGGGGATTCGGTCGTTTTATGGCCAGACCAGGCTGAGTGCCTTGAATGAGGGGCGGGGCGTCGCCATAACCCAAGGTGTGGATGATTTTCGGATCGTGGCCAAGGACGGATCGTCGTTCAATGTTAATTTGGATGGGGCGACGACGGTGCAGGACGTGCTCGATGCCATCAATACCGCCGCGGCCGGGGCCGGAGTGGCCGTCAATGCTTCCCTGGCCGCCACCGGTAACGGCATCCGTTTGATGGACGGCACCGGAGGCGCGGGTACCCTGGCGGTTGAACGTCTTAATTATTCCTACGCCATCGATGATCTCGGGTTGAATGTGACCGTGGCCGATGCCGCCGACACCGAGCTGGTCGGCAACGATCCTAACGGAGTGCGTCCCGACAGCGTGTTCAGCGCTCTGATCTCGCTTTACGAAGCCCTGACCCAGGGTGGAACGAACGTGGAGCAGGCGATCACCGCGGCGGGCGAGAAAATCAATCAGTTCATCGACATGACGAACCAGTGGCAGGGCATTGTCGGGGCGCGTTCCAAGGCGATGCAAACGCGGCTCGATTTTACCGAGGACGCGGTGATTACCACGCAGGCCTTGCTCAGCGAAACCAAGGACTTGGATTACACCGAGGCGGTCACCCGCTTCCAACTGGCCCAGACGACGCTCAAGGCGAATCTGATGAGCGCGCAGAGCATGTTGTCCTTGTCCTTATTGGACTTTCTCGGGTAGGCCGTCGGAGGCCGCCCGCGGGATGGAACGAAACGGCCGAGGCGGGGAATGAGGCCGAGCGGAAAGGGACAGAGGCATCCGATCGCCGTCTTTCGACCCGGCGGCGTTCGTGAAGCGATGATTGCCCGGCAGGGGTTTGCCGGGTCGCGAAGAGGATGACGCAGGTGGTTGACGGGCAAAACGGAGGTGGTCGGGAAACCCGGTGGTTCGGCGTTACGGATGACGTCGACCGGGCGAACGACATGCCCGTCAACGGCTAATCAACCTTTGGATGGGTCATTACAGGAGTGTCGCGATGATTATCGAAACGTCGCGGTTTGGACCTTTGGAGGTCGATGAGCATCGACTGATCCGCTTTCCCAAGGGAATCTTGGGTTTTCCGAATCAAAAGGATTACGCCTTGATTCAGACGGCGGAGGACAGCGGCTTCTATTGGCTGCAATCAGTCGATCGACCTGAACTGGCCTTTGTGGTGTGCGATCCGCGTTTGTTCGTTCCGGACTACGTGGTTCCGGTCAAGGTCGACGAGCTGGCCCAGATCGGCCTGGAGGATCCGTCGACGGCCCAGGTATTCACCATCGTCAATAAGGTGGACCAGGTGCTGACCGGCAATCTGCAGGGGCCGCTGGTGATCAATGTGCAGACGCGCGAGGGCAAACAACTCGTGTTGTCGGATCGGAGGTTCTCGACGCGCCATCCGCTCATGGATTTGCGGCCTTCGGCCTCGGTCGTGAGCAAGACAGCCTAGACATTCCAGCAGGGCTTGAAGACGCATTTATTTGTTCGCGGCGGGCCGCGAATTGTATCATAAGTCTTCAGGCCGGCGTGAATGTCGTTATCGGCTGCTTGACCGTCAGGGCTGCGCGAAGGCGATCTGCCGGTCGTTCCCGCGCGTCGTCGTTGGGTGAAAGCGGACGACACCTGGATGTTGTGGTCAAGCAGGGTTCATTCAAGCATCGGCATGGCCTAGGAAGGAGCCGAGGATGTTGGTGCTATCCAGACAACGCGACCAGACAATCATGATCGGCGATGACATCGAGATCACGGTTGTGGATATTCGCGGTGACAAGGTACGCCTGGGGATCAACGCCCCGCCGGAGATCCCCGTTCATCGTAAGGAAGTGTATGAAGCCATCAAGCGGGAGAACCGCGAGGCTTCCGGTATCAAACCCGAGGACATCGCCAAGGTGGCGGGCGTTCCCGACACCTCCGGGGTTGCCCCGAAGAAAGGATAGGTTTGAACCTTCCGGACCGGGGCCTTGGGCCCGGTGGTCCGGTGGTTAACTCCGTCAAGACGACGGATTCGTAGCCAAGACTCAATCAAGGAGGATTGCAAATGGCTAGAATTAACACAAACGTGTCGGCGCTCATCGCCCAACGCACCCTACGCGCGTCTCAACGCGATCTTACCGTTTCATTGGAACGGCTATCGAGTGGCTTGCGGATCAACCGGGGGGCGGACGATCCCGCCGGCCTGATCAATTCGGAGCATCTCCGCGCGGAGATGTCCGGGGTATCCAAGGCGATCGACAATTCCGAGCGGGCGATCAACATCATCGCCACCACGGAAGGCGCCCTGAACGAGGTGGCTTCACTGCTCACCGATATCCAGGGTCTGATTGTCGAGGCCGCCAACGACGGGGCCATGTCCTCGGACGAAATCATGGCCAACCAGTTACAGATCGATTCGGCGATCGAATCCATCACCCGAATCGCCAATACGACCAGTTTTGCCGGTCGCAAACTGCTGGACGGCTCGCTCGACTATATCACCAGCGGCGTGCAAGCGAGCGCCGTTGCCACGCTGCAAGTGCATGGCGTGCAGTTTGGCAATCGACCGTATGTACCGGTCCAGATGGTCGTGACCCAATCCGCCCAGAAAGCGGAATTACAGTATCGCCCCGGTACCAGCACCATCGCCAGCAATATTTCCATTGAACTCAGGGGCAGCAAGGGTACGACCACCGTAACCCTGGTAGCGGGTTCCTCGCTCGAGGACGTTCTCACGGCCGTCAACTCCGTCAGTGAATCATGTGGTGTTGAGGCGGCCTATATCAACAGCGCGACTCCTTCCAGCGGAATCTGCTTCCGCAGCACGGGTTACGGTTCGGATCAACTCGTGCAGGTGACCGAATTGGCCGGTGGCTCCTCGTTCGTCCTCCAAAACACCGCGGGTGCCGTGGCTAAAAACGACTATGGACAGGACGCGGTGGCCATCATCAATGGGGCCCGGGCCGTGGGCCGGGGTCTGGAGGTGAGCCTCAACACCTCGACCCTCGATTTGACCTTGACCCTGGCCGAAAACTTCGGTCTGAATTCGACCAGTTTCGCGATTACCGGAGGAGGGGCCCTGTTCCAGCTCGGCCCGGACGTCAATACCAATCAGCAAGTGAATGTTGGCGTGCAATCCGTGGCCGCCTCCCGGTTGGGTAACGCGGCGGTCGGATACCTCAGCCAAATCGTTCAGGGTGGCGATTACGAGGTTATCGGCAATATGGCCAATCGTGAAAACGCGGGGAATATCGTCACCGAGGCTATTCGCCAGGTGGCCGTCCTTCGCGGGCGTCTGGGAGCTTTCGAGCGGAACACCCTCCAGACGAACATCAACTCGCTGTCGATTACCTTGGAAAACCTGACCTCCAGCGAGTCGGCCATTCGCGACACCGATTTCGCCGAGGAAACGTCCAAATTGACGCGAAATCAGATTTTGGTCAACGCCGGAACCAGCGTTCTGGCCTTGGCCAACACCACTCCGCAGAGTGTGCTGGCCCTGTTGGGTGGATAACCTGTCGATGTTTACACCTAAGTATGGCAAGGGCCGATCCGCCTGGGTCGGCCCTTGCCGTTTGTTTTCATGGGCCGCTGAATGATTCACCTTGAATCCCAACGTCCGGATACCCATTGTCCCACGGCCGACGATTGAGCATGAGATATTCGAGCCAAAAATTTTTTTCGCCGTCCGGATGATCGGTCCTTGCCCGATTTGTCCAATAAAAGCCATCCCTCTTTCCCATGAATCCCAACGGAAAAATTATCAGACAGCCCCATGTCCGGAAACTTGAACACACGTTTGGGGGGGTAAGGTCGGATACGCCCAAGAAAGTTAAAGGGGGTTGTCCGCAAAGTCGATGCGAGCAGCGTCACCGAGGGATC
>CAZXSA010000321.1:0-5078 GCA_964642815.1 uncultured Planctomycetales bacterium | reverse complement strand
GCTCATGTGACGCGGGCCAAAAAGCTGTTGGAGGAACACAAACCGGGCCAGGCCAAGGCGGAACTGACGATGGCCTTGGACCAGATGCCGGCCCATCCGGAGGCGGTGGCCATGATGCGGACCGCCGAGCAGCAGACGGCCCGTTGCGAGGAACTGCTGGCCCAGGCACGCCAGGCGTTGACGGAAAAGGTTTGGCTGGAGGCCCTGCGGTGGGCTGGCGAGGCCCGACAAGTTGACGTGGCCCATCCGGAGGTGGCGGAAATCGAGCGACAGGCCCGGGCCGGAGTCGTGGACAAACAGGTGGCCGTCGCCGAGCAGGCGTTGAACGACAACGATTGGGAGGCATGTCTGGCGGCCTGTACGCAGATCAAGGCCGTCGATCCTTCTCATGTACGGGCGGCCGAGATCGAGCAGGAAGTAACCCGGCGTCGGGAAGCGCTGAAACTGCACGAAAGCGCCCGGCCGCTGATGGAGCAACAGGACCATCTGGCGGCGTTCCGGCTGCTGCGGCAGGCCCGGCAGCTTTGGCCGGCGAACGCGGCGATTACCGAGGATTACGAACGCATCCAGCAGTCAGCCATCGATCAGTATACGGCGCAGGTGGGGACACTGGTTCAGGAAGGCCGTTTCTCCAAGGCGGTCGCGATATTGGACGAGGCCCAGGCTTTGTGGCCTCAACAGGAAGCTTTGGCCGCCCGGCGTCAGGAAGTGTTGCGTCAGTGGGCCCAGGCCGTGCAAGGCGAGTATGAGAAATACGCCGCCGACGGCAAGTGGGAGCTGGCCTGGCCGATCGCCGTGCAGGCGTTGGCGATGGCCGGCGCGCAAGATGCCCAGGCCGCCGAGGCCTGTCAGCGGGCCGAGCAGGCCCTTCGGGAAAAGATCGCCTACAACCTCAGCGCGTCGCCGTTGCGTTCGGACAGCGTGAGCATGGAAAATCGGCTCGCGGTCTGCCACATGCTCACCGAGGCCCTGAACCAGAGCAAACCGAAACACATTCAACTGCTCGAGCGCACCGCTCTGGCCGCGCTGCTGGACGAGCAGGATCTTTCGCTGGCCAACATCACCGAGCCGGGGAAGCTCAAGGCCCTTGGCGGGCGTCTGGAAGGCGCGGATGTGCTACTCCTGGTGGAGGTGACTGCCCGGGAGAGTAATGATCGGCGTACCGATTCGCAGGCGACGGGCAAATACGTGGCCGGCAAGAAGTGGACGCCGAATCCGGATTACGCCGCCGCCGAGGAGGAGTTGGCCGCCGCCAAGAAAGCTTACGACCAGGCTCGGCAGCGGGCGCAGATGACTCAGGCGTTTCAGGACGCCATGAGCGGGCCGGGGTCGCACTCGGACGCGGATATTCTGCGGAATGCCCTAAGCGGGATGTTCGGGAGCAAGGTGCAGCAGGCGGCGGACAATTACCGGGCGGCCTTGAGCAAGCGGGACAACACGCCGCAGCGGTTGCAGGTGGATGACTGGCAGGAGTTCCGTTACCCGGTCTATAAGCTGGAGCGGCGGGTACGGGTGACGGTACGCATGAGGCTGGTGGAGGCGGCCACGGGGCGGATTTTGTGGGGCAACAACGGGACGATCGGCGAGGCGGTGTCGACCGATACGCAGATCGAGCCCGACCAGCTTCGGGGCGTGACCGGCAAGGCAGCCCAACTTCGCGACCCGGCCGAGCTGGCGGCCGAGGCGATCGAGGGCTTGCGTTCCGAGCTGGCCGCCCGGGCGATGGAAATGCTCGCTCAGCAGGCCCTTTCCTATTGGCAGAACGCGCAGAAGAGCACCGGCGAGGCGGCGACGACGGATTATGTCCGCTTCTTGTTTGAATGTCCGGCGAATCCGGGATTGGCGGCGTTATCGTCTGCTTTGGAGCAGATATTCAGCCCAAGAGTGAACGGTCGATTGATTGAGCAGTGCAAGCAGATGGCTTTGGAACGGCTGGCGCTGGGCGTGGATCAGGATGCCGCGGCGCTGCGTCCCGCGGTGGTCGTCGAAAGCGAGCCGCCGGCGCCGGTGCCGGTGCAGCCGATCGTGGCCGCGCCCGTCAGTCCGCCGCCGGCCGTCGCCGAGCGCTCGGCCGACGTGGACGATCTGATCAAGGCCGGCCTGCTCGATCCGGCAAAGACTCCCGCGCCTTCAAAGGGCGGTGCGGCCGCACCGGCTCCCGCTCCGGCGCAGCCGGCGCAGGCGCAGCCCGAACCGCCCCCGGCGGCCGAACCCGCCCCGCCGCAGGACCGTCGCGTTTTTCAGGGCACGATCAGCCGGAAGGATTCGCGTTATGCCCGGGAGCTCGAGACCGTCGACGGCATTGTCGTGCGGCTGAAAAGTACCGACAACAAACCGGACCGGGCGGATATCGAGGTTCGCGTGGGCAAGGCGAAAAAGGACTACAAGGATTTGCGCCCCGGCGCCCGCATCAACGGCCGCGGCCAGTCCCGCCGCGCGTACCAGGTGGTCATCCTCGACGTCGACGACCGGACCCGAACGGTCGCCTTCGCGATCGAGACGAACGAGTAAGGCGATAGAGCGACGGAGGGAAGGAGCGACGGAGAGAGAGATAGTGTCGGGTGGCACCTTCAAACGCAGTTCCGGCGCCAAGCCGGGACTCCGTTTGTGGTTGCTTTTGTGCTCGCTGTATCGAGATTCCTTATGTGTTGAGCGGCTTTGCAATCGGAACCCGGAGCGGGAGCGACGGGCCGATGTAGTAGAGCGCATCGAGTACCGGAAAATTCCGCTGTATCGAGATTCCTATCTCGATACCACGTCAGCGGGATTCCCATCCCGCGAATTCCAGCGTGCAAGAGGCTTCGCTTGGCCGTAAACACGACGCCTTGCATGGAGACCCGCCCAAGCCCGGCTTTGTTGGGTTCCGCTCGCCAAGGCGGAACCTAGCAGAGCCTAGCTGTGGCGAGCCCGCTCCGTCGTGGCAAGCGAGGCAAGCGGGCTAACTGTGTTGGGCTGGTATTTACTTCTACAGGCGAGCGGGGATGCTCCACCGCCCGAAAGGGTGATCGTCGCTCCCCCACCTTCAGAGAAGGCGGATCACCCGGTCAGAGCGGGGCGGCAGGCAATAGCCTGCCCTACGAATTCTATCGTTCCGCGATGTATTTGCTCATGGTGATGGGGCGGCCGACGGTTTGGGCGATGGTGTAGTCGAGCAGGGTGAAGGCTTCGCGGGCGGTTGGGTCGGGGTATTGGTTTGTCCGCAGGGCGGTCAGGACGGCGGCATGGACGAGGCGGTTTTCGGGGACGCGGGGCAGGCAGTGGCGGCAGACCAGCCCGCCCTGGTGGGCGGAGAAATAGCCGGCCCGCTGCTCGGGGGCCGGGCGGTTGCAGATCACGCAACGGGTCAGGTCCGGCCATAATCCCGTCTCGCGCAAAAGGGTCTGCTGATAGCCGATCAGGAGCGGTTCGGGCGCGTCTGCTCCTTGCAGGGCATCGAGCATGTCGGCCAGGGCGTCGAACAGCGGCGGGTGCGGGTCGCCGTCCTCGGTCATGGCCGCGGTGATCTCCGCGGCGTACTGGCCCGCGTAGAGCCGGTGCAAATCGCCGCGCAAGCCGAGGTACGCCTCGGTCTGCCGCCATTCGGTGAGCGTGCCCAACCCTTGGGCCTTGCGCATGCAGGGCAGGAACACAAGATGGCCGCGTTCGAGCAGGTCAATCCCGACGGCGAACTTCTTCTTGGTGCCGCGTTTGATCCCCTTGGCGATGAGGCGCTGACGGCCGTGGGCGCGGGCGAAGAAGACCAGCACCTGCGAGGTCTCGGAGTATTCGAGACGTCGTAATACGATGGCCTCATCCTTGAGCGGGGCCATGAATATTCGCCTCCTGGATCCAGCTCATGCCGTCATCATCGCTCCCCCACGTCCAAGGACGTGGGCCACCCAGCCCCAACACCGTCATCGCTTCCCCACGTCTGAAGACGTGGGCCACCCGTTGGCCGTCGGACGATTATATGCGATCGACAGCGCGCGTGCTTGTGGCGGAGGGAGGAGGCGTTTAGCATGGGGTGAGGTTCAATTATGAGGAACATATCCGCGCCAATTGATGCTGTGTTGCTGATTGCCTTCGGCGGGCCGCGAGGCCGCGAGGATATCCGCCCGTTTCTGGCGAACATTCTTAAGGGCCGGCCGGTGCCGCCACAACGCATCGAGGAGGTTGTGCGTATTTACGAACGGTATGACGGCGTTTCCCCGCTGCCGGAGATCACTTTTCGCCAGGCCGCCACCTTGGAGAAACGACTTAGACAAAGCGGGATAAATCTGCCCGTATACGTGGGGATGCGCTGCTGGCCGCCGTATCTGACGGAGACGTTGAGCAAGATGGCTCGCGACGGTGTGCGCCGGGCGATCGGGATCGTGGCCTCGCCGTTTCATTCGCCGGCCAGTTGTTTTGTGTACAAGCAGGCCGTCGCCGATGCGCGGCGGCAACTGCGCGATTCGACCGGATGCGATATCGCCGTCACTTACGTGGACAGTTGGTATAACCATCCGGGTTTTGTCGCCGCGCATGTCGGGCGGATTCGACAGGCGCTGGGGCAGCTTGGACCGGAAGCCCGCCAAAACACCCGGATTATCTTTTCGGCCCACAGCATACCGTTGGAGATGGCCAGGAGGTGCCGCTATCGCGAGCAGTTGGCCGAGGCCGCCGATTTGATTATGAATAATCTTACCAGCGGTGATCGTAAAGGAGCGGGTAATCGACATTTGGAGCATGCGCTTGTTTATCAGAGTCGCAGTGGCCGGCCGGAGGAGCCCTGGCTGGAACCTGAAGTTTGCGCGTATCTTCGGAGGGAGCGTGAAAAAGGGCTTTCCGCGGCCGTGCTTTCGCCGCTGGGTTTTCTCACCGAGCATATCGAAGTCATGTACGAACTGGATGAACGGGCGATGGGTCTATGTCACAAGTTGGGAGTCCCCGCCGTCCGGGCGGCGGCCTTGAATGATGATCCGGTGTTTATCGACATGCTGGTTGCCCTCGTGCAACAGACATACGCGCGAAATTCCATTTTTTATCCGCTCCCCCTTACGGCCTCGACAGTCATCAGTTTATCTCATGCGGCGTCGTCGTAAACCCCCGTATTTCCG
>CAZXSA010000320.1:0-5099 GCA_964642815.1 uncultured Planctomycetales bacterium | reverse complement strand
GCCATCGTGGGCCAGGCGGCCAAGGTGTCCGACCTGATCAGCGGGATTTCGCAGGCCAGCCAGGAACAGGCCCAGGGCGTCGATCAGGTCAATACGGCCGTGTCCCAGATGGATAAAGTCACCCAACAGAACGCCTCCGGAGCCGAGCAATCGGCCGCGGCGGCCGAGCAACTTGCCGCTCAGTCCCAGGCGGTCAAGGGCATGGTCAACGAGCTGATGACCTTGGTCAGCGGCCATAAGGGCGTTGCCGATTCGACGTCGACGACCAAGATAAAAAGAAAAACGACCTCGACCCAACCTCCCTCGAAGAACAGGATAACCACGCCGACCAGAAAGGGCCAAAGCCCGGCCCACGTCGGGATGACCAACACCAAGTCGAAATCGAATGTCGAATTTCTGGAGCTTTCCGACAACGAAGCGAACTTGGACCAGTTTTGATACGCAACCCATGATTCCATGAGATAAACTTGGCGGATGCCGGTCTCAACCCGGCATCCGCTTTTTCTGCGGCCCCGGTTGTCAACCACGCATCGCAATCCCTGGAATAAGTTGCTCCGGGACCGGCACATCCAACAAAAACGACCAAGATGCAATGAAATGATAACCGACGGGGCTACCCTGTATGGTATTAATTTCGTCGCCGATATCGCGGGCAACGGGCCTTATTATCGGGCAAGGTCTATTTGTGTTATTGCCGACCCCCGTCACTTCTCAATAGCAAAGTGCATTGCTCATCGAGTCGATTACCCATTAAGGACACCTCTGTACCGGTCACCGCGTGTGCAGTCCGCGCGCGATCACTGGCGGCTGTCACAAAAGGCACCAAGCATGCGGCAAAGTAGAACAAGCAAGCCCCCGAGCAATCCGGCACGTGCGGATATGCCTCGATGCACCCGTGGATTGGGGCGTTTTGCGCCGGTCCGCCGCCGGCATTGGCTGGTCATGGCCGCGGGGTTAATGGTTATGATGGGCGGTCTGGGTTGGGGAATGGGCGAATATCGGGCTCAAGGTATTGACGCCCGGATGCGGAACGAATTGCTCGCCAAGGCGGGAGATATCACCCGAACCATCGACCCACGGTTGGTCAATCAACTCACCTTCACTCTCGCCGATCAGGACATACCCGCTTTTAGGCAACTCTGCGAACATTTCAGCATCTACAAGGAACTCATGAATGTCCGGGGAATCTACACCATGGCCATCCGAGAGGGTGAGATTCGGTTCGGCCCGGACAACTACCCGGATAATGATCCTCAAGCGGCGCCACCCGGAACGATATACACTTCCCCTCCGCCGGGTTTACACGATCTGTTCATATCCGGCCAATCGATAACCGAGGGGCCCTACACGGACGAATACGGCACCTTTGTTTCCGCTTTCGTGCCGATGATCGACCCCGTCACGAAAAGGATTTCGCTGGTCCTTGGGATCGATGTAATGGCCTGCGACTGGGCAGCGGTGACCCAAGCCGCTCGTCGAGGCCCCCTCGTCGGGTCGCTGGTACTGATGGTACCGCTGCTTACCGTTATGGTTTTCGCCTATCGGCGTTGCCAACGCATTCGCCCCCTGGATCAATGCCGCGTGTTTCCGACGGCGGAGGGGCGCATGCAACGTATTGCCTATATTGTGGTCCGCAGGTTGACCACTCCTCGGCTGCTGATAGGCATGGGTGTGCTGGCCGTCGTCTTCTTGCTGGTGGTTCTCCTGCAAACCTGGCATTGGACGCGAATGCAAATACACCAAACGGCGGATCAGCAAACCCGGCTGGCCGTAGCCTTCGACAAGGCGTTGCGCGACTACGTTGGCAAGCACATTCGTCCGGAGATGGAAAAACGGGTTGAAACCGGAGAATTCATCCCGGAAGCCATGTCCACATCCTTTGTCGCAAGGCGAGTATTCGAGGGTGCGCGAGAGGTGTGTCCCGGGCACATTATACGTTTTCCCTCGACCAACCCGCGGAATCCGGTCAACCGGGCCACCCCTGCGGAGGAAGAGATCATCCGGTTCTTTGAACAACATCCGGAGGCTGAGTCCTGGTCGGGTAAAATCACCTTCTTTGAGCGAGGCGAGTGGTACTTTGTTCGCGCCATTCCCCGGCGATTCGAGGCGGGCTGCCTGCGCTGCCACGGCATACCGGAGGACGCCCCGACCTCGCTGGTGGAACACTATGGTTCGACCGCGGGATTTGGTCGCTCGGCAGGAGAGGTTTCCGTCGAATTAGCGGCCATCCCCGTAAGCACCGCGTATGCCGAGGCGGGGGATAAAATTCGGAGTCAAATGCTTGGCGCGGTGGCCCTCTGTCTATTGTTCATGGGCGGTATCGCGGGCCTGATCTGGCTGGACACCATCCAGCGAAGACGATCGGAAGCGATCCTGCGCGAAAGCAAGCAGCGCTTTGACCAACTTGCCGAGCAAAGCCGCACCATCGCCTGGGAAGTCGACGCGGATGGCCGCTTTACGTATATCAGCCACGTCGCGGAGCTGGTTCTCGGCTATCGACCGGAAGAGATCGTTGACAAGATGTATTTCCATGATCGATGCCCCCAAGAGAGCCGCGAGGCATTCAAGGCAACGGCCTTTGCCATATTTCAGAGGAAAGACGCATTCAAGGACATGGAGCACCCGACTCGGAGCAAGGATGGCCGTCTGGTATGGTTCTCCACCAACGGCATCCCCCTGCTCAATGAAGATGGGACGCTGCGCGGCTACCGCGGGAGTGATACCGATATCACCGATCGAAAGCGGGCGGAGGAGGCCCTGCGGGAAAGCGAGCAAAATTTCATCGACATGATGCACGCCGCCGATGACGCGATTTTGTTAGTCGAGGAAAACGCGATCGTAGACTGCAATGAGGCGGCGGCGCGAATGCTCGGATACGCTTCACGAGAGAAGATGTTGCCCATTCATCCTTCCGAAATATCCCCACCCATGCAACCCGATGGACGAAATTCCCGGGAGAAAGCCCAAGAAGTGATACGACTGGCCTTCGATCGCGGGTTTTATCGATTCGAATGGGTGCATCGCCGGGCCGATGGCGAAGACTTGCCGGTGGAAGTCTCGCTGACCCCCTTCGTTCGCCAAGGCAAAAGAATGCTTTACGGTGTCTGGCGGGATATATCCGAAATCAAACGGGCCGAGGAGGCCTTGCGGGCGAGCCAGGCGTTATATGAACAGGTCGTATCCATGATCTCCGACATCATCTGGCGTTATGAAGTGGATGCCGATGGTCAATTCGTGGACGCGTACATCTCACCGGTCGCGGACCGGATGCTGGGACTGCCCGCCGGCACGATCGGCCACGATTTCGAGAAGTTCCTCACTCATATCGACCCTGATGACCATGTGAAAGTCAAGCAGCTATGGGCCTCGATCTTGACCACGACGGCCAAGGACGTAACCGTTGAATTCCGCTTGCACAAGTCCGACGGTGCAACACGTTGGGTTTATTCCCGCGTTTCCGCGTACCTCCAACCGGATGGACATATCATTGTCTTTGGCACCACCTCCGACATCACCGAGCGCAAGCGAGCAGAGGAGGCGTTACGGCAAACCAACTGCCAGCTCGAGGAGGCTACCACCCGAGCCAATGCAATGGCCGCCCAGGCGGAAATGGCCAACATGACCAAGAGCGAGTTCCTGGCCAATATGAGTCACGAAATCCGCACTCCCATGACGGCCATCCTGGGGTATGCCGACTTGATCGCCGAAAAGTGTCCCGGCCAATGTGCTTATGGGTGTAGTGAACTTCGGGGAGAAATCGGCACGATCCAACGGAACGGACATCATCTTCTGGAAATCATCAACGATATCCTTGATCTGTCCAAGATCGAGGCCGATAAGATGACCACCGAGCAGGTAACCTGCTCACCCCACGCCATCGTCTCCGAAGTCGCCTCGTTGATTCGGGTCCGCGCCAAGGAGAAAAAGATAGCCTTCAACACCGAGTTCATTGGGCCCATCCCCGAGACCATCCGGACCGACCCGCTACGCTTAAAGCAAATCCTTATCAACCTGCTCGGCAATGCCACCAAGTTCACGGAGAGCGGCGGTATTAGGCTGCTCGCGAGGCTGGTTACTGATGAGGAACCACGAATGCAATTTGACGTGCTCGACACCGGAATCGGCATGACCACGGAACAAATCGAATCGATTTTCCAGCCATTCAGCCAGGCGGATAGCTCGACCACCCGAAGGTTCGGTGGGACCGGCCTGGGTTTGACCATCAGCAGACGACTGGCTCGGATGCTGGGCGGCGATGTATGCCTGATGGTCAGCCGGCCTGGCCTGGGCACGCAATTTCGACTGACCGTGACCACGGGACCATTGCAGGGCGTTCGGATGATCGAGGACTACGGGAACGAAGAGGCGGTCACCTTCCGGCGGAAAACCGCTGTAAAGGCGAGTTCATCGGAGACGGGAGTCAAACCACTCGACGGGCTGCGCATCCTCTTGGCCGAGGATGGTCCGGATAACCAACGGCTGATCGCGCATTTGTTGAAACGTGCCGGAGCAATCGTCACGGTTGTCGAGAATGGCCGGCAAGCCATGGACACCGCTTGGGCGGGAGCGGATGAAAACAACCCTGAAGACGGCGACCAGCCTTTCGACATCATCCTGATGGACATGCAAATGCCTGAAATGGACGGTTATGAGGCCACCGGTCGGCTTCGCCACAAGGGTTACACCGGCCCCATCATCGCCCTGACCGCCCACGCCATGGCCAGTGATCGACAGAAGTGCCTCGATGCCGGCTGCAACGACTACGCCTCCAAGCCGATCAACCGGGACCATTTGATCGAGATTATTTTGGCTTATTGTAATGCAACTCCTTTGAGCGCGGTCGGCAGTGGATCGACTGCTTGAGGACCGATGATCTCTTCCAAAAGCGACAATCATTCCCCGTTCAACAGGGTTCGCCTTCTATTTGATTCCGGAAAAAAACGGCCGGAGGCGGTAAAAGCTATTGGCAAATTGTAGCGATCGGCCTTCCAATGTGATCAAGTGGCCATGCCCCAACAGGCGGCAACTCCAACAGCGTGGCGAAGGACTTCCTTCCAATACCTGGCCATGATCGACCACAGGCTTTCCACGAAAACCTA
>CAZXSA010000319.1:0-5133 GCA_964642815.1 uncultured Planctomycetales bacterium | reverse complement strand
CCTTTAACGTCCACGATCCAATGCCGTCCCGAACGGGGATAAACCAGAAAATCAAAGGATTTGATCCGGGCCCCGGCGAAGATCGCCCGTCGGCGTTCGTCCACGGGGACATACGGCACCCCCCTGCTGCGGAGATAATCCTGGAAAGCGGCCTCGTAATGAATGTGCTCTTTGCACATGTCGGTAAAGGATAAAATAAAAAGTTGCTCAGGCCAAGGGGTTAGCCAGAAAATTATTGAGCAAAACGGTGCTCTGTTGCCCCGTAGTGAGGTCTTTTATGACGACATGACCCCCCTGCCGGAATTCGGAGCCGAGGATCAGCGCGTGCCTTGCTCCGCTGGTATCGGCCTGTTTAAGCTGTTTGCCCAAGGCCTGACGGCGATAGCTGAAGTCCGCGCCGATCCCCTTTTCACGAAGCTTGCTGACCAGGGACAACACTTCGGGCAAGAGTTCGGGGTCAGCGTCAATCACAAAGAACTCGATTCTCCGGGTAGTACCGGCCGCGGGATCGAGCCGTCCCATATCCTGCAAAAGATCCAGAATGACCACATCGCTGGTACCGAAACCGATGCCGGACATGGCCGGCCCGCCCAGGATTTTCAAGAGATCGTCGTATCGTCCCCCACCGCATATGGCCCGGCGCAACCCCCCCCTGCCGAAGCCCTCGAAAACCACTCCGGTATAGTAGGCCAATCCACGAACGACGCTCATATCAAAGGTGCAGTAGTCGGCCACCCCCATCGTCTCCAGTAGTTTGAAGAGTCGGTGTAGTTTGGCCAACTCAGTTTCGGCGGTTTCGTTGCCTTTAGCCAGATCCCCCAGTGACTGGATACCTGCTTCACCTTGGGCCTGACCAAGCGTCAGCAGCGTATTTTTTTCCCGGTCATCCCGGCAGATTT
This sequence comes from uncultured Planctomycetales bacterium, assembly GCA_964642815.1. Lineage (GTDB taxonomy): Bacteria > Planctomycetota > Phycisphaerae > UBA1845 > PWPN01 > JAAYCU01. The sequence goes on along the minus strand of CAZXSA010000319.1, from coordinate 4,234 downwards.
TCGCCAGTTCGGCCTGAAATACCTCGTCGGGCAGTTTATCCCGCTTGTCCAGCACCAGGAAAATATTCCCGTGGCGGGCGGGTTCGATATCCCAGGCTTTCAGCAGGGCCGACAACAGCGAGCGCGAGTTAATCTTCATGACCATGTCGGCCGGACGCAACCCGACCTCGCGGAAGAAATCGATGGCCACGAAAATACACTCGGCGTCGGCCAGTTCGTCGTCGATCCCCACGATGTCGATGTTCCATTGGAAGAATTCGCGCTGCCGGCCGCGCTGGGGACGTTCCGCCCGGCACAGGCGAGGCATACTGAACCACTTGATGGGACGCGGCAAAGCGGCGGCCCGGGCGTTAATCATCCGGGCCAGGGTTGGAGTCATTTCCGGCCGAATGGCCAGTTCCCGATCGCCCCGGTCGGTAAAATGAAACAATTCCGAAACGATTCCCTCGCCACTCTTGGCCTTGTACAGATCCAGATATTCGAAGATCGGTCCGTCGTATTCCTCGAATCCGTTGCGCAGGGAGACCCGTCGCCAGGCCGCCATGACCCAGTTACGCAGGGCCATCTCGGCCGGGTAGAAATCGCGCATGCCTTTGACGGTCTTGAATTTCATGATTGGCTCAAGCTGACTTCAGCAACCGCGGGGGGTTGTTTTCCTTTCGAGTGGTCCTGCGGGTGGAACTTTTTTTCGAGGCGGTCCCGGTTTTGCGCCGGGCGGCGGCTTTTCGTTTACGCTGTTTAGCCAGATATTGCTTGGCGTATTCGGCGATTTGCTCGGCGTCCACGAACAGATGATCGTAATCGTATTCGTCACCGTGGTAATCGCACCCTCGGGTGGAGTAAGCCCGGCAGATGGCCGGTCGGGTTTCGTAAATCCCACAGCGGTTGTCCGGCCGCAGGGCCTTGCAGGGGCGGTTAATCTGTACGTACCAGTCGCCGTCCTCCACGAAGATGATGCAATCCTCATGCAGCAAATACCAGCGTAAATCGTCGAAATCCCTGCGGTTACGCGGTTTATCGATCTCGAAAGCGAAATATCGGCAGCACAGGGCGGCACATTGTTCGCAGAGGTTTTTAATGTTTTTCGGCATGGCGAGTTTCACGAGAATTCCTTTCCTGGACATCCAACGCAAAGGCACGATTCTACGCCTCGTTCCCGGTAATGGCAACCGGTCGGTGAAAATGGGATTTGATCTGGTGCTGGAAAAACGCTTTTCAGGGTAGAAATTCCGTCTTGCGGGGATTGAACGGGCCTTTTATAATGGGAGAAGACAAGGCAATTTGAAAAGGAGGGCTTGGTCTTCGCCACGACTCCATCCATTGCGTATGTCGATTCCCTGGTATCAGGGCTGAATTGTCATGTGCTGGTCCTGAACAGGAATTACATGGCCGTTCGCGTAGCTAGCGCGAAGCGGGCTCTCTCTCTGCTTTACCGGGACTTGGCGGAAGTCATCCATATCGAGGACGACCAGTATCTTTCCTATAATTTCGACAGTTGGCGACAGGTCAGCGAGCATAAGCACCGCTTCGAGCCGCATAAGTTCGATTGGGTGCGTACCGTGCATTTCAGCATGGCCGTGCCCCGGATCATCCGGCTGATTGGCTATGACCGCTTACCCCGTAAGGAGGTCAAGTTCAACCGACGGAATATTTTCGCCCGGGACGGCAATCACTGCCAGTATTGCGGCCGCAAGTTCTCCACCAGCGAATTGAGCCTTGACCATGTGGTTCCGAAGAGCCAGGGCGGGAGGACGATCTGGACCAATATCGTCTGTTGCTGCCTGGAGTGCAACGTTAAAAAGGGTGGCCGCACCCCCGAGCAGGCCGCCATGCAGATCATTAAAAAACCGACCAAACCCAAGCGAAGCCCGACCATCAATCTCCAGCTTTCGTCCGAGCGCTACCGCTCGTGGAAGCAATTCCTCGACCATGCTTACTGGAGCGTGGAGCTAAAATAACGAACCATTTTGTCGCTTATACGAGTGTCGGATAGATTTGAATTCGCGAACGGGCATATTGATTTCGACTTGACCCGCTTAGGGCACAATCTTTACAATATACTTATGGACTATTTGCAGTACATCACCATTGAACCTGCCAAACGGGGAGGCAAACCCTGTATCCGGGGTCTGCGCATTACAGTGTATGATATTTTGGAGTATTTGGCTTCCGGTATGACTCCGGAACAGATCACAAGCGATTTCCCAGATCTTACCCTTGACGATATTCGGGCTTGTCTGGCGTTTGCCGCGGATCGGGAACGGCGTCTGGTGAGTTTGCCCAATTGAAGCTGCTATTGGATGAAAACCTGTCCCCTCGACTGTGTCCATTTGGTCGCCTCGTTATTTCCCGGCGTGGCGCATGTCCGGGACTTCAACCTTCAACACGCGGACGATCAGACTATCTGGATTTTCGCCAAAGAGCACGGATATATGATCGTTTCTAAAGACGAAGATTTCCATCAGCGAAGTTTTATATATGGGCATCCTCCCAAAGTGGTTTGGCTTCGTGCAGGGAATTGCTCAACCAGGCAAATAGCCGACATATTATAAAGTCATGCCCGGTATTTGATGGAATTTGAGACCGATCCGGAAGCATCTTTTCTGGTTGTTTCATGAAATTTGGTCATGAGAATCTTTCATGGTCAAACTTTCACGCAAAGCGACTATCAACGCACTTCGTCCCGCGCCGGCCCCGTCGCGGCGATGGCTCCAGAAACGTCGGTCACAGATACTGCACAGGCCGGCCGTTTCGATGTGACTTTCCTTCAAGCCGGCATCCATGAGTTGCTTCTGGTTGGCCGTCCATAAATCGAGGAATAATTGTCCGTTTCGTTCGACAAAAAAGGTATCCGCCTGACTCAGGGTGGACCGGGCAATTCGTCGAACTTCATGGCCAACCTCGTAACAGCACGGTCCCGCGGAAGGGGTAATGGTCGCTCGCAAATGCTCCGGCCGGCTGTTGAATTCCGCTATCATGCGTCTTACCAACTGCCCGGTTATCCCCCCTACCGTACCGAGCCAACTGGCATGTACCGCCCCTACCGCCGGCCGATCGGGATCATAAACGCAGATTAACGGACAGTCGGCGGACAGCAGAATCATGGGCACGCCGGATCGATCCGTCATCAGGCCGTCCACGTAAGGCAAAGCAGAATCCCGCCCATCGCGCCCGCGACCGATATCCTCCTCCTCGATTCGCAGGATCAGGGAATTATGTATCTGAGCCGGAGAAGTCAATTGGTCAAAGGACGCACCAAGAACCTCGCAGACTTTTTGCCGGGCATCGAGGGCTTTTTCCTTGTCCGATCCACGATGTGGTGCGTAATTCCGCGGACGGGTCGTAAAGGCATGAACGAGCCCCGCTTCTCGATTGAGATTTTCAAAACGCAGCAATGTCAGGTCATCGTATGTTACTTCAATCATGTGGTCGCTCGATCCCCCCTCTCCTTTGCACCTTCATCCTTCTCATTCCCTGTTGGCACCTTCAAGCCAGACGGGTGGCCCACCTTCTCTGAAGGTAGAGCTTTATCATCGCACTTCTCCACCGCCTCCGCAGGCTCGAGTTCAATTCGCGCCTTGATCTCGCCCTTGAGTTTGAGAACCAGTCTTGGCGTCACCGGGTCGTTCGACTCGATGGTAATGGTTTTACTGAATGCGCTGCGAAAGCCCTTGGTGTTCAAGGTAAACGGGAACGTACCGGCCTCGCCCGGCTTGAGCGACTTGGGATAGTCCCCCGCGACCGTACACCCGCACCCCGGCCGCACCTTGGTAATCTGCAACTCGCCCTGGCCGGTGTTGACGATCTTGAACTCGTGGGTAACATTCTGCCCCGCCCACACCTGCCCGAAATCATACTCCGCCTGATCGACCGATATCACTGGGTGTGGCACAGGCGTCTCGCCTGTGTTTTGTTCTGTGTCATTGTGTGCCCCCGCCGGCTGATTAGCTGCCTTGCTAACTTGCTCACTTGCTACCTCGTTTACTGCCTCTGTGCCTTCCGCCTTTGTGCCTTCTTTCTTAACTACCTCTGCGCCTTCTGCCTTTTTGCCTTTTATCTTCCCGCCTTCCCCCCTTACCTCCCCCAACCCATTCCCCGCCAAAACAATTCCCACTCCGATCAATAACATCTTTTTTCCGAAACGCACTTTCATTCTCCTCTTGCCCTAACATCAAATATACCCCTCAGTTGCATAAAAATCACCTGCTGAGATGCTGAAAAGCACGTCCCACGC